>CAXHAT010000173.1:0-16735 GCA_964014485.1 uncultured Deferribacteres bacterium
TCGAAACCGGAGTTTCGAGTCCATTTCCGTTCCCAAACTGGAGTTTGGGAACGAGTTCTTGGGCCGCTTCAAACTAAGGTTGACGCTTATGCGTGGAGGCGGGGACGGAAATGACTAAAACCAGCGTCTTGAAAAGCCTTGTCAAAAATGGTGGACAATCACTTTTTAGAACAAACAATGCTTCCGATAAAAATAACGACGTTGGCGAAGGAGTCCCGATGAATGAACAAAAAATTCGCGAAGAAATTTGCGCTGCGGGAGAAAGGCTTTATCGATTCGGCCTCGTCGTCGCGAATGACGGTAACATCAGCTTTCGCCTGGACGACAACAAGATCTTGACCACCCCAACTGGCGTCTGCAAAGGAGACATGTCGCCGGAAATGCTCGTCGTTGTTGACGATTCAGGTCGTGTTTTGAGCGAAGGCAAGCCTTCCAGCGAACTGCCGCTGCATCTTTTTATTTATAACGAACGCCCAGATATTCGCTCCGTCGTTCATGCACATCCGCCGTTCGCCACCGCCTTCGCGACGGCCGGCTTGGCGCTGGATCGTTGCGTCTCCCCGGAAATTATTACCACGATTGGTTCCATTCCCATTGCCAGGTATGGTACGCCGAGCACGCAAGAATTGCCGGAATCACTCCGTCCATACGTGCAGGATCATGAAGCGATCTTGTTGGCCAACCACGGCGCCGTGACAATGGGACGGGATATTTGGGAAGCCTATTTCAAAATGGAAAGGCTGGAGCATTACGCCAAAATTATCCTGCTCAGTCGCATGCTTGGCGGCGAAAAGGAATTAGCCGCCCAAGAAGTTGAAAAGCTTGCCGAAATTCGCCAAAGCTACGGCGTTGAAGCCGTCGATCCCGGCTGTGAGGTCGAACCGCAGCGCTCTCCGAAAGAAGATGATTGTGGTTGCGGCCATGATCATCAGCCTTCTGATTTGTCTTACGTGGAGATGGAAAAAATCGCGGAGAAAGTCTGGCTGCAACTCAAGGATGAGTGGCGGTTCTAGGGAAGTCCGCCATCAAAAATTGAAAACAGAAAACTTCGCGAACCTTCGCATCCCTCCACAACGTTTGAATCCCGCCAAATAGAATTAGCCGGCCTTTTAAGGTGTGACGATGTTCAAAAGAAGCAACAGCGAACGTCGCTTTTTGCACGTATAGTTCTCAAAAATATCCCCCCAAAAATGACTTGAGATGAGGATTGTGACCAAAATATTGAAAATCGTCGTGCTGCTTCTGATTGCATCTTTTGCCGCCTGTGATTTTGACGAACCGAAAAGTAAGCGCAAAAAAGGACGTAAAAAATCAAAAAGAAAAGGGCTGCAGCCTGTTCTTGTGACTGAGAAGGTGGAGTATGACTCCGACGATCCAGCGATTTGGATCAATAGAGAAAACCCTGAAAAAAGCTTGATTCTTGGGACGGATAAGCACAGAAACGGCGCATTGTTTGTGTTTGATCTGGAAGGAAATATTCTCGAAGACAAATCCGTCTATGATCTTGGCCGCCCGAACAACGTCGATGTAGAATACGACGTTGTTTTGGATGACGGTAAATTTGATTTGGCGGTGGTGACCGAGCGAAATACGCAAAAACTACGCGTTTTTACCCTGCCGGACATGCGCGCGGTGGACGGCGGCGGGTTGCGGCTATTTGAAGACGCCGACGGGTCCAAAGATTTCCGGCTACCCATGGGCGTGGCGCTCTATCGAAGGGCTTCTGACGAAGTTACTTTTGCCATAGTCAGCCGGAAGGCCGGGCCATCGGACGGCTATCTCTGGCAATATCGAATTTCTGGAGACGGTCATGGCCGCGTTTCTTTGCAAAAAGAACGTGCGTTTGGGAACTGGAGCGGGAAAGGAGAAATCGAAGCAATCGCGGTTGATGATCAGGCGGGCTTTGTTTATTACAGCGACGAGAGCTATGGCGTCAGGAAGTATCACGCCGATCCTGATCAGAATGATGCGAACAAAGAGTTAGCCGTTTTGGGGAGGCGAGGTTTTGAGAAGGATCGCGAAGGACTTTCGATTTATGCGCCGACGGACAGCACGGGCTATATCGTCGTTTCCGATCAACAAGCCGACAGCTTTCATATTTTTTCTCGATTCGGAACAAAAGACGATCCGCATGAGCACAAGCGTTTGAAGATCGTGCGCGTCGCGGCTGAAGAAAGCGATGGTTCCGATGTGACGCATCTTGAACTCAATCAAAATTTTCCAGGCGGTCTTTTCGTTGCCATGTCTTCAGATCGGCGCTTCCACTACTATTCATGGGAATCGCTTTGGCGGTAAAATGGATTTGCGGAATATTGGATTAATAGAGCATCTGGTTCCAGTATTCCTTAAAACAAGACGTACATATTTGCAGATCGTCTTACTTGGGCGGTAAAGAATGCACGAAATCAAGCCCTCGCTGCACCCAGGATTTTAGCGCTTCGTCTTCCGTAAATCCTGCCGGGTCGACGTAAACCATACCTTTCATGGCGCGTCCCGTGAAGTCCATTTTTCGGGCATGGGGTTGCGCCAATGCGTCTTCATATTGTTCCGGGCCAACGCGAAGCATCAGCGTATCTTTGACAATGCCGCAGCACATGTGACCGTTGAGCATAAAGCACAAGCCGCCGAACATTTTTTTCTCAATCATGCCCGGATGTTCATGCAGCGCCTCGCGCAGGCGTTCCGCCAAGCCTTCATCGTATGCCATCGCTTTCTCCTAAATTTCCTTTCTCCTAAATTTCCTTTCTTCGAAATCACCAGCCTTTTTGAGATTAAGCCAATTTTGGTGAGGCGATTTCCAAAATCAAGCGCCCCCAAACAAAAAGGCCCGCCGGATTCATTCCAGCGGGCCGTTACACTTTTACCGAAGATTTATTTCGGCGATCAAACTTAAGCGCTGCACTATTCGATTTCAAAAGCCCGGAAAAAGTTGTTGCCTTGGCGGCTGACATACACTAAAACCGAATCGCCTCGCTTCAAATCCGCGGTCGCATCTTCAAATTCGTCCAAATTACGAATCTGCTTACGATTGATGGATTTGATAATATCGCCTTCGCGCAAGCCTTCGCGCCCTGCGGAACTGTTGCGATCAATTTCTGAGATGACGACGCCGCGTTCACTTGGGTCAATATTGTAGCGCCTTGCCAGTTCGCCGGTTAGGCTCTCTATGCGAAAACCAAGCCTAATTGACCCGCGGCTTGATCTCCGCGATTGGCTGACCTGCTCGCCGTCCGGCGGCAATTCGTCTAATTTCGCGGTTAAAGTGCGCGATCTGCCGTCACGATAAATTTGCAGCGAAATTGTAGAGCCCGGGCGCATCAATGAAATCGTATTTCTCAATTGCGCCGTGTCGCGAACCGGTGCACCGTCCAGTTCTGTGATGACGTCCTGAACTTGTACGCCTGCGTTGTCCGCGGGGCTGCCTTCCTGAACGGATGAAACGAGAGCGCCGCGCGTCGAAGGCAATTCAAGCTGGCTGGCAATGCGTTGATCGATGTTTTGGATCGTCACGCCGATGTAGCTGCGAGTCACGCGACCATCGCGAATGAGCGCTTCCATGACATGGCGCGCCATGTTTACCGGGACTGCGAAACCGATGCCCTGAAATCCGCCGCTCTGGGAGACAATTGCGGTATTAATGCCTATGAGCTCGCCGTCGAGATTGACGAGCGCCCCGCCGGAATTGCCCGGGTTGATCGCGGCGTCGGTTTGGATAAAATCTTCATAATCCGCCAAGCCGACTTGTGAGCGACCTTTGGCGCTGATAATTCCGGAGGTGACTGTAGATGCAAGATTTTCGTCCAGCGGACTGCCGACGGCCATAACCCATTCGCCAACCCGCAGTCTGTCTGAATTGCCGAAATCCATCGGGGTCAAGCCTCGCTCATTGACTTTGATGACGGCGATGTCGGTCTTGGGATCGGTACCGACAATCTCGGCGTCTACGCGCCTGCCGCCGACGAACATGACCTGCACCTCATCGGCGTCGCGAATAACATGCGCGTTGGTCATGATATAACCGTCGCGACTCACGACGACGCCCGAACCTTGCCCGCGAGAACGTCTCTCGCGTTGCTGATCCGGCATGCGGAAGCCAAAGAAACGGCTAAAGAAATCGTCTCTTGAACCCGTGCTGCCGGTGCTTCGGATAACTTTATCTGAAAAAATTGTGACGACGCTTGGCTGAACTTTTTCAGCAATGTCGATGAAGGCGTTGTTTAAGTCGCGGATGATGTTTGAACGAAAGGATTGCGGTTCAGGCGTTTTTGCAGGCGCGGTTCCCGCAAACGCCGGAGACGGTGCGGGAGATGAGATATTTGCTTGCGTTTCGGGCGTCCATTCGAGCTGCGATACCGTTAAGCCGCCGATGAACATGCCGGCGATCAGCAAAAGAATAATATGAGACGTTTTCGGCTTATTCATTATTTTATTTTCTCCTGTAACCAATGTATTTGAAGTTTGATCGAGCAGGGTTGTCTCGACCGCTCAACAAATATGACGAATGAAGCGAGCAAAAGCTTTATCGAAAAAATTGAACGACAAAATATGCGTATAACTTATCAGCGATGCAACTGCAAAAATATTGAGAGCGTGTTTGAGAAGTTTTCGTCTGGGTAGGTGCACGGCCAGATTAGTCACTGATGTTACGTGCGGTAACTCACATCCTGAATCTTGGGCCAAACAACGCGTGCGTAACATCAGTTAATCATTCAATGAGCATCCTTTTTGATCTCAATCGCAGAACTTTTGGAATGCTCACAGTTGAAGTCAAAAAGGATGCTTGCAGAGTGACAACCATTAAGCGGAAGCGGAGCTTTTTTTGAGAAGAAAGATGACGCCGAAAATGATGAGCAGATAAGGGAGCGCTTCAACGAGGAGGAGCAGAGGGGCGAGCAATACGCCAATAATTCCGAAAAACAGTCCGAGGGGAATGAGAAAGATGGCGCCGAACACAATTCCGAGAAAGCAAGCCAAAATCTTGAAGGGCAGCGCGATGGCGAAGATGGCGACGTCAAAAAGAACGGCGAAGATTTTGAAGCAAACTAAAACGGCAAAGCCGATAATAAAAAGTGCAAGCAGTTCCATAGCTAGTCTCCCGGTTCATGTAAAAAGGCGCTCAAGTCACAAACGAATCATCCTAAAATATAACGAGCCGGGAGAAATGATTGTTTCAGCAACAGCCGCCTGTGGCTGAACTTTCTGCGTCGTCGTCGCCGGAACAATCGAATGCGCCAAAATGGACGGAGTGGTCGCCGATAATTTCGAAGTGATCGGCAAAGCGCGTTTCTTCGAGCATGGACGCCGTATTGCCGCAGACAAGCGCCGGCTTCCCCTTGGGAAACGTATGATGATCGTCCAGGACAAAAGCGTGAGGCGCGTGTTTGATCGTGCCTTTGTAAAAGGCGATTTGGCCGTAGTCCTCGCAAATGTCTTCCAGCGTGTCCAGTTTGAAAGCGCGGATCGTTTGTGAGTAGAAGTTGATCATCCCGGCTTTTTCTTCTAACCCCGCATTGTTGAGTTCGATTTTGCAGCTTGAGAGCACGCGGTGATCAAGACAGCCCAACTTTTGCATCAAACGGCGGAAATCTTCTGTGTACATCGCGCCGGAGAGGCACTCGCCGTAAAGCACCGGGTCTCTGCGCAGAGCGTCGGGCACACGGCGGTCGGTGAAAACGTCCGAGAAATACAACTCCCCGCCGGGTTTGAGCACACGGAAAATCTCCGAAAAGACTTTTTCCTTTTCCGGCGAAAGATTGATCACGCAATTTGAGATGACAACGTCAACTGAATTGTCTTCGATCCCGATTCCGGCTAAATTCTCAATAAATCCTTTGCGAAAATCGACGTTTGGCTTTGAGAAGCCGAATCTTGTCGTTTGACTTTCAACGTGTCTTTCTGCGACCGCGAGTTGATTGTCCGTCATGTCCACGCCGATCACAAAACCCTCCGGCCCGACAAGTTTGGCCGCCAGATAAACGTCTCGTCCCGTGCCGCAACCGAGGTCCAAAACTGTTTTGCCTTCAATGCCGAGCGGAATCGGCGAGCCACAGCCATAAAATTTGATAAGAACTTCATCGTCGATTTGCTTCAAGATTTCTTTTTGATAATCCGGCACGCTTTCGGTCGAACAACATGCGCTGGTTTTCAAATCGCCGTTGTTGCCCAGAGTTTCCCCGTAATAATTTTGCACTTCCCGCAAAGTGTCTTTTGACGTATCCATTTTTTACCTCAAAAATCCATCATTCCAATATTCCATGAACCCACTTCTTAAGCCGTTTCGCCGCCGCAACTGCTGCCCGCGCCCGCCGTGCAGCCAAAGCAGTGAGAAGCAAAACGAATCCGACGATCGACAAGCTTTTTGTAGTCAAAATCAAAAATCGTCGCAGGCTCATTGCCGCCGTTTTTCACTTCCATTTCCAGCATTTGATTAAAATCACAATCATAAATTTTGCCGTCATGACTGACGCTGACCAATGACCGACACATGATGCTCTGCGCGGCGGCGGGGTTGAAGGCGCTGGTTAATTTGCCCATATAATCGTCATAGGCGCCGCGACGAATCAGCGAATTTTTGAAGCGGTGAATCGGCATGTTTGTGATGGCGTAGAGCTGGTTAAACACAATGCCGAACTGATCGAAAAGCTCGCGTTTGTAATCCGCCTCCAGACTTTCCTGCGAGGCAGGTAAAAACGCGCCGACGGGATTGTAAACCAGGTTGAGCTGCAAGCCCGTGTCCTTTTGGCCGAATCCTTTTTCGTTCAACAATTTCAGGCTGTCAATGCTCTTCTGAAAAACGCCTTTGCCGCGCTGTTTGTCGGTGAAATATTCCTGATAGTAGGGAAGGGAAGAGACCACTTCGACGCGCTGTTCGCGGAAGAAATCAGGCAGGTAATCTTTGCTTTCGCCCGTCTGCGGATTGCCGTCGAACGTCACAGTCAGGTTGTGCCGAACCATGACATGTTTCCCCATTTTCCGCGCTTCAACCACGGCATAGTCAAAGTGCGGATTCAGCTCCGGGGCTCCGCCGGTTATGTCGAAATTTTTAATCTCATCATGGTTCGCCAGGATTTCGAGCACTCTATCGACGGCTTCTCGGCTCATCTGCTCTTTTCGTCTGGGAGAAGAGTCGACGTGGCAATGCTTGCAGGTTTGGTTGCACAGCTTGGTGATATTGATTTGAAGCGTTTCAATCGAAGTCGGCGAAACGTCGAGCCCAAAGACGTCGACCTTGTCCTGGAAATTATACAGCAAGTCTTCCTTTGTTTGCTGCGGACTGTTGAGAACAGGTAATTCAACCATAAAAAACTCATGTTTTTGTCATTCTCGCCTGCGCGTGAATGGCGTGAAAGGGGCTGTGTTTTGGGGGCGAGTCGTGCAAGGTGTTTATGCGCCCATTTTTTCCATGGCGTTTTGCATTTGCACGCCATGCACGAGCGTGATTCCGGCTTCCATCGCGGCGGCGACGTGGACGGCTTCGGTCATTTGATCTGGGTTGGCGCCGTTTTCAAGGCAGGCGGTTGTGTATGCGTCGATGCAGTAAGGGCATTTTTGGGCGTGAGAAACGGCTAAGGCGATCAGGGCTTTTTCGCGCTTGGTCAAGGCGCCGTCTTGTCCCGTAACCAGATTGTAATACTCGAAAAACTTGTCCATCAATTCTTTGCGAAATTTCCCGACGTCGCCGAATTTTTTCAAATCTTTCGATTCGTAGTAGTGCATTTTCTCTCCTATACCCTTGAAAAAACAAAACGTGTTGACATATGAACGATCATTCATGCGTCGAATAGGGAAATAAATATAGACATGCAAACAGTTCCAACCCGCCAATCATTCCCGCGCTAAAGCGATTCGTGAAAAACCGCGAAAAAAGTTGGAATTCATGCTGAATCTTGTAACTTTTCCCCCCGATTCATTCATCGTTATTTGCTTCGCATCATTCGTCATTCTTCGAAAAAAATGACGCGTAGCAAATGACCATAAATGACAGCGTCAGCGTTTTAAAAGGAGGGTTTTTAAAATGTCCGTCAAAAAAGTCGTTCTCGCCTATTCGGGCGGGCTTGACACGTCAATCATCATTCCGTGGCTGAAGGAAAAATACGATTGTGAGGTGATCGCCGTCGCCGCAAATTTGGGGCAAGGGGAAGAACTGGTTGGGCTTGAAGAAAAAGCTATCGCCACTGGTGCGAGCAAGTGCTACGTGGAAGATTTACGCCATGAATTTGTACATGATTTTCTTTATCCGATGATCAAGTCCGGGGCCGTGTACGAAGGGAAATATTTGCTTGGGACTTCGGTCGCTCGTCCGCTGATCGCCCAACGGCAGGTCGAAATTGCAGAGCAGGAAGGGGCTGACGCAGTGGCCCACGGCTGTACTGGCAAAGGCAACGATCAAGTCCGTTTTGAGCTCACTTACAAGGCTCTGAACCCCAAATTGGAGGTAATCGCACCGTGGCGCGAGTGGGACATTCGCTCTCGCGAAGATGCGATAGCCTACGCCGAAGAGAAAAATATTCCGATTACCGCAAGCCGAGATAAAATTTACAGCCACGACGACAATCTCTGGCACCGCTCTTCAGAAGGCGGCGTTTTGGAAAATCCCTGGAACGAGCCGCCGGAAGAAGTTTATAAGCTGACCGTTTCTCCTGAGGAAGCGCCGGACAAACCGACCGAACTTACGATAGAGTTCGAAAAGGGCGAGCCGTTTGGGATTAATGGGCGCAAATTGGCTCCGGTCAGTCTGCTTGAAGCCTTGAACGAGTTGGCCGGCAAAAACGGCATTGGCCGGATTGATTTAGTGGAAAATCGTTTGGTTGGCATCAAATCTCGCGGGGTTTACGAAACGCCTGGGGGAACGCTTCTTTACGCCGCGCATCGCGAATTGGAGAGCCTCGTCTTGTCCCGGGCGGTTTTGCGGCATAAGAATACAATCGCGCCAGAGTATGCCGAATTGGTTTACAACGGCGCCTGGTTCACGCCGCTGCGCGAAAGCATGGACGCCTTTATCGAGAGCACGCAAGCACACGTCTCCGGAAGCGTTCGAATCAAGCTTTACAAAGGCAATTGTATCATATTGGGCAGAAAATCGCCTTACTCGCTCTATCGCGAAGACTATGCGACTTTCGGTGAAGACGACGTTTACCAGCAAAAAGACGCGGAGGGTTTCATCAACCTTTACGGCCTGCCCTTAAAAGTTAAAGCTATGATCGACATCGACGGCACCGGCCGGAGTGCCTACCACAAGCCGGATTACAGCAAATTCAAACGGGATTGATTTTATGGCGGAACGATACGAAAAAGTCTGGGCGGGACGGATTTCCGGGGACATAAGCCCGTTAATGGAAGCGTTTTCCCGCTCCATCGAAGTGGATCGGCTCATGTGGCGGGAAGACGTTGCTGTGAATAAAGCCTGGGCTTTTTCTTTGCGGGAAATCGGCGTCTATTCCGAGGCTGAGTTAGGCCAGGTTCAAGCGGCCCTGGAGCAAATTTCGCTGGAATTCGCGGATGATCAATTCGAGTTTTTACCCAGCGATGAAGACATTCATGTTGCCGTTGAACGCCGGCTGACTGAGTTGGCGGGCGAGGCGGGAGCGCGCATTCACACCGGACGCAGCCGTAATGACCAGGTCGCAACGGACGCCCGCTTATATGTCAAGAGAAAGCTTGGAGATTGGCGGGCGACGCTGGTCGATTTGCAAACTGTACTTTTGCAAATCGCGGAAGAAAACCAAGGCGCCATTTTGCCCGGCTACACGCATTTGCAGCAAGCGCAGCCGATTTTGTTGTCCCACTATATTTTGGCGGTATTCTGGGGCGTGGATCGCACGATCTCAAGATTGGATGATTTTGGGAAACGGCTGGACGTCATGTCGCTGGGCGGCGGGGCTTTGGCTGGCGCCGCTTTTGAGATTGACCGTGTAAAATTGGCGGAAAGGCTGGGGTTTGCGCAAATTTCTGAGAACAGCATCGATGCGACCGGCGAACGTGACTTTTGCGCCGAAACGCTTTTTGTCATCGGCGCTTTTTTCACGCATCTCAGTCGGGCTTGCGCCGAAATGCAATTGTGGAACTCCGCAGAATATGGTTTCATTGATTTCTCCGACGCTTTTGCGACCGGCAGCAGCATGATGCCGCAGAAGAAAAACCCTGACGCTATGGAGCTTATCAGAGGCAAAGCCGCCGCTGCAATTTCCGCCTCAAACCAGATTCTTATTCTACAAAAGGGCCTGCCGTTGACTTACAATCGTGATTTGCAGGAAGACAAATTCAGTACTTACCGGCAAATTGACGAAGCGATTATAGCAACGCAAGTTTTTTCAGAAGCGATGGCCGGGGCTGAATTCCAGAAAGAAAAAATGAAGCAAGCCATCGACGATTTGACGCTTGCTACCGACCTGGCCGATTATCTCGTGCGTAAAGGCGTCGCCTTCCGCCAGGCTCATTCCGTGGCTGGTCGGGCTGTTCAGCATGCAATTGAAAATAAGATTCCCCTGGAAAAAATTCCTTTGACAACGCTTATCAATCTCCATCCCGCCTTTGAAAATGATGTTTACGATGACTTGACTTTCGATGCGAGTTTGGAAAAAAGAAACATTTACGGCGGCGTGGGAAAACGGGCTGTTTTGCATCAAATTGAAAGCGCTCGGAAGCAATTGGCGGGTTATCGTCAAGTTTAACGAAAACCTGTGACCATGTTGACATAAATCTTGACAATCGGGCTCTCGAAAGATATATTCAACGCATCGAAAACGTACGCCTTTTCCGCAAAAAATAAATCCGGAAGTTCGTGAAATGTTTGGCGCACGAACGGCCGGTCACGCCGCACCCAATCTTCTTTGAGTCATTATGTACGAAGTTAGCGGACCAGAGTGGGGAGTCAGCAAGGCGAAATTCAGCCCTGACGAAACCAATAATGATCTGCGGCAACCGTTAAGCACGGGGGTCTATCCCTATATTCCCAAAGGTCGCCAAAAACGCAGCGGCCTGCTGGTTGATTTTCTGGCGCTGCACGGCGCTTCCGCGGGGAAAAACCACATCGATTTGCTCATGCTCGGAGAAAATCGGTACGGCGTTTTGCTCATCAATTTACCTTCCAGCATCGGCGCTTCCGACGAAGATCTGGCCGTTTTGAAGTCTGCCCTTCGCGACAAAAAATCATCATCTTCAGCCGCTGAAACGCTCCGCGCTTTGGACAAGTTTTTTAGCGAATCCCTGCCAGCTTCTGCTGGCGTTCAAGCTTTTTATTCAATTTTTGATCAGCAAAAGCGCGCGGTGAATTTTTCCAGCGCCGCACACACGCCCATGTTGCTTTTTCGGCCTGATGACAAGAAGGTTTTTCGTCTTGGCTGCGAAGGAAACGCGCTTGGTTTATCGCCGCAAGCTTACAAGGATTTTAACGGGCAAGTGCGAAACACAGCGCCTAGTCTGGTCAGCGAAAACGTCAAGATTCGCCAACACGATTTGCTCATCATGCATTCTCCCGGCGTTGTAGATGCGACAAACGCCTGGGGCGAGCCGTTTGGCTTGCAAAGATTTCTGAAAGTGATCATAAAGTACGGCCACATGCAGCCGACGCCGTTTTTGGTTGAATTGCAGAACGCGCTGGAGCAATTCACGATGGGCGAGCCTTACAAATACGACACGACGGCGGTCGCGCTCAAAAACATGCTGCCGGACGTACCGCCAAACGGCCATATCATTGACGAAGTGCAGGATAGATTCCTGACAGTTGATGAAGAAGGACAATTGCAGAAATCGTCGGAAAAACACCCGGAAGCGCGCGTCCAGGAATTGACCAATCTTTTGGGCGCACGTTACCAAAGTTTGGGCGAAGAGAGAGTTCGCTATTATTTAACCTCAGGAAGTAAGCACGGCCTGACGGATCGCGAGCGCAAATTGCAGAAGGAAGAGAACAAGCGCTTTGAAAGCCTTGAAAAATATCTGCAGCGGCAGTTGCTGCAGTCCTTCCCGATTCGAGAATTGTTGTATCGCAAATACGAATTTCGCGGCAACACGACGGCGATTCAAAAAGCGCTCGATTTTTACCAAAAGGGCGATTTTCAGCAGAGCTTGGTCGAGTTCATAAAAGTTCGTAAAGCCATTGCCGACAGTGAGTCGGTGTTCTGCTTTTTTGGCAACCTCTATTTGTTGCTCAACCTTTCGATCAAGGCGCGGCAAGAATACATGAAAGCTCTGCAGCTTAACCCGCGCTGCGTCCACGCCTTCCTTGCCTTGGGCTACATTTCTCTGATCCACGGGGACTACGACGGAACGATTTATTATCTTTCCACCGCGCTGCGTTTCGACAACGATCTTGAAATCTACGAGAAATTCCTTGCCGACCTGGTCAAGTCTCTTGACAAGCAAAGCGGCTTGCGTGAATGGGTCGCCTAACCTGAACGAACTTTCCCCAAAAACTGTCATTTGTCGTCATTTGCTTCGCGTCATTTTGTTGTCATTGACTCCGCGTCATTGGATGATGAAAATGACGCGAAGCAAATGACAACGAATGACTCATTCACAACCACACGGCTGATCGACGCACTGAAATCCTTTGCTTCTGTGAATGAAGGCCTTTAGCTTCAAAAGTCTTTCATCCCTGTCATCATTTCTCGGAGGCTTCAATGCGTTTTTCCGTTCCTGCCCAAATCCGTACCTTACCTGCATTTTTAGCGATTTTTTGTTTCACTCTCATTTTTACAGACGCGATAAAAAGTCAAACATCGCCGTACTCCCCGGAAAAATTAAGCGTGAACGATTATGCCCGAGCCGAGCAATTCGCCATTCGCAACGCTGAGCGTTTCACGAGCGGGACCGTCGTTACGCCGCGTTGGATCGATTCGAATCGGTTTTGGTATCGCAATCAGGTTTTTGGCGGACATGAGTTTGTTGTCGTGGATATTGCTGCGCGAACGCGAAATGCGGCGTTCGATCATTCCCGTTTGGCCGCCGCTCTTTCCCATGCCGCCGGAGCCAGTTATGCCGGAGAAAAACTGCCCTTCGATGAAATCGAATTCGTCGGCGGAAATGCAATTCGAGTTTACACCGACAAAACGAAGCGGTGGCGAATTGATCTGAGTAATTACCAAGTATCCGGGCCAGATTCCGTCGAGAAAGTCACCAATGAAATCAAATCGCCGGACGGAACGATGGCGGCGTTTTCGCGCGACGAAAATTTGTGGGTGCGCGATCTTTCCAGTGGCGAAGAGCGACAATTAAGCACGGACGGCGAGCCGTACTACGGCTACGGCGTGACGCCAGAAGGCTGTTGCCAGGAAATCACCAATCGTCGGCGCGGGTTCAAGCCGCCGCCGGTGCTCGCATGGTCGCCGGACAGCCGCTACGTCGCGACGCATCGTTATGACGAGCGGGAAGTCGGCGATTACTACCTGCTCGAAACGAAAACAGGCCGTCCAACCCTTCATAGCTACAAGTACGCCTTGCCCGGCGACGAGAACATCCCGACCTGGGAAATGCACGTGTTCGACGGTAAGTCTGGCGAAAGCGTGAAAGCGGAAACCGATCCCATGCCGGGCTATTTTGCTCGTACCGATACGACTTGGGCAACGGCGCAATGGACGAAAGACGGCAAACGTCTGTTCTTCACCAGCCATGCGCGTGATTTTAAAAAACAGGAATTGTTCGAAATCGATCCGGCGACGGGCGAAACGCGCTCAGTAATTGCGGAGACCGGCCCGACGTACGTCGAACTGAACCAACTCACCCGCGTGCCGCCGAACTGGCGTATTTTGGGCGACGGCGGGGAAATCTTGTGGTTTTCAGAACGCGACGGTTGGGGGCATTTGTATCTCTACGACGCGGAGTCCGGCGATCTGAAGCGACAAGTCACCAAAGGCTCTTGGCTGGTTTTGGAAATTCTGCTCGTCGATGAAAACGCAAGGCAAGTTTATTTCACAGCCGTTGGAAGAGAAGCCGGGCGCGATCCTTATCTGCGCCATCTTTACAGTGCATCCCTCGACGGCGGCGAAGTTAAGCTGCTTTCCCCGGAAGACGCTGATCACAACGCGCGCGTATCACCAGGCGGCAATTACTTTATCGATACTTTTTCGACGCGATCAACCGCGCCGGTCACAGTTTTACGCGCCCTCAACGGACAAAAAGTGATGACGATTCAAGATGCGGATATCGCGCCGCTTCTTGAAGCAGGCTGGAATCCGCCGGTGCGCTTCAAAGCCAAAGCCCGCGACGGCGTGACCGACGTTTACGGCTTTTTGACCCTGCCCCGAAATCTCGAAGAAGGCAAGCTCTATCCGGTGGTCGATTACGTCTACCCCGGCCCGCAAATCGGGCCGATTCGGAGTCCGGGATTTACCACAGCGCCAGCTTCGCAGGGACACGCTTTGGCCGAGCTTGGCTTTGTCGTGTTTGTCATCGAGGCCCTTGGCACGCCTTATCGTTCGAAGGCTTTTCACGACGGCTACTACGAAAATATGGGCGATAATGGCTTACCCGATCATATTTCGGCGCTCCGACAACTTGCGGCGAAATATCCGCTCGACCTTGACCGCGTCGGCATTTACGGCCATTCCGGCGGCGGCTTTGCTTCGACCGACGCCATTTTGCGTCATCCCGATTTTTTCAAAGTCGCGGTCTCCGGAGCCGGCAACCACGACAATCGCGGCTATCATTTCCCTTGGGCGGAAAAATATCAAGGCTTGCTGGAGAAAAATGCCAACGGCGGCGATAATTACGATTCGCAAGCCAACCAAGAGCTCGCCGCCAGTCTTAAAGGCAAATTACTGCTGCACTACGGCTCACTTGATGACAACGTCCATCCGAACATGACCCTGCTCGTCGCGCAAAAGCTCATCGAACACAACAAGGATTTCGACATGCTTGTCCTGCCGAATCGCAACCACGGCTATTCACGCGAGAAATACATCGTGCGTCGCACCTGGGACTATTTTGTTCGACATCTTATGGGCGCAGAACCGCCCAAGGAATATAAAATGAATTGATTTCATCTGGACGACGCTGGCCATTCAAAAATAGACGGGAGATTGTGGCCGGAAAATAAAATCTGTGGAGGAGAGATGTTGAAGAGACGATTATTTCAATTCGCGGTGCTGTTGACAATTGGCGTTTGCATTGGCTCGGCGAAAGAACTGCCCGACCATCAAACGGATTTTCCGCCGGAAGAGTTTGTCGAGCGTCGAGATCGCATTTTTGACCAGATCGGCGATAACGCGATTGTGCTGCTGCAAGCCGCCGCTTCCGTCCGGGGATTCAATGTTTTTCGCCAGAGCAACCAGTTTTATTATTTGACCGGCCTCGAAACGCCGCACAGCTACTTGCTGATGAACGGTCGCAATCGCCAGACGATTTTGTACTTGCCGCATCGGGATGAACGGCTTGAGCGCGGCGAGGGCACGTCGTGGTCGGCGCAAACGCCGGAAGAAGTGAAAAAACTGACCGGCGTTGACGCGGTTTTGGGCTACGATCAACTCGGCAAGCAATTCTTTCGCTTTCTCATCAAAACGCCTTATCCCACACTTTACACGCCCTTCAGCCCGGCGGAAGGCACGATGGTCAGCCGCGACGAAGCATTGATCGGCCTGGCGCGCGCCATTGCCGATCCCTGGGACGAAGCTTTGTCTCGTGAGGGCCGCTTCATCAATCTCATCAGAACGCGCTTTCCGCAGTTTGAAATGAAAGACCTGTCTCCGATTCTGGATGAAATGCGTCTGGTCAAAAGCGAGCGCGAAATTGCCTTGATTCGCCGTGCCAGCGAGTTGGCCGGTCTCGGCATTATTGAAGCCATTCGCTCGACAAAGCCCGACGTGATGGAATACCAGCTCGATGCGGCCGCACGCTATATTTTCCGCATCAACGGTTCTCGCGGACCGGGCTATCGTTCCATAACCGCCGGCGGAACCAACGCCTGGATGGGGCATTATTCGCAGAACAGCAGCCCGGTGAAAGACGGCGATTTGATTTTGATGGATTTCGCGCCGGATTATCGCTACTACACCAGCGACGTCGCGCGCATGTGGCCGGTCAACGGAAAATTCACTCCGGCGCAACGTGAATTGTACGGCTTTATCGTGGAATATTACAAAGTTCTGCAAAAGTACATCCGCCCGCACGTCAGCGCCGATCAGATCATGGACGAGGCCGCCGCCGAGATGAAAAAGGTGTTTGAGAGTACAAAATTTTCCAAGCCAATTTACGAGAAGGCCTGCCGCGACGCTTTGACTTTTCGCGGTCACCTGTCGCACCCGGTCGGCTTGGCTGTGCATGACGTTGGAACGTACCGCCGCGCACCGATCCAGCCGGGAACAGTTTTTTCAATTGATCCGATGATCTGGGTGCCGGAAGAAAAACTCTACATTCGCGTGGAAGACGTCGGCGTGGTCACGGAAGACGGCTTCGAAAATTTCTCAAGCTTCGTGCCGACCGAAATCGAAGACATTGAAAAATTGATGCAGGAAGAAGGCATTCTCCAGCACAAACCAACCGACGATAGAACTTCCGAGCAATTGAGACGATGATGGTTTTTGACCGGATTAACGAGATCGACTGGATTGTCTTCGTTTTTCTTGATTCGGTCAATCAAAAATAGGGTTCTATGTCGTTTTGTGTGGGTAAATCATTTTTGTACTTGATCATTTCTCTACGCCGAAGGCGTTTTACTCTACAGCCCAGGGTATGCCGATGGAACGGCATACCCTGGGACCTGTCTCTTATACACATCTCCGAGCCCACGAGACTCCATTGCATC
>CAXHAT010000174.1:0-16564 GCA_964014485.1 uncultured Deferribacteres bacterium
GGCCTTAAAAAACAATAACTTCAAACGGCTTTGCAATTAGGTTGACGTGAATGCGAATCGTCGGGACAAAGCTCGGACGAGACGGCTGCTTCTCGTTCAGAAAACTGGCCGCGAATGGAATTTGAGAATTTTGATCCCTGATCATGTCAGGGACAAGCTTATTTGGAAATTGGGATTTGATATTTCTGGCTTGTCCATGCTGGAAAAGCACGACAACAAATCCCGTTAATCACGTCGATCCAGTCAAAAAAAATACAAAATCATGTGCAGACTTCTCTGCGTTCGCTCGAAAGAACCGTTCTCCATTGAATCACATTTGCAAAAATTTGCGGAAATCGCGAAAAACAGCAAGGAATTTCAAGGGCACGGCTGGGGCTGCGCCTGGCTTCAGAAGGGCGTGTGGACGCATTATAAAAACATCAAGCCAATCTGGGAAGACGATCTCACACAATTCGGCGAGACGATGTTATTGCTCGCGCATGCCCGCAGCGCTTTTCGCGACGAGGGAATCGTGATCGAAAACAACATGCCGTTTTATGACGAAGATTACGTCTTCATTTTCAACGGCGAACTGCGCGGCGTTCGGCTGAATGTCGAGGGTCGAATCGGCGCGGAAAAAATCTTCAACCTCATTCGGCGGATGAACAAGGGCGACATGCTGACTGCGCTGCAGCGGACGATGGACGTGCTCAACAAACGCACAAAATACATTCGCGCCGCGAACATCATTCTCGCAAACACGGATCGCGTGTTCGCCGCCTCACAATTCAATGAAGACCCGGCATATTTTACCATGCGTTATAAAAGGGAAGATGCTCCGGGAGTAACGCCCGACGGTCTCACGATCATTTGTTCGGAACCCTATCCTGGCGAGCAAAATTGGATGTCAATCGCAAACAAATCTGTCTTGGAGTTTCAATGATTATCGTCAAAATCGGCGGCGGCGCTTCGATTAACCTCGAGGGCGTGATCGCTGATCTCGCAGAAATCGAAACGCCCTTTCTCATCGTTCACGGCGCCAACGCCTTGCGCGACCACATCGCGGAAAGACTCGGATCGCCGAAAAAAGTGATTACCTCCGCTTCCGGCTACAGCAGCGTGCTCTCCGACGAAACGGCGCTGGATAACATAATGATGGCTTACTCCGGCTTGCGCAACAAGCGCATCGTCGAACTGTGTCACCGGCACGGCGTCAACGCCGTCGGGCTTTCGGGGCTCGACGGGAAGTTGGTGCGGGGCGAGCGCAACAAAGGCATTCGCGTGAAAGAAGGCGGCAAAATGCGCATCGTGCGGGATTTTTCCGGCAAGCCTAAAACGATCAACGTCCATTTGCTAAATCTCTTGCTCGACAACGGCTACGTCCCTGTGATCACCGTGCCCATCATCGACGAAAACAATTTCGCCATCAACACGGAAAATGACGATGTCATCAACGTTATTCAGCAGGAAATGCAGGCGGATATGATTCTGCAGCTCATCGAAGCGCCGGGCTTTCTCGATGATCCCCAAAACCCGAATTCGTTGGTTGAAAAAATGACCAAACTCGATCTCGCCGCCCGCGAAGAGCAAGTTGAAGGCCGCATGAAGCGCAAAATGCTGGCGCTGCGAAAGTTGTTCGAATCCGGCGCGCAAACCGTCGTCATCAGCGACGGGCGCACGGAACATCCGGTCAAAGACGCTTTGAGCGGCAAAGGAACGCGCATCTCATGAACGAAACGATTCAGCTTGAAAACGCCTTTGGCTTGAACGTCTACCCGAAACGCGATCTTGTTTTAGTGAAAGGCGAGAACGCAAAAGTCTGGGACGACGAGGGCCGCGAATATGTCGATTGCATCGCCGGGCACGGCGTGGCGAATATCGGCCATTGCCATCCGAAAGCGATCGAAGCGATTTCCGAACAAGCCCGCAAACTCATCACCTGTCCCGGAACATTTTACAACGATACCCGCGCCCGTTTGCTGGAAAAATTCGTCAGCGTAGCGCCGCAAAATTTAACGCGCGCTTTCCTGTGCAACTCAGGCGCGGAGAGCATCGAAGCGGCCATCAAATTCGCGCGCTTCGTGACCGGCAAAACGGAGATTGTTTGCGCGATGCGCGGTTTTCATGGCCGAACGATGGGGGCGTTGAGCGCCACGTTCAATCCGAAATACCGCCAAAAATTCAATCCGCTCGTCCCCGGATTTCATTTCGCACCGTTCAACAAGTTTGACAAATGGGCTGACAAAATCACCGACAAGACCGCGGCGGTTATGGTGGAAATCGTGCAAGGCGAGGGCGGCGTACATGTCGGCTCGGCTGATTTTTTTCATGATTTGCAAGCGCTTTGCCGCGAGAAGGGCATTTTGCTCATCGTCGATGAAATCCAAACCGGCTTTTGCCGAACGGGCAAGTTTTTCGCCTGCGAACATTTTGATGTGCAGCCGGACATGATGTGCGTCGCAAAAGGCGTCGCCGGGGGGCTGCCGATGGGCGCCGTGCTCTGCGCTGAAAATATTGATATCGCCAAAGGCCAACACGGCAGCACTTTTGGCGGCAATCCGCTCGTCTGCGCCGCCGCGCTTGCTGCAATGGAAGTTATGCTTTCAGAAAATCTCGCTGAACGGGCTTCTGAAAAAGGCAGGCGCATTCGACAAAGACTTTCAGCCGAAAACTTGCCCAAAATCCGCGAAATCCGGCAGATCGGCCTGATGATTGGCATTGAGTTGAAAGAAAAAGTCCAGCCGCACCTTCAGCGCCTGATGGATGACGGCGTTCTTGCTCTGCCGGCGGGGCAAACGGTCTTGCGCTTGCTGCCGCCATTGACGATTTCGAATGAGGAGGCGAATATCGTAGCCGAAAAAATCTTAACCATTCTTCGGTAAGCACTAAAATTCATTGAAAAAAAATCGCAGATACTCCGCTCACCCACCCACAAGAATCAATAGAGCTTAGAGCGTATTTGGAAAGTCCAAAATTGTCATGCTGTAAGCATCTTTTTTAGACTTTTCCGCAACAACTGTCGGAACGTTCATGCCTGGCGACCCAAAAAGATTCCTACGGAATGACAAGACAAGGACTTTCCAAATATGCTCTTACAGAAAATTATCGCCAGTTTACTAGCCATAATTTTGAGGTCATGGAATCCTGGATTACTGGAAACCCAATGATCAACGCTCCAGCAATCCATCACTCCATACAAGACAAGCGAAGTCTCGTTTTGTGCGTAGACACTTGGGAACAATGTTTTTCTAACGATGTTACGCGCCAGTTCTATAATACAGCAACCAGTTGTAAACGTCATTCCTAAGGAGACGCATCACCGTCAACTTAATTTCGAGACGCCCGGAATTCTTGTTCCCAATCTCTGGATTGGGAGCGCAGTTGCATTCGAAACTCCATTTTCGAGTGAATTCCTTGGCTCGAAACTGGAGTTTCTCGCCCATTTCATCCCCAAACCAGAGATTGGGAATGAGCTGTAGTGAGATGCTGTTTGCGCCTTAGCTTCAGGAAATGTGTTGTTGTGCGGAACATCAGTTTCTAATGCTTCTTGAACGATTCGTTTGTCTTGCCATTCACCGCCGTCTCAAATATATTGGCTCACGTTTTTAAATGTCTTGCGAACATTTGGCTCACTCATTTTAATGAATACCGTTGTCAAACTTTTGCTTGGGGGAGCCGCTCTATTTTTTGTTTTAGGTGGACCCGGCGTGATCAAGAAGAAAGGCCGCGGGCGAACGACCGCGCCGGACTCAACCATTGTTGCTCCAACGCCCGCACCCACCCCTCCCGCGAATACAGGCGGAGACGCCCCTCAACCAGTTTTTCGGTCCGGCCCCTTCAACCAGATCAAATCTCAGGACTGGCTGCAAAAAAACGGCACGTTCATGCGTGAAGTTCAGGCGGCGCGCTTGACTTATTATCTCATTGCCAAGAGCGACCGGACGCACCTCGACTCAGTCAGCGCCTGCTTAAAACAAGCCGTTCTCGGCAACAACATCGACGCGCAGGATTTTCAGTACACCTATTTTCTCGACCGCGTGCTGCTCAACGGCGGCGGCGTGATGAACTGGCAAGGGAAAAGGTATCGCGTTACTTACGACAAATTGCGTGCGGCGGGCTGGGCCTCCGGCGCGCGGGACATTCGCAATAATTACACGTGCAGCGGATTCAACTACCGCAGCAAAAACGCGGTCGCCTTTATCCGGCAAAACCTTTCGAATGAGAATCTATTTATTCCTCTGGAAAAAGCGCGTTTTCCAAACGGCGCGGCCGTTTCCGGTCAACCGATTGTCGATTGGCAAACCATTTCCGTGAATCCCAGAACTTTCCCGCTTTCCGTACCGGAGCCGCGACGCAGACAGGTGTTGACGGATCGTTACTCGGACAATGCGCTGGCTCCGGCGCCGCGCTCATTCGTCGTCATTCAAACCCAAGACGGAAAAATGTTCCTGACTGAAGCAGCAGACACGGGCGGCGGCGTGAAAGACGGCTGGATCGATTGGCGCATAGGGAACACCAGCGGCGAACTAAAATATTTCTTCTCACTGGGCAACACAGTGAAAGCATGGTGCTACACTTTCGATGATCCAGGCGTCACCTTCGATCATGTTTTCCAACGCAGCCAGCCGGTTCAAAAATAAAGGTCACTCACAAGGAAAAATCATGTTTGACGCAAAAATCTACCAACGCCGGCGAGACAGACTGGTCGAAAAAATGAGCGGGGGCGTCGTTCTGCTGATGGGCAACAACGAAAGCCCGATGAACTACGCGGACAATTGTTATCCATTCCGACAGGACAGTTCTTTTCTTTATTTTATCGGCATTGACAAGCCGGGGCTCGCCGCAATTATCGACTTGGACGAAAACAAGACGATTGTCTTCGGCGACGACTTCACGGTCGCGCAAATCGTTTGGATGGGGCCGCAGCCAACCATCGCGGAGATGGCCGCTGCATCGGGCGTGAGTAAAACGCAAAAGCGTGCGGCTTTGAACGATTATCTACAAAGCGCGGCGAAGCAAAATCGTGAGGTTCATTTCCTGCCGCCGTACCGCGCCGACAATCTTATCGAAATCGCCGACGCGTTAAATCAAAAACCCAACGAAGTCAAGAACTCCGTTTCTAAAGAATTGATTCGCGCCGTCATCGATCTACGATTGATCAAGGGCGCAGAAGAGATCAAAGAAATCGAAAAAGCGCTCGCCGTTTCCAAAGAAATGCACGTCGAAGCGATGAAAATGACGCGTCCCGGCATTTACGAGCGCGACGTGGTTGCAAAAATGGAGGCCGTCGCTTACTCGCACAGATGCCGTCCGGGCTACCCGCCGATTTTTTCAATCAACGGCCAGACGCTGCACAATCACGATCATGACAATCTCATGAAAGACGGCGATATGGTCGTGAACGACACCGGCGCGGACTCGCCGATGCACTACGCCAGTGACATTACGCGCACGATTCCGGTGGGCGGCAAATTTGACGAACGCCAACGCACGTTGTACGAGCTAATCTTGGAGATCGAGAAAACGTCGATTCGCACCTCAAAGCCGGGCGTAAAATTCCGCGACGTTCACATCGCTGCAGGGCGGATGCTCCTGGAAGGCCTGAAAGACTTTGATCTCGTGCGCGGCGATATGGCCGAAGCGGCGGAAATCGGCGTACAAGGCTTGTTTTTTCAGTGCGGCCTCGGGCACATGATGGGGTTGGATACGCACGACATGGAAGATTTGGGCGAAGAACTCGTCGGCTATGATTCCGAGACCACACGCAGCGAGCAATTCGGGTTGTGCTATCTTCGTCTGGCGCGCGCGTTGGAGCCTGGATTTTTGATCACAGTCGAGCCTGGCGTATACTTCATCCCGGAATTGATCGATCAGTGGCGGGCGGAAAATAAATTCGCTGATTTTGTGAACTACGACAAAGTCGAAGGGTTTCGCGGCTTCGGAGGCATTCGCATTGAGGACAATGTTTTGATCACCAAAACCGGTCAGCAAATTCTCGGCGAGCCGATTCCCAAGAGTGTTTCGGAAGTCGAAGCGTTGACAGGATCCGGCGCTTGATTACGGCGAGTAGGAGAAAATCAGCCCCAAGGCATTTTGAGCTCTGTAATATCCTGATTTCCACAACAAAGGCCGGTATTGTTGAAAGCCGAAGCCTGCGCCATGTTTATTCGTGATTTGAAATTGCACGGATACGCCCCAATCCAGGCTTAGAATCTCGTCGTGAAAATCAGTTTCCGGCGGTCCCCAACCACTTATCGTTAGAACGTCGGCGTTAATAAAACGCATCGACAGACCACCGAAAAAATTGAGCGGGATTGGCAGATCGTGTGGGGATGCGGTCAGCCGTAAACCTGTCAGAACACTGCGATAAGAATATATTGCGCAGTCAATGCAAGCGGCTCGCTTATTTCCGTTTTCCGCTAAATAAGCTGAATAAACGCCTGCTTTGAGTGCCGGTTTTCCATCCGGCGAATTGAGAACGTTTTTCGAAATATGGATTTCGGGATAGAATTCGAACTTAGGTTCTCTGTAAATGCTCTGGAGACTATTGGCGATTCCGGTCGTCATCGAAATTTGCGTCTGAGCCAAAGCGCACTCTGATAACACAAAAAAAGTAGCCGATACACCCATCATAAAAGCTCTCTTCATCGCGCCCATCCCCTCATCTCAAAATTAATTCTGAACTGTCCGGCAGGACGAGATTTAAACCGTTAAAATCATCCCGCACCAATAAATCGCTCAAATCTGATTTTAGATTGTGCGTTAAATACGCTTCGCAAGCGTCTCCGTTCGCGTCGTGATTCACAAAAATGTACGCGGTAAAATTTTCGACGCGGTTGAGCCGCACTTCATACTCATGCTCCTTGCAACCGCCGCTGTTTGAAATCTCGAAAAGCAGCGTGTCTGCGCTCAAAGATGCTTCGCTCTCATTGATGACATAATCGTCGCCGAAATCAATTTCATGCTCAACGCCTTTGAAAGGGACGAACATATTTGGCTCGGTCTCCACTGTGCTTTTGCAATTGTTCAACACTGTCAAACCGACAAAAATCAATAAATACGCCCCAAGACGATTCAGCTTCATTTTTGATTCTCCTGCATGACCAATAAATTTTTGCTTTTTGCGCGCCCCGCGTATTCTTAACTGATCTTACGCGCGGTAACGCATCTGCTGAGTCTTAGAGCAGATTTCGTCTCATTAGCGCCGGGCTTCAGCCCGGTGATGCACAAAACGCCCATTTTTTCTCTTCCGCCGCGCCGACGCGGCGGAAGAGATGGGATGGCCGTCTTCAAAAATCTCCGCTCTGAAGAGCGGAGCTAATGAGAATCAAAAGTTGCCCGCAGACATTGATCGCGCGCCAAACAACGCATACGTAACATCAATTCTTAAGCAAAAATTTTGCCCGATTTTTTATGCGGCAAGATATCAGGAAAAGTCTTGAATTGTTGGAATGTCCCAATGAATCTTCAGATTTTTGAATGCGGACGCTTGTCGGAGAATGAAATGCGGCTAAATCTCTTTAATCGAGCAGAAGCGTATCAGGAAGCCATCGATTTTTTGTGTGAAAGGCGTTTTTAGAAAAGGAACGATGACGTAGTTTTTCCCGTCAGGGTAGAGCGCACGAAACGCTTTCAATGACTTTGTTTCAAACCGCTCCGGATTGATCTTGCACTCGACGGTGTGAATTTCACGGCCCTGTTTAATAACAAAATCTATTTCTCTTCTGGATTTATCACGCCAGAAAAAAAGGTTTATTGAGCTATATTTCGTACGCAAACTATCGAGCACAAGATGTTCCCAAAGCAAACCGCGATCCGTTTCTCTGATACTATCCCACCCCTTGAGAAAGGTTATCAAACCGGTGTCAAATCCATAACATTTATTTCGACGCGTCATTTCGCGCCGTCCGCCGCCATGAAACGGCGGCAGCAAAAACAGCGCATGAGCAACGCACATTGCTTCAATGTGAGCTTTGACTGTTGGACGACTGAGATCACTCAATTTGGCAAGATTTGAATAGTCGATCAATCCGCCGCTTTGCCTGAGCAAGAGATGTAATAATTTGATAAAACCGGTACGATTGCGAATGCTGAACAACTCCTGGACGTCTCTCGCATAAAAGCTGTCGATCCATTCCGCAAAAAACGCATCGTCTTTTTCCGTGGTAAGCAGCGGCTCGGGCAGTCCCCCGTGTAACAAGCGATGATCAAAATCAAGAATATCAAATACTTCCGCACACTCGTTCCACAAGATCGGCGGCAAATAAATTGTATGTTTTCGCCCTGTCAAGCTGTCGCGAAACTTGTGGGTGGCTGCAAGCGTGGACGGTCCCGTCGCTAAAATCTTCAGATGCGGGTAAACGTCGGCGGCAATTTTTAGAACAATGCTCGGGTCATCCAGGCGATGAACCTCGTCAAAAATAACAATTGCGTCCTCACTTAGACTATCGAAACATGACTCCGGGTCGACCATCATTCGTGTGACGGACGGCAGGTCGCAATTCAAATAGACCGTATCCGTAAACATTTTCGCCAGAGTGGTCTTACCGACGCGACGAACGCCTGAAAGCCAGACGACCGAACGCTTTTCCCAAGCTTTATTGATTTGTTCGATCCAGAATGGACGAATGACCATAACGCAACCTTACTTTACATTTGGACGGCTAAATGTAAAGTACGATTTCGTTTTTTTACAAGGTTTTTGGTTGAGGAGTTTTGAATAGGATTGAAATAAATTATGCAATCTTTGAGGCGGGCGGCGAGTATCTCTGGTTACCAGTTTTATTGCTGGCAACCAAATTCCAATTTGAGAATCCTATTGTTCGAAAAACTTTTCCCGTGTTTTTCAATTCGAAACTGGGGTTTCAAAAACAAACTTGCTACCAAGCCGCAGCCTGGTAACAAGTTCAGCTCATATCGCGCTTATTTTTTGCAATGTCAACTTTTCAACATATCACGCAAAACGGTTTGCAAAATACCGCCGTTGCGGAAATAGCTGACTTCCACCGGCGTATCGATGCGAACCGTCGTCGAGAACGTCGTTTTTGCGCCGTCGTCAGTTTCGGCGGCGACTTCAACATCCTGCAACGGTTCTATCGACTCGTCCAGTTTGATCGAGAATTTTTCGTGGCCGGTCAAGCCCAGCGACTTGGCGGATTCGCCGTCCTTAAATTGCAGCGGCAACACGCCCATGCCGACAAGATTGCTGCGGTGAATCCGCTCAAAACTTTCGGCAATGACAGCCTTCACCCCGAGCAGGTTCGTTCCTTTCGCCGCCCAATCGCGCGAACTGCCCGTGCCGTATTCCGTACCCGCCAGTATCACCAGCGGCACGCCCTCTTCCTGATAGCGATTCGACGCATCAAAAATCCACATCTCGTCGCCGCTTGGGATGTGTCGTGTCACGCCGCCTTCCACGCCCGGAACCAACAGGTTTTTCAGGCGAATATTCCCGAAAGTGCCGCGAACCATCACGCGGTCGTTGCCGCGACGCGAACCAAACGAATTGAAGTCTCTTCGCTCGACGCCGTTCTCGCGCAGATAGTCCGCCGCCGGACTGTTTTTCGGTATCGCGCCGGCTGGAGAAATATGGTCGGTCGTTACGCTGTCGCCCAAAAGCGCCAGGACGCGCGCGTTTTCAATCGATTGAATCGATCCAGGCTCAGGAGACAGGCCAACGAAAAAGGGCGGCTCCTGAATGTAGGTCGAATCGTCGCGCCAGGCATAACTCTCGCCGCCAGCAACAGGCACGGCGTTCCACTCAGGATTGAATGAATTGACGTCCGCGTACATGCGCTTGAAATTATCGGGATTGCCGGCGTTCGCCATGTGCTCGGCGATTTCTTCCGGCGTGGGCCAAACGTCTTCGAGATAAACCGGCGCGCCTTTTTCATCATAACCCAACGGCTCGTCTTCCAAATCGATGTCGACCGTTCCGGCGAGCGCGTAGGCGATAACCAGCGGCGGCGAAGCGAGATAGTTGGCTTTGGTGTGCGGGTTCACGCGGCCTTCAAAATTCCGGTTGCCGCTAAGAACCGAAGCCGCAACCAAGTCGTGCTCTGAAATAGCCTCGGAAATGGCTTCGGGCAGCGGGCCGCTGTTGCCGATGCAGGTTGTGCAGCCGTAGGCGATGATGTGAAAACCGAGTTGTTCAAGGTAAGGCGTAAGTCCGGATTGTTCGAGGTATTCGGTCACCACGCGAGAGCCGGGCGCAAAGCTCGTTTTTACGTAGCTCGGCATTGAAAGGCCTTTTTCAATCGCTTTCTGCGCCAGCAGACCGGCGCCAATAAGCACCGACGGGTTGCTCGTGTTGGTGCAACTCGTGATCGCCGCAATAACGACCGAACCGTGCTTCAGCGTATCTTCGCCGTGACCGTTCATCGAAACTTGCGCAGAATTATCCAGTTCGTCATCCTTGAGCGCGAAGCCGCGATCTTCAAAAGGTGCGACGAGTATTTTCTGGAAAGCGTCTTTCATGTCCGAAACACGCAGACGATCCTGCGGGCGTTTGGGGCCTGCCAAGCTTGGCTCAACCGTGCTCAAATCTAGCTCAAGCGTATCGGTGAATTCGGGATCAGGCGTTTCATCAGTGCGGAAAAGCCCTTGCTCTTTGGTGTAGCGTTCCACAAGCTGGATAAGATCGTCCGGGCGACCGGTGCGGCGGAGATAATTCAGGCTTTCCTCATCCATTGGGAAAAAGCCCATGGTTGCGCCGTACTCGGGTGACATGTTGGAGATCGTGGCGCGATCCGGCAGAGACATTTCGCTGATTCCAGGCCCGTAAAATTCAACAAATTTCCCAACAACGCCTTTTTCGCGCAGCATTTCCGTCACGCGCAGCGCCAAGTCCGTTGCGGTTGCGCCGGAAGAAAGTTTGCCCGTGAGTTTGAAACCGACAACTTGCGGCGCCAGCATGTAAATCGGCTGGCCGAGCATCACAGCCTCGGCTTCAATGCCGCCGACGCCCCAGCCAACAACGCCAAGGCCGTTGATCATCGTTGTGTGCGAGTCGGTACCGACGAGACTGTCCGGATAAACGACGTTCAGGCCATTTTCTAATGCGGTGAAAACGCCCTTGGCCAGGTATTCCAAGTTCACTTGATGCACGATCCCAACGCCCGGCGGCACGACCGAAAATTTTTCAAAAGCTTGCTGGCCCCATTTCAAAAATTCGTAGCGTTCGCGGTTGCGTTGGAATTCAATTTTCATATTCTCAGCCAAAGCGTCACGCGAAGCATAACGATCAACTTGCACGGAATGATCGACGACAAGATCGACGGGAATGAGCGGCTCAATTTTTTGCGGATCGCCGCCCAGGCGTTGCATGGCGGAACGCATCGCGGCCAAATCGACCAATGCCGGAACGCCGGTGAAATCCTGCAGAACAACGCGCGCCGGTTTAAAGGGAATTTCCACCTGTTTCTTGGCTTTTGCTTCCCAATTCGCAAGGTTGACGACATCTTTTTTCGCCACGACGTATTCGTCGCAATTGCGCAAAAGCGACTCCAGCAAAACCTTGATTGAAAACGGCAGTTTCGAAATATTTCCAACGCCGTCTTTTTCCAAAGTTGCAAGTTTGTACATGTATGCGGCGCCGTCCGGCGTTTCAAACTTCGTACGCGCGCCAAAAGCGTTTTTGGTAACTTGGCTCATGTAAGTGACTCCTTCCTTTCAAAATTTCTTGACGATGAATAGCCAATATTATAGCGAAAAATTGCCTCGAAAAGAACAAAATTCTCTGTTACAAATTGACGTTACGCACGGCAACGCACATCTTGAGTCCTGGGGCAAACTTCGTTTCATTAGCGCCGAGCTTCAGCTCAGTGATGCGCAAAACGCCCATTTTCAAAAATCGGGGCTGTCTAAAAACATGGTCTCTGAATGAATGGCATACCAAATGTAGGGGTTCAAAATTTTGAACCCCTACGACATGTTGTGTCACACTCTAAAAATATTCTGTTTTGAGAGTGCCCCTTAATGAGAATCAAAAGTTGCCCGTGGACTTTGATCGCCTGTGCCAAACGGTGCATGCGTAAAACCAGTTACAAATTACAGAAAACGTCGATCAAGCCGCGGACAAAACATCTTCCGTTTCGGCTGCGCCGACGTTTGGCATGTTCGCAATTGTTTCCGCATATTCCGCTGCAAATTTTTCCATGATTCCTTCAATCGAATCCACTTCGTCGATCAACCCGACGCCCTGCCCGGCGCCCCACAATTCTTTCCAGGTCGGTTTTTTCGCGGCTTCCGTGAGCGGCTTAATGCTGCGCATCGTGCGATAGGCCATCATCATTGGGCGCAGCTTGCGGCTTTTGAACAGCAGTTTTTCAAACACGTTCAATTGCGTGCCTTTTTTCTGCACATACTTGGTGTTGATCACGTTCGCCGGTACGCCGTCGAGCTTGTAGGTCGTGACAATGTCGTGCGGCTCGGATTCGACAATCGCGTCCTTGTAGTTTTGCACCACCGGACATTCCTTGCTGGCGATAAAACGCGTACCAATGGAAGCGCCGTCCGCGCCAAGAGCAAGCATAGCCGCCAAGCCGCGACCGTCAGTGATGTTGCCCGCGGCCAAAATTGGCACGTCAAAATGTTTTTTGAGAAACGGAACCCAAACCATCGACGAAATGGCGCCGCCGTGTCCGCCCGCCCCGCCGCAAACGGCGATCAGCCCGTGCGCCCCAGCATTCACCGCTTTTTGCGCGTGTTCTTTGCGGATCACGTCGCAAAAAACTTTTGTCCCAACTTCGTCAGCCTTTTTAATAAGCTCAGACGGATCGCCGAGAGATGCGATGATCATCGGGACTTTTTCTTCCAGGCAAATTTCCATCTGCTTGGGAAAATAAATATTCGTCCGGTTGACGATTAAATTTACGGCGTAAGGCTTATCGGTTTGCTTTTTGACCGCCTGCAGCCATTCACGCAATTTTTCCACCGGTCGTGCGTTCAAAGCGGGAAAAGCGCCGACGCCGCCCGCTTCGCTCCCCGCTACGGTCATCCCCACGTCGCTGACCAAAAACATCGGCGCCACAATAATCGGCATGTCGCATCCCATCATCTCGGTAAATCGTGTTTGAATCTTCATTTTAACGCCTTTGGAAATGGAATTTCTTAAAAAATTCACCAAGAATACGTATCTTCAACGCAATGTGAATGGAAATTTTGACCAGCCAATTGATTCATTTGATCATCTACAATTTTCGACTATGAAAAAGCCAAAACAAATGATCAGGCTCATCCTGGGCGGCGTTTTTCTCATCTTGGGGATTCTGGGGTTGTTCTTGCCCTTTTTGCAAGGGTTGCTGTTCCTTTTTATCGGCATCTCCCTGCTCGCCCGAGACATTCCGTTTTTTAACCGAATCTTACAAACGCTCAAAAAACGCTATCCAAAAGTTGAATCGGCAATAAACAAATTTAAAGAAAAATTTGGCGCGCTGCGCTCAAAAAACGATAATTTTTGGCAAGGAAAGAAAAATGCTTAAATCCATCAGCCCGGTCACCGGTGCTTTGATTCAATCTTATTCGGAAATGTCGCGGGAACAAATCCAAACGGTCATTCAAAAGACGCACCGGGCGCATTTAATTTGGCGTCATACAACGTTTTCTGAGCGCATCAAACGCTTGAAAAAGCTAAGCGATTTGTTGCGGCAGGAAATAGAAACGCATGCACGGCTGGTGACGCTGGAAATGGGCAAGCCAATCAAAGAAGCGCGCGCGGAGATCGAGAAATGCGCCTGGGTTTGCGATTATTACGCGGAAAATGCTGAACGCTTTTTAGCCGATTTGCCGATCAAGACGGACGCGGGGAAGAGCTTCGTTTCGTATCAGCCCCTCGGCGTGGTTTTGGCGATCATGCCGTGGAATTTCCCTTACTGGCAAGTGTTGCGCTTTGCCGCCCCCACCCTGACGGCGGGCAACGGCGTTTTGTTGAAACACGCCCCAAACGTGACGGGCTGCGCTTTGGCCATTGAAACCCTCTTCCTCCAGGCCGGTTTTCCGGAAAATGTGTTTACGACGCTGCGCGCGGACGTCGATCACGTCTCGGGGATGATCGAAAATCCGCTCGTGCGCGCCGTTACGCTCACAGGCAGCACGCGGGCGGGAAGTGCGGTGGCGCAAAAAGCGGGCGAAATGTTGAAAAAAACGGTTTTGGAATTAGGCGGCAGCGATCCTTACATCATTCTGGAAGATGCGGACTTGGAAGCCGCCGCAACGGCTTGCGTCACCAGCCGCCTAATCAATTCCGGGCAAAGTTGCGTCGCCGCCAAGCGCTTTATTGTACCGGAATCTATCGCCGAACGTTTTGAAGGCCTGATGGTGGAAAAAATGCGCGCAATGCAAACGGGCGATCCGATGTTGGAAGAAACACAAATCGGCCCACTGGCGCGGACTGATTTGCGCGACAATTTGCATCGTCAGGTGACGAAAAGTATTTCCGCCGGAGCGACTTGTCTGCTCGGCGGAAAAATCCCGCCCGGAGACGGTGCATTCTACCCGCCGACCGTTTTGGGCAACGTACAACAAGGAATGCCGGCCTATCACGAAGAACTTTTTGGGCCGGTGGCAAGCATCATCACGGTTAAAGACGAAAGCGAAGCCATTCTCGTCGCAAACAGTTCCGCTTACGGCCTTGGGGCAGCAATTTTCACGGGTGACGCAGCAAAGGGCGAACGCATTGCGAAATATGAACTGGAAGCGGGCAACTGTTTTGTCAATGATTTCGTTAAATCCGATCCGCGCCTGCCGTTTGGCGGCGTGAAGCAAAGCGGAATTGGTCGCGAATTGTCGCACTTCGGAATCCATGAGTTTGTGAATATAAAAACGGTTTACCGCAAGTAGTTTTATGATTGTTTTTTGGACCCTCTACCTCGCCTCCCTCGCGCTCTTGCCCGTAGCAATTACAAAGAAAAAAAAGCCCGCCGCGTCTGTAGCCTGGCTGCTCGCGATTGCATTCATTCCGATTCTCGGCGGCCTGCTGTTCCTAACTTTCGGGACGGATCGCATCGTCAACAAAGGCCGGAAAAAGCTCTTTTCAAACGAGGAATTGGAGAAACAACTGCGCCGCATCGAGAGTGAATGGGCTCCGGTTGTTGAAGATTCCGCTTCAGCGGAGAAACTGCCGGACGCGTTGGACAACATTCGCGTCGTCGCTCGAAAATTCGGCCTGTTCGACACGCTGGGGCGCAACAAAGTCACCTTGCTCATCGACGCCGAGGAAATTTACAACAAAATGGAGCAAGCCATTCTTCAGGCGAAGGATCACATCAATTTGGAGTACTACATTTTTGAACCGGACGCGGTCGGCCTTAGATTTCGCGACCTGCTGATCAAAAAAGCGCGGGAAGGCGTGCGCATCAATTTCCTTTATGACGCCGTCGGCTCGATCCACTTGGGCTGGAGCAGGAAATTTTTGGCGCCGCTTCGGGAAGCAGGGGTCGAGCCGATTGATTTCATGCCGTTGCGCACGTTCTTTCAGCCCTGGAACATGAATCTGCGCAATCATAGAAAAATTATGGTGATCGACGACGAAATCGCCTTCACCGGCAGCTTGAACATCGGCGAAGATTTCATATGTGAAAATGACAAAGGCGGCAAACGTTGGCGCGAAACGCACGTGATGATCGAAGGCCCCGCCGTGGCGCAATTGCAGTGGGTGTTTTGTGAAGACTGGTATTTTGCGACCGGCGAAGAACTGCTGAACGATCATTATTTTCACAAAGTCAAGGCGGCGGGTGATCACATTCTGCAAGTCGTCCCCGGCGGGCCGGACGTACGCGAGGCGGCGATTTCCAAAGCGATTGTGACCGCCGTTTCCCAAGCACAAGCCAAAATCTATTTGACGACGCCCTATTTTATTCCCGATGCGCCGCTGGACATGGCGCTGCAACTGGCGGCGCTGCACGGGGCGGATGTTCGCATTATCGTGCCGAAAAAATCCGATCATCCGTACGTGGCGCTCGCCGGGCGTTCATACTACGAAGATTTACTCCACGCAGGCGTTCGCATTTTTGAATATGACGCCGGCTTTATTCACGCCAAAATGCTGGTTATCGACGAGCAATTTACGGTGATCGGCTCTGCAAATACCGACTTGCGCAGCTTCGGCTACAACTTCGAAGCGAATGTGCACATGTATGATCGTTCGCTTGCGCTGCAAGCGGAAGAAATTTTTCTCAACGATTTGAGCAATTGCAAAGAAATCGAAGAGACGCATTTTCTAAAGCGCCCGGCAAGAGCGCGATTCGCTGAAAATTTTTGCCGTTTGTTCAGTGCGTTGATGTAGGAATTCATCAGCATCTCGCCCATCGTTGCCCCTCAACCGACAAAGCTCCCGCCGTGTAAATTTTTCATACAGTTTTTAAAATTACATATTCGAACGAGCCCGGCAGGATTTGAAATTCATTACGCTCCCAGGTCGCCATGTTATCACTCGTTTATCCTTCCCAGGCAACTTCGCCATCAAATATTGCCTGCAGATCATTTGTTATTAACTGATGTTACGCACTCTTGGAAATTTCTCAAGCAGCACCAGAGAAACGTCGCTTTTACGTCATTCCCGCGCAGGCGGGAATCCAGGGGCTGTGCG
>CAXHAT010000175.1:0-16468 GCA_964014485.1 uncultured Deferribacteres bacterium
GCAATGGAGTCTCGTGGGCTCGGAGATGTGTATAACAGACAGGCCTACACTGGAATGGAAATTCAAGTTCTGGATGATTACGCCGAAAAATACGCCGCATTGAAACCCTGGCAATACACCGGCAGCATCTACGCCGTGCAGCCCGCCGCTAAACGCGTGACGAAAAAAGCCGGGCAATGGCAGCATTATGAAATCACTTGCGACGGCCCGCGCGTCACGGTCGTTTTGAACGGCGAAACCATCATCGATACGAATCTGGTCGAGCACATGCACAAGACCGAACGCAACCCCGGACTCAAGCGCCGCCAGGGCTACATCGGTTTGCAAAACCACGGCGCCAAGGTCGAATATCGCAATATTCGAATTACGGAGTTTTAGCTAAACTCAGAATCGGAAAAACTACCTATGACGACAACTCTTGATCTTCTGGTTGGCGCTTGGGCGGGCGAAGGCGTTGCGCGGTTTCCAACCATCGAAACCGCGCCTTACTTCGAAGAAATTGTGGTGGAAAAAAGTCCCAACGAGCCGCATTATCATTACGAGCAAAATACCTGGCGTCACAATTCAGCGGGCGGAAAAGGCGAGTTTCTTCATTGGGAGTCCGGATTCATTCAGATTTTGGAATCGGGCGGGCTGCAAATGCTAAACGCGCAAAACAGCGGACGCGTTGAAGTTTTGTTTGGTAAGATCGAAAAGGGCGACGGCGAAAACGGAGCGCTTTCTCTCACTTTCGAAAAAGAGTTAATCGGAAACGATGAGCGCATTATTACTGCGCGCCGCAGGTATGTTCTGCAGCGTAAAAAGCTAAGTTACACGGTCGAAATGGCGACGACGGAAGCGCCGGAATTGCAACTTCACCTTGACGCCGTTTTGGAAAGGTCTTAAACGCACAACTCCGCCCAATGGGTTGAAGAAAAATTTCGTTTTGATGTCCTGACAAAAAAACGCCCCGTTCCGAGTTGCGAAACGGGGCGTTTTTATTTTTGAACTTTTCGGATACGGGCGAATGGAATAACCAGGAACGGTCACCGCCGCCACCGCCGCCGCCACCACCACCGCCGTGCCTGCGACCGCCGCCTCTTCCACCGCCGTCGTTACGACGCGGGCGGGCCTCATTCACGATCAATTTCCGACCTTCAAGTTCAGCGCCGTCAACACCGGCGATGGCAGCTTCGCCTTCCGCCTTTACAGGCATCTCAACGAAACCAAACCCTCTCAATTCGCCTGTATCGCGATCTTTGATGAGCTTGACCTGGTCGACCGTGCCGTGGGCTTCGAACAGCTCTTTCACCGCATCTTCGTCCGTGCTTCTGGGTAAGTTGCTTACGTAAATATTCACGATAACTCCTGGAAAAAATAATAGTATGGACCCAGCATGGCGTGTTGATCGGGAAGAACTTTGCAGGTTTGCTTCATAGCAACAAGTCTGTGGGCATAAATAAGTAACCGACTGGAACATATGGAAAAAAGGATTCGGCGGCAAGAAGGATTTTGCCTTTTTTCGTTCGTGCCAAATTGGTTCGCAGGTCGGCGCTTCTAACATATCTTCCCAATTTTAGCTTGAGATTATTTCGAATTTCGGCTTTGCGTCAGTGTATTACACCAAAGTGGCGTAGTTTCAAATTCGATGCGAATAAAAACCAAATTTGCTTAAAAATACATTGTGGATCCCAAAGAATCACTGCGCCGCTTTTATGAAAACGTCGGCGAAAAATACCCCGAAGAAGATGAAGTTTACAATACCTTGCGCGGCAGATTGCGCAGGCGATTTATTGGCGATTTTTTAAGGAATTGGCAAGGCGCGCTGCTGGACGTCGGGTGCAATCGCGGAATGTATTTGGCGGGCTACAGCGGCGGCGCGCGATTTGGCGTCGATTTGAGCCGGAGCGTATTGAAAAAGGCGCCCAAAAACGCAAACCTTCGCCTCGCCGTTGCCGATGCGGAAAACCTTGCTTGTTTTTTAGAGAACAGTTTCAATCATGTTCTTTGCAGCGAAGTGTTGGAACATTGCCTTAATCCGGAAGCGATATTTAAAGGCGTCGCCTCGGTTCTGGCGCCGGGAGGCGTTGCGCTGCTCACCACGCCGAATCACAAAGGCGAAAAACCGGAATGGATCGATTTGGGGCAGTTGAAGCACTTCGGCGTCGAGAGCGATTGCGAGGACGGCTATTTTCACACGGCCTACCGCCCGGAAGAGTTAAGCGCTTTCGCCCAAGACGCCGGATTGAAAATCCTTGATTGCGGGACTTTTGAGAAACAAGTGAAGTACGCGGCGAAAGTTCCGGCGGCGGTTTTGCTTTTCGGACGGTTGCTCAACAAGTTATTTCGGTCTGAAGCGTTTGATCGCATGAACGATCGTTTCTTTAATAGATTTTGCCTGGCAGTGAACGCGTTTTGCCGGATAACCAAGCTTGAAAAAATATTATTGAAATTCGTGCAAGAAGGCGTTCGCTCCTACATACTCATGCAAAAACCGGAGAGGGAAGGAAAATGAAGAGATTTGAATTTCGCACCTTGTTTTCAACCTTGACAGGGTTTCAAACTTTGTCAGAACTGTCGAAAAAGCCTCGGTTTGTCATTCAGGAAGAATCCTTGATATCGCCCGGTAAAGATTACGCTCACAAGTTCAAGGGTTCGATCAAAAAAGATGCTTACAACATGACAATTTTGGGGAAGGCGACAGCTTCGTCAAAGCTGCTTGCCAAGCTTTTGCCGTTTGCGCTTATTTTTCTTTTTGGGTGCACACAAAACGCTGAACAGGATTCTGGGCCTGAACCGCAAACCCATTCTTTGTTTGGCGAGCCGCTTTTTCCAATTGAGCAGGACTCCACCGCCCGAGCGCGTCTGGACAGCAATCTCGCCGTGGCGCAGGCAAATTTTGACCATGACCCCGACAGCGAAGAAAACCTCATTTGGTTGGGACGGCGTACAGCGTATTTGTGGCAATACAAAAAAGCCGCCGAAATCTATTCCGACGGCCTTGAAAAGCATCCCGACAGCTACAAGCTTTTGCGGCATCGCGGCCATCGCTACATTTCGCTGCGCCAATTCGACAAGGCCGTCGCCGACTACAAGCGCGCCAGCGAATTGATTGCCGGCGTTGAAGACGAGGTCGAACCGGACGGCGCGCCGAACAAGTACAACATCCCGACGGGAACGTCGCACTTTAACATTTGGTACCACTACGGCCTGGCGCACTATCTTCGCGGTGAATTTGAGGAAGCGCTGCGCTGCTACCGCGAGTGTATGAAATTCTCAAACAACCCGGACGCTCAGGTGGCGACCTCGGACTGGCTTTACATGACCCTGCGCCGCTTGGGACGAAAGGAAGAAGCGCAAGAAGTTCTGGAGCCGATCACGGCGGACATGAAAATTCTTGAAAACGACGCCTATCACAAGCGGCTTTTGATGTACAAAGGCGAAATTGCGCCGGATGAAATTCTAAACCTCGACGAAGCCGACGCCTTGCAAATTGCAACTTACGGCTACGGTGTTGCGAATTGGTATTTCTACAACGGCGATCAGGAAAAGGCGGTTGAAATTTATCGAAAAGTGCTCGCCGGAACGTATTGGGCCGCTTTCGGATACATCGCCGCGGAAGCCGATTTGAAAAGGCTGGGTTTAACGCCCCAGGAATGACGCGAGATTTCGCGTTTCTGTGTTGAATTCAATCGAAAACTAAGACCAGCATGAACGACCGTTTAAAAATCTCAATTCGGGCCGTCGTCGGCATTTTGCTGACATTCGCTTTTCTGCTTTTTTTCTCATCTACTCGATTTGTAGAAGTGAATCGTCTGCAGAAATCACCCGACGAGCTTGCCGCAATAGCGGAGTCGTTTTTTAAAAGCGCTTCTCTCGGCGAATATTCGCTAAATCGGCGTACGTTGGCTCGCGTCAACGAAGACTTGCAGCATTATGCGCAGAAGTATTTGCCGGATGTCTCTAAACCCGCCGAATTGCCGCTGACAAGATGGGATTTCACTTGGCGAGGCGAGGTTGAAACAAGCGAAGACAAAGAAGAGAACGCTGTTTTTTACGTCATGCTTGATGCTCGCGGCAAGCTCCAGGAGTACCACGTCAATTCGCCGCTTCCGGCGGATACGACGGTGCTCGACGATGACGAAGCAATGGCGGTTGTTTTCGATTTTCTCAACCAAACCGGCGTCGACACGACGCGTCTCGTTCAAATCGACAAGACCGTCAACCGCGAAGCCGGGATTGTGCGGTGCGGTTTCAAGTATGAGCAGGCTTCCGCAGTTTCCGACGAACTTCTCGAAAAAATATCGGTTGATATGGTCGGTGCAACGGTCACGAAGTTCGAGCGGGAAATCGACGTCAACAAAGAAGCGTTCTCGTTTCCGGATTACGAAGAAGTCGGAGAAGGCGTTGTTATTGGCGGCATGGTCGTCATGTGGATTTTGATTGGCGTGAACTTGATCATTGCTTTTTTTCGCCGCCTCCGCCGTGATGAAATTGACTTCAAGCGCGCCAAGAAAATCGCCGTCGTCTTTTCCACTCTTTTTATCATTACCATGAGTTTTATTTTCTGGGGCGATTGGGGAGAAATGTCGGCCGCTTTAGTTTTTGGCGGGCTTGCAATTGGCGTGATGACGCTCCTGCTTTTCGGCGTTGTCGATGCTGTTTTACGCGAACGCTGGCCGGAGAAACTGCTGGTCTTCGATCTCGTTTTTCGGGGACATTTCAGGGTTCGGGAAGTTGGAAAGTCCATGCTGGACGTCGTTTTCCTGTTAGGATTGTCCCTGAGCCTTCTCGGGGCGGCGCTTTGGATTGCGGAAGTGACAAATCTCGGCTATATAAATTTAGACAGCGACGCCCTCATCGGTCTGCAATCGCCGTTCACGTTTTTTGGACAACTCTTTAGTAAAGGATTGCAAACATTCTTCGTCGGGCTGACGGCGCTGGCCTTTTGGCCTGCAATTTTGCGCCGAAGAATAAAGCGTCTCTGGCTCTTTCGGCTGCTCTTGACTCTGAGCCTGCTATTCGCGGGCATGAGCTTGATTCTGATTCGCCCGTTTGTCTGGGGCCTTTTGTTTCTCCCCATTCTCTGTCTGCTTTGGGCTGAAATTGTCCGGCGATACGACCTCATGACCATTCTCTGTACGCTGGCTTTAACGTATATCGCAACGGACGTCGCCGTATTTTCCCTGCTGCCTGAAGGTGCGGCGGGGACGTCGACAATAATGACCGTTCTTTCTTTGGGCGGGTTTGTCGGACTGGGATTTTTCTTTTATTTGAGCCCGAAGAAAGCCAGGGACATCGGACAGTATATTCCGGAATATGTGAATCGGATCGCCGAGCAGCAGCGCATGCAAAAGGAGTTGGAAATTGCGCGCCGGATTCAATTACAGTTCTTGCCGCAGCGCGAACCAGACGTCCCAGGGCTGGAAATCGCCAGCATTTGCATCCCGGCCATGGAAGTCGGCGGCGACTATTTTGATTTCTTCTATGAAGACAATCGCTACTTGAGCGTCATCGTCGGCGACGTTTCAGGCAAGGGCGTTTCAGCGGCGTTTTTCATGACGATGGCTAAGGGCATCATCAAAACCGTCGCCAAAAAAATACGCGCGCCCAAGTTGGCGCTTTCGGAGATGAACACGGTTTTTTATGAAAATTCGCCGCCCGAAGTTTTTATTAGCGCGATTTACGGTTTGTTCGACATGAAGGCGGGAAAACTGACTTTTGCGCGCGCAGGTCATAACCCGTTGGTCGTCAAAAAGAGCCTGACCGGGAAAGCCGAGTTCCTTAATCCGCGCGGGTTAGCCGTCGGGCTGGACTCAGGCGGCGTTTTTTCAAAAACGATTGAAGAAAGTGCGCTGCAACTCGAGCCGGGAGACGTTTTTCTGTTCTACACCGACGGCCTTTCTGAAGCGATGGACGCGGCCGGAGAAGAATTTGGCGAAGACCGCTTAACCGAAACCGTCAACAGCAACTCGACGCTTTCGGCCAAGGCTTTGCTCGAAAAAATCAAAATCGATGTGGATCGCTTCGCCGGCAACGCGCAGCAACACGACGATTTTACCATGGTTGTCGTAAAAATCTCCGACACGACTTTTGGCACAAACGAAACGACCGAAAGTGAGCGGGTAGCTGTCGACAAGCCTGCCGCCTTTTGAATCGATCACCCTGCCGTGCGCTGCTATTCCGTATCGTTTTACAATCATGTTACAAAGCGAGCCCGATTGTTTCGCATTGCATTTCGAAAGAGCGTTTCTCAGATTGCCAAAAATAAACTTACGTTGAGAAAAAGGGGTGCAAGACCTGCCTTGATTTTGGGCGGCGGGGTCTGAAAATTGAATATGTAGGGGGTCAAAATTTTAAACCCTGCGACACATTGCGTGACGCTTCAGATGACATGTTTGGGCGCCGCACTCCTGAATATTTTGGAGAAGGAAATGAAACGATTTAAAAATGTGATGAAAGCAGCGCTGTTGTCTATCCTTGCGACAACTCTTTCGTTATCCGCGCAAACGCCCAAGTTTGAAATTTCCTTCCCGAAAGCTCATTACGAAAAAGCGCTCGACGGCAGAATGCTTCTCCTAATTTCAACAAACGATGAACGCGAGCCGCGCTTCCAACTCGCCGACGGACCGCACACGCAGCAAGCTTTCGGCGTAGACGTCGACGGCTTGCAACCGGGCGCTCCGGCGGTGATTGACGGTTCGGCGTTTGGCTACCCGGTGCAAAATTTAACTGATTTGCCCGCCGGTGAGTATTGGGTGCAAGGGCTGCTGCATATTTACGAAACGTTCCGCCGCAGCGACGGCCATACTGTGAAGCTGCCGATGGATAGGGGAGAGGGGCAGCAATGGAATCGGGCGCCCGGCAATCTTTACAGCACGCCGCAAAAACTCCGAGTCGATCCGGCGCAAAACGAAACGATTAAAATTTCGCTCGATCAAAAAATCCCGCCCATCGAACCGCCGAAAGACACGAAGTATATCAAACACATCAAAATGCGCAGCAAATTGCTGTCGGATTTCTGGGGACGCGACATGTATCTCGGCGCCGTCGCCCTGCTGCCGGAAGACTTCGACGAGCATCCTGAGGCGCGTTATCCGCTCATCATCAATCACGGCCATTTTCCCTATACTTTCGGCGGTTTTCGCGAAGAGCCGCCCGACCCAAACCTTGAGCCGGATTTTAGCACGCGATTCAATGTTTCAGGCTACAACATCACGCAGCAGGAGTATGCACATCAATTTTATAAGGAGTGGACGGGCCCGGATTTTCCGCGATGGATCATCATCAAAATTCAGCATGCCAATCCGTACTACGATGATTCCTACGCCGTGAACTCACAGAACTTGGGGCCTTACGGCGATGCGATTACTTACGAACTCATTCCTTACGTCGAGAAGATGTTTCGCGGCATTGGCGAGAGTTGGGCGCGCTTTCTCTACGGCGGCTCCACCGGCGGCTGGGAAGCGCTTGCCGCGCAAGTGATGTACCCGGACGAATACAACGGCTGTTTCGCCGCCTGCCCGGATCCGGTGGATTTTCGCGCTTATTGTCTGGTGAATATTTACGAAGATAAAAACGCTTACTACCTCGACGGTTCGTTCCGCCGCACACTGCGTGCCGGTCACCGCGACTATCTCGGCGAAGTCGACGCGACCTTACGTGACATGAATTTGCGCGAGCTTGTTCTCGGAACGAAAAGTCGCTCCGGCCAGCAATGGGACATTTGGGAAGCGGTGTATTCGCCCGTTGGCGAGGACGGCTATCCGAAAAAAATTTGGGACAAACTGACCGGCGAAATCGACCATGAAGTCGCCGAACATTGGCGCGAGAATTATGATTTGAGCTACATCATCAAACGCGATTGGGATAAAATCGGCAAAAGCCTGGAAGGCAAAATCCGCGTCTACTGCGGCGACATGGACAATTATTACTTGAACAACGCGGTCTATCTGATCGAGGAAGTTTTGAAGAACGTCGAGCATCCGTTTTACAACGGCGAGGTCGATTACGGCGACCGCGCCGAGCATTGCTGGAACGGCGACCACGACCGCCCGAATCATTTGTCGCGGCTGCGCTACCATCAGATGTACAATGACAAGATTCTTGCCCGCATCAAAGCCTCCGCGCCGCCGGGAGCGGACTTAAAAAGCTGGAGATATTGAGCGTTAGCCCAAATGTCGAAGTTGAAGCCGGCGCTGCTCAGCTAACTTGCAGCATCGACGGCTTGTGGTGCAAATAACCGGCGTAGCTCTGGCAGGATTCGCAACCCTGTCAGAGTTATAAGTCACTCGGAAGAACCCCAAATGGTGCAATTGAAAATAGAAATGCTTGACCCTCAAAAACGTTTTTCAAGGTCATTCCTGCGGAGGCAGGAATCCAGAAAATGGTGCACAGTCACTGGATTCCTGCCTCCGCCTTCACGGAATGCTGTGAAAAGTCTTCTCTCAGCGCACAATTCTCCCCAATGATTCGCTGCGCGACACAATCGACGCACCCCTCCATTCTCATAGTTCGGAAAATCTAACGCGAATTATCGATTCTGCGAAATCAGAATTCGTTGTCCTTAATAAATTTCCGATCATAAACTATTGAAAAACATAGGCTCTTTTAAGCCTGTGTCATTGGTCTGAAGCTTGCGATAAGCGAAGCACACCCAAGACCAATCATCGCTGAGCAAAAGCGAGTTTTCGAAATCCGCACAATCCGCTTACAAAAATGAGGGAGGCGTCCGGATCAAAAATGAAAGCGCTTGTACTTGGATCGGGGGAAATGGGCGAGACCGCCATTGAAGATTTGTACCAATACGGCGAATTCGACGAAATTCAGATCGCAACCAGAAACGTCGAAAAAGCCCGGGGGATCGCCGCCCGCCTGACCGATAAAAAAACAAAAATTTCCGTGACTCGCTTTGACCTGAGCAATGCCGCACCATTGGCGGAATTGATGCGCGGCTTCGACGTGGCCGTCAATTGCGCCGGGCCGAACTACAAGTATGAGTACGCCGTCGCCCGGGCCGCCATTGCAGCGCGCACCAATCTCGTCGACATCAACGACGAATTTGAGGTGACGTTCAAAATGTTCGAGCTCGATGAACAGGCAAAAAAGGCGGGCGTTACAATCGTTCTCGGCTTGGGCGCGAGTCCGGGCGTCAACAACGTTCTGGTGCGCGCCGCCGCCAATCGGCTCGATGAAGTGGACGAAATTCACACCGCGTGGGTCATGAGCGGCGCCGATCCCGGCGGTTTGGCGTTGAGTTATCATTTGCTCTATTCGCTGGCGGATAAGGCTTACACGGTGCAAGACGGTAAAATGCTCGAAGTGCAATCTTTCGTGGACGGCAAGGAACGCATCGAATTTCCCGAGCCGGTCGGTGCGCTCGATGTTTATCACATCGGCCATCCGGAGCCGATCACGCTCTCCCGCTGTTTTAAAAACGCGAAGTACGTTGACGACAAAGCGTCGTTTAACCCGCCGTTTGTCAATGATCTTATCGTCAGCCTCGGCAAAATGGTGCGCGAAGCGGAAGGGCCGATTCGGGTCAACGGTTACGAAGTCGACGCGATGGATTTTGCCGCGTCTTATCTGCACCAAAAATGCAAAAGCCTCAAAAACGTGCCGCTGGACGGTGCGCTGCGCGTGGAAGTTAAAGGCAAGAAAAAGGGCAAGGACAAGACGATCGTTTTTTCTTCGGCGACCAGGATTGCCAACGGGACGGGCATTCCCGCCTCCATCGGCGCGATCATGTTGGCGAACGGAAAAATCAGGAAAACCGGCGTTCTGCCGCCGGAAGAATGCATCGAGCCCAACGATTTTTTCTACGAAGTGCTGGATCGTAGAAACGTTGCGAAATTAAACGGATGGATTGAAGACGAATGACGGCGATTTTTGACAAATGCAGGCAGTTCTATTCCGAAGCGGAATACGCGCGAAAACTGGGCTGGCCGGCCAATCCGCGACTGGCGCAGGCGTTAGGGCTTTATCCCTACTTCCTCCCGATTGATCAATCCGAAGGAACGGAAGTCGTGATCGACGGCGAACGGCTGATCATGATCGGCTCGAACAATTACCTTGGCTTGACGACGCACCCTCGCGTCCGAGAAGCGGCGGCTCAGGCGGTCAAAAAATACGGCACGGGATGCACAGGCTCAAGATTTCTGAACGGCACGTTGGAAATGCATCTTGAACTGGAAGAACGGCTGGCGGAGTTCGTCAGCAAAGAAAAAGCCCTGGTTTTCAGCACCGGTTTTCAAACGAATTTAGGCACGATCACGGCGGTGGCGGGCAAGGACGACGTCATTATTTGCGACAAGGACGATCACGCCAGCATCGTTGACGCAGCCTTTCTCGCGAAAGCCGAAAACGGCGCCGAGATGCGATTTTTCCGCCACAACAACATGCACTTGCTGGAAAAAATTCTTGCTCACTATCCGCACGAGCGGGGAAAATTGGTCGTCGTTGATGGCGTTTTCAGCATGGGCGGGGACGTTGCGCCGCTGCCTGAAATCGTCGAGTTGTGCGAAAAATACGGCGCGGCGTTGATGGTTGACGAAGCGCATTCACTGGGCGTTCTGGGCGGCGGAAGAGGCGTTGCCGCTGAATTCGAATGCGTCGAAAAAGTCGATCTCATCATGGGAACGTTCAGCAAATCCTTCGCTTCGATTGGCGGATTTGTCGCGGCGGACAAGGAAATCATCCAGTGGATTCAGCATTTTGGCCGCTCGTTCATGTTCAGCGCCAGCCTGCCGCCCGCGAGCGTTGCAACCGTGCTCGCCGCTTTGGAGGTCATCGCCGAAGAGCCGGAGCGCATCCGTCGCGTCAATGAAATCGCGGCGTACATGCGTTCGGAATTGCGGGCGATGGGCTACGACGTTGGCGACAGCCAAACACCGATCGTGCCCGTGATCATCGGCGACCAGTTCAAAACGATGCAAGTGTGGGACAAGCTTTTTCGGGCGGGCGTTTATACCAATGCCGCATTGCCGCCCGCCGTCCCCGCCCATCGTTCCTTGCTGCGCACGAGCTTCATGGCAACGCACACGGACGCCCAAATGGAAAAAGTGCTGCGCGCGTTTCGGGGAGTGGGTGAAGAACTTGATTTGTTGAAAGGACGGAAAGAATTCGCGTAGAAGCAAAATTTCGGCTGAATGAATACGGAATTTGCTCTTTGACGCACTTTACAAGCCGACATTAGAAAACTGGACGAAACAAAATGGAAATGCAAAATGACGCCCAATCAGGCAGCGTTGATTTCAGTTCTACTATCTCTCGTCTAGATTTGAAGGCAAAAAAATCTAGGAACAGAGTGACTATAATATCGATGCTGCTCTTTTCTTTTGTAGCAGCGTATGCTGTAATCGTGTTCTACGAATTATTGGATAGGAACCTAATCGGGACAGAAGTCACTATTGCCGGTACTTACAACCGCCCAGAATTAGAAAGGAATCTCGTTCGGCGTGTTTCAGTTTTGGTTGACTCATTGATCGGCAGCCGATTCCATTCCAAAAGTATAGAGAAGTTTCAGCCGCCGTCTCTTCATGATGCTGTGAGGCTTGAAAAAAGGATAGAAAAAGCTCTGAACGATCTCAATAGCGTCGCGAAAATTGTCGATACCGGAAAAAGGGGGACTTCAAATTCTTCAGCAATCGCGAATGCCGTCACAAACGGCATTTTTGGCTTAGGGGCTATTGCGTTCGTGATTTTGATGATTCAGATGGCCCTCATGTTCATGAAATATCACACAAGACTGGCAGAACTTTATGAAGCGCAGGCGGACGCTTTGCGGGCTTCTAACGGTGATGCGGACAGAGCTTATCGCTTCATGGAGCAATTCTCTCCAAATGTTATTGAAATTGGCAGGTCGCCCGTGACCTTATATGAAAAGGCACTGGAAACGGTGAAGGAAGTTGCTAAAAGAACAAAATGAGTTTTGAAGCAAGAACCATCGAAAATCTATGGAACTGCCAACAGAATGGATGAGTGAACTTGAATTTTCGATCTATGTGCGCAAATACCAGATTTTGCATAGGCCGACGGGAACGGGAAAAGCCATTGCTCTTGATTTTTAAAAGAGGAGGATTTTTTCATGGAAACCCTGCAAGCAAAAGATTTAACCGCGCTCCAGGAAATTACACCCAACGGCAAGGCGTTCGACACGTCAAAGCTTTTCCGCCTGCCCTGGTCGCTCTCCGATAACGCGATGACCTGGCTGGAACCGACGCGCAAATGCAACATCGTCTGCGACGCCTGTTTTCACATGAACGACCCGCTCAGCCAGAAGTCGCTCGAGCAAATCGAGCTGGAAGTCAAAACGATGTTGAAATTGCGTCGATGTGACGCCATGCTCATCGCCGGGGGCGAGCCGCTCACCCATCCGAATATCGCGGAAATTACGCGCATTGTGAAATCCTACGGCGTGAAGCCCGTGCTCATCACCAACGGCGTTGGCTTGAACCGCTCAAAAATCCACAGACTAAAAGAAGCGGGGATGCACGGCTTCACTTTCCACATCGATTCTCACCAGCATCGTCCGGGGTGGAGGGGCAAAACCGAAACCGAACTCAACGAATTGCGCCAGGAGTTCGCCGACATGCTCGCCGAAGAAGGCGGTCTTTCTTGCGCCTACAACATGACGGTTTTTCCCGATACTTTAAAAGACGTTCCCGCCGTCGTCGAATGGGCGGCGAAAAACATCGACAAGGTCAATATTATGACTTTGATTCCGGTCAGGATGGTCAGCGCGTCCGATCCGTATAATTTTTATGCGGGCGGCGAACGCATCGCGATTTCCGACACGCCGTATTTGTCGAAAGAAAATTATCGCGACTTGACTGCGCCGGAAGTTTATGACGAGATTTTGAAAGCTTTGCCCGATTTCAAATTCAACGCCTACCTCGGCGGCACGGCGCTTCCCGCAACGCCGAAATGGATCATCGGCAATCATCTCGGCACGAAGGAACGCTTCTTCGGCAACATGGGGCCAAAAACGATGGAATTGCTGCAAAACGTCTATCATATGTTCGCCGGATCGTATCTCGCCTACGCGAAACCCAGCCTCTCCAGAAAAGCAAAGTTGATGTTCTTTTTCAGTCTGTTCGACAAAGAACTCAGGAAAACGGCGGGGCGCTTTTTTCGTGAAGCATTCCGCAATCCATCCTTGTTTTTGAAAAACTTACACATTCAATCGATTTCGGTAGTGCAGCCCGTTGATATTTTGCCGAACGGCGAAAAAGACAACTGCGACGGCTGCCCGAACATGACCTACTGGGAAGGCCGTCTCGTCGCCGCTTGCCGCCTGGAAGAATACTTGATTTACGGCGGCCCGATTTCCGTCACGCCGAAAGACCCGGCGGAAAACGGCAAGGAGGCGAGCGTGTCATGAAGAAAATTCTGTTGACCACCGTCCATCGTCCGCTTGGTGTGGAGAGCGAAACCTGCACGCCGAATATTCAGGCGGAAATGTATCACGTGCAAGTCACGCGCTCGCAGGGGCCGTTCAGCATCCGGTCGGTTTGCACAGGTTGGGGCTTGGAATTCATCGCGGCAAATCTCGAAGCGCCGGTGACCGTTTTGCACTATCCAACCAAGAGCATTCTCTTACGAGAATTACGCAAAGGCTACGATTACGTCGGCGTCAGCTTTGTCATGTGTACCTTCCCGAAAACCATTGAATTGTGCGAGATGGTGCGCCGGGTTGCGCCGCAAAGCAAAATCGTTTTGGGCGGCTACGGAACCGTGCTGGAAGAATGCGACCAATACGCGGATTTTGTTTGCCGTGAGGAAGGCGTGAATTTTTTCAGAAGGCTGCTGGGAGAGCCTGAAGTCGGAAAATTCAAAACGCCGCGCATTATGCGAAAACTGAAAATCATGTCCGTCACCACGCGCCCGGAGGCGATTATCCCGGCTGGTTTGGGCTGCTCGCGCGGCTGTGATTTTTGTTGCACCAGCCATTTTTTCGACCGCAAGCACGTGCCGCTGCTCAAATCGGGCAGAGAAATTCACGAAGCCATGGTCGCGGCCGATTTTCGCGGCAAGTCATTTCGCAATATCGGCATTATCGACGAAGACTTCCTGTCCGACCGGAACCGCATCGAAGAAATGATTCATCTCAACGCGAAGGAAATTGAAAAACCGATTTTCTTTTCCTGCCTGACCAGCCTTTTGAGCCTCTCGCAATATACCGATGAAGAATTGCTGTCGATGGGGCTGTCCGGCGTGTGGGTTGGGATCGAATCGAAACGCGCGAAATATAAAAAACTCAAAAACTTTGACGCCGCAGTAATGATCGACGCGCTGAAGCATCTCGGAATCATTCCGCTAACCTCGATGATCATCGGCTACGACTGGCACGACGAAGAAACGATTGAGGAAGATTTTCAATATCTCGTCTCGCTAAAACCAGCGTTTTCGCAGATCATGATTTACAGTCCTTGTCCGCAAACGCCGCTCTATCGCAAGGTTCAACGTCTGGATCGGCATGTTGACATTCCTTACAAATATCACGACGGTTTTCATACGCTCTTCAAGCATCCCAACCTCAGCGGGGAGAGATTGGAGAGAATTTTGGGCGAGCTTTTCGAGCGTGAATATGAAGAGTTGGGGCCGTCGGTTTGTCGCGTGCTCGAAGTCCAAATGTTGGGTTATATCACGCTGCACAACAGCGCGAATCCACTTTTCCGGGCACGGGCGCGAGAGCAGAAAAAGCTTTGTTTGGAAATTTACCCGCTGCTCAAAACGGCCATCAAGGAAGCGCCGTCCGACAAAGTGCGCGCTTATCTGGTCAGCCTGAAAGAGCAGGTAGAAGATTTGTTCAGGATTCCGAAGTTGACGAAAACGTTGGAGTTCTTTGTCCCGGCGCTCGCCGCGTACACGCGATTGAAAGACAAACTGATCCCAAATCCACAGCCTCCGGCGCTGATCAATCGGTATCGTTTTCAAAATGGAATGCAGCGTCCCGCATCTGGGCCTCAAAAAAATGAACGCGATTCTGAACATGAATTTGAACCTTCGCCTGAAAATTTGACGCGGAGGCGAGAGCAAATCGACGTTTATTAGCCAGCCCGGACAATTCGGGATCAAGCGTCGGCGATCAATCAACCTCGTGACTTAACGCAGAGGCGCTGAGATCGGAGAGCTTCGCTGAGTTTTTTCTGTGCTGCTCAGCGTCCTTTCCGTCTCTGCGTTGTGAAAAGCCTTGCCAAAAACTCGTGCTCGAATGTTTTATCGACTATGACGGAAATCAAACGATGTTACATGCCGTCACAAACTAATTCTTACCTATAAGTCCGGGCAAGAACTTAGCTCCAAAGGAGCGGAATGGGATAGCGAAGGGCGAAGCCCTGGAAATTCGGGGCAACCTTGTTTTCACAAAGCCCTGAAAGGGCGAAATAAATTGCCGTCCTGGCTTCGACGCTGCATTATGCCGCCCTTTCAGGGCTTTGAAGAGGGAGGGGGCGCTCATTTTCCAGGGCGCTGCCCTTCGCTATTACATTTGACCCCGTTGGGTCTTCTGAATTCGCCGACAATATCCTTCAGTCCGGCGCTAATGAGACGATGCTCGCCCCAAGACTCAGGATGCGCGGCAATGTATAAAATGGAGTGCAAGGCTTGCCTTGCTATTCCTGTGATGATTTTCTCAAAACTTGTCGTTAAACGTTCCAAATTTGCTGCTCTTTTCTTGCGGGTTGAACCAAAAGAGCAAAGCAAGCTTTGCACTCCTTGCCTTTTCGGCGCGGTGCGTAATATCATTTACTCAATTCAGGAACGAGTTATATGATGGTGCAATCTGTCAAGAATCGCGGAGAGTTGCGCGCGTTTATCCATTTGCCCGCGAAGCTCCACCGCCGGCATGAAAAATGGGTTCCGCCGATTTATGCTCAGGAGTGGAAATACCTCAGTCCTGAAAAGAACAAGGCCTTTCCCTACTGCGACGTTGTTTTGGCGCTTGCCGTTCGGGACGGAAAGCCGGAAGGTAGAATCATGGGCATAATCAATCGGCGCAGCAACGAATTACGCCAGGAAAAAACGGCGCGATTCGGGCTGCTCGAATGCCCCGACGATGCGGAAACGGCGCAAGCGCTGCTGGATTATATCGAGAGCTGGGCGCGGGGCCGCGGCATGGAGAAGATCGTCGGGCCGATGGGATTCAGCGATCAAGACCCGGAAGGATTTTTGATCGAAGGATTCGAGTTTGAGCCGACTTTGGCGACCTACTACAATTTCGAATATATGATCGATCTTGTGACCTCCGCCGGGTACTCAAAAGAAATCGAGTATGTCGTCTACAAAGTGCCGGTTGCGGAGCCGCCGCAAATTTACAAAAAAATCAGCGCCAGAATTGCGAAACGGAAGGAATTCTCGCTTCGGGAATTTAGCAAACGGCGGGAACTCAAACCGTTCATTGTGCCGGTTTTCGAGCTGATTAATGAGACTTTCCTTGAAATTTACGGCTTTGTCCCGCTTGATCAGGAAGAAATGGCCGCGCTTGCAC
>CAXHAT010000176.1:0-16424 GCA_964014485.1 uncultured Deferribacteres bacterium
CAGCCCCTGGATTCCCGCCTGCGCGGGAATGACTTTAACGAGAGTTTCTACGGCGTCACGGCTATCGCATAACATCAGATCTGATGTTATGCGCCAGCCTGATAGCGTAGCGGCTAAATGAAAACAGTGCTTTTAGGTCATAAAAACAACAGCGGCCGGAGTTTGTTCTAACACATTCCGAAGTTTCGGGTTCCGCCGGTTCAAGCCGGGCGTGGCGACTCGTTTTGATCATGCCCAATCATTGTGTGTAAAAAATTCACTGTCGTCTCTTTACTGCGGAAATATATAATCGGCGACGATTGATGCAAGCGATTTAAAAACAAAGGTTTAAGCTCTGGGATTCTGCTCTTGGCATGTCGCTTGCTAAATTACGGATAAATCACGTTGGTTCATTTTCCAAGAAGGAATGTTCGAATGAAAAAGAAGATATGTTTACTTTTATTCGTCGCGACATGTTTGTTGGGTGTCGGCTCATACAATTCAGCGCAGGCGCAGACAAAGCTTGGCGTACGCGGCGGGATTTATTTTGAGCAGGACGAAGTTTTCGCGGGCGCGCACTTTTTACACAAAATCAGCCGCAGAATCATGTTTAATCCCAACTTCGAATACGTTTTTGTCGATCCGGGAAATTTGTTTACTTTGAATATTGACGCGCATTATGATCTGCCGTCAACTTCGAACACGATTTTTCACGTCGGCGGCGGGCTTGGGATAAGCCGCGCTTCTTTTAACGGCAACAGCAACACGGAAACCGCTCCAAATCTCTTGGCTGGAATGAGCTTCGGCCGGCGCGGAACCATTCCATTTATTCAGCTCAAAGTGATGTTTTTTGACGAAACGCAACTGGCGTTGGCCGCCGGATTGACGTTCTAACTGCCGCGACGGCGTCGGGTGAAGATTTCGTTCGACGCTACCTTTTACGCTTTTTATCTCGCCCGCATCTTTAAATAAAATCCCCTCAAAATTTGACTATTAAAAAAACTCAATCGTCTGTCCGGACTGCGTTTCTTCCAAAACGTTTGGATTCAAGCTGGATTCGTCATTTCTTGTCATTTGAAGATTGCAAGACAAACTGAACTAATGTGAGCGATTGAATGAAGAAGAAAATCAACGTGGAAAAAAGGGTGCATGATTTGGAGAAAAAAATGCGCCTGCAAAACTTTGCCCTTCTGCTTTTTGCGGCAATTTTTGTTGGGGCCTGGTTTCAGGAGCATGCCGCGCCTGAAGTTTTAAAAGCGCGCCGTTTTGTTCTGGTCGATGGAAAAGGATTGGCGCGCGCAGAGATTAAAATCGACGATGGCTGCGCGGGATTTTATGTTTTGGATGCAGCACAAAAAACGCGCGTTTCGCTGACGCATGATTCGAGTCAAACGGCGCTTTTTCTTTGGGACGGCGCCGGGCATGTGCGCGTAGGCGCAGCCCAATTTGCGCACGGCGGCGGCGGTTTTACCCTGCACGGGCCGGAATCGAAAGGCGCGGCCGCGCTTTATTTGAAAGGGAAGGGCAGTTTATCTTTTTATGACGCGGAAGGCCACCGAACGCATCGCGTGCCTGAAAAATAGCGATTTTCATTCACCCCGTACTTCGGCACGGGGTGAATGAGATAGAATTTGCTTTAATTTTCAAAATTCATGTGCGGGACACCGGGTAAGAGTTACGATTCTGGGTTTTTGATATTGACGGGCAAAGCATTGCGGAGCGTGACGGCTTCCGGTGAGACGGCGCAATCATAAGCGATGACTTCAACGCCTTGCGATGCTGCGGTAGCAAGCGTTTTGGCGTACTCAGGGTCGATTTCCCAAGCCGGTTCAAATGATCGAACGTCTTCGCGTTGAACGACAAACAGCATGGCCGCGCGATCACCATTTTTCACCACGCGCATCAATTCTTCGAGGTGCTTCAAGCCTCGTTTCGTGACCGCATCGGGAAATTGTGCATGAGAATTTTCAGCCAAAGTCACGCTTTTGACCTCGACGTACGTCACGCTACGGTCTTGCATTTCAAGCAAAAAATCTGCGCGGCTGTTTTCTCCGTACTTGACTTCCCGTCTCAGATTGCGGCAATTTTTGAGTTCGCGAATGTAGCCTTCTCGAATTGCTTCTTCGGCAATTTTGTTGGCCAAAGCCGGATGCACGCCAACCCAGGAATCCGCGGCTTTAACCAATTCCCAGGTAAACTTGAGTTTTCTCTTTGGGTTTTGCGACTCGGAAAGAAACGCCTGGGCGTTTTCTTCTAACAATCCTATCATGCTCCCCGGGTTTGCACAATGCGCCGTGACAACTTCGCTGGAATCAAGCCGGACGTCCGCTAAAAAACGCTTGTAGCGTTTCAACAGCCTGCCATGAATCAGCTTCGTTTTGTACTTCACTTGCCGATTGCTCCAAACCACTGCAAAAATGAATCTTCGAGCGTTCGCATCTCCGCTTTTTGAGCAAGCGTTGCATCTTCAAAGCCAAGCAAATGAAGCATGCCGTGGATCACAAGGCGGGCCAATTCTTCCTCGAGGGTGCAATGATATTTTTCGGCGTTTTCCTGTGCAATTTCAGGGCAGATGTAAACGTCGCCCAGGATTTTTTTGTCGGGAGATTCCCCCAAATTGAAAGAGATGACGTCTGTCGGCGCCAATTTTTTGAACCAGGACTTGTTCAACGCGACGATTTCTTCCTTCGAGACGAAGTTCATCGAGACGTCGCATTTTTCTTTCTGGTAAGCATTCCAGACGTGTTGAGCGAGCAAACGAAACCCGGCACGCCGTAAATCAGAAAACGGGCTGGAATTAAACGTTCTGACCATTGGCGGGGACGGTTTCTTTTTGGACGGATTTGGCCGCTGGTTCCGCCGCCGCTTTCTCTTCAATCGAGTAGCCGGTGATTTTGTTTTGATCCGGATATTCGACGCGCCCGTGAAAAGCGCCGGTGAGAATTTGAATAAAAGCGTTTTGAATTTTCGTCAAATCTTTCAGCGTCAACGGCGAATCGTCGAGTTCTGAGTTTTTAAAACGATCATCGATAATGCCGTTCACCAAATTTCTAATGCGCGTGACGGTCGGTTCTTTCAGCGTGCGCGAAGAAGCTTCAACGGAATCCGCCAGCATAACAATGCCGGTTTCTTTCGATTGCGGTTTGGGGCCCAGGTAGCGAAAATCAGACTCGTTTATTTTTTTTGTCTCTTTTTGTGATTTTGTTGAAGCCTTTTCATAGAAATAACTCACAAGGCTCGTGCCGTGATGTTCAGAAATGACGGCCTGGATTTCTCTAGGCAAGCCGTACTCTTTAGCCAGCTCCAATCCGCGTTTCACATGGTTCGCAATGATGAGATAACTCATTCGCGGCGATAGCTTTTCGTGCGGATTTTCGCGTCCCTGCTGGTTCTCGACGAAATATTCCGGCTTGTCCATTTTGCCAATATCGTGATAATACGCTCCAACTCTGGCCAGAAGCGAGTTGGCGCCAATCGCTTCCGCCGCCGCTTCAGAAAGTGATCCGACCAGAATGCTGTGGTGGTAGGTTCCCGGGGCGCGTAACGCCAATTCTCGCAAAAGCGGTTTATTCAAGTCCGACAGTTCGAGCAGTGTTGCGTCGGTGGTCATGTCGAAAACGTATTCGTAAATCACCATAAAACCGTAGATAAAAATCGGGCTGAGAAAACCGTTGACGACGCCATAAAGAAGGCTCCTGCCAAGCTCTTCCGCGCTGGAATATCGAAGCAACTCCAGCGCTATGATCGACACGACGAATCCTGCCGTAATCCAGACGATTGACTTAAATAGCCAGGAGCGCGAGCGAACGAGCCGAACGGAAAGAACACTCGTTGAGCCGACGATGAACGTCATGAAAGCGATCGAAAATTCATTACCGCGCAACCCGCCGAGCAAGAGCGCAAGCGTAACCGTTCCCATAAAACCGACCTCGGCGCCTAGGAAAATGGTCAGCAGGGCGGGGCAGATGGCAATAGGCAGCAGGTAAATCGGCAGAGAAAAACTATTCATGAAATGAGATAGAACCAGGACGAGCAGCAGAGAAACGGCCACCATCAAAACCTGACGTGCGTTATCAAAAACACGGCGTTTGACCAGAAAGAGATAGACTGCCAAAATCGTCAGGCTGAGCAGCGCGATGGTCAATCTACCGCTTAAAGGCAACAGAAAATTTAAGCCCCCGGTGCTTTCGTCACGCTCGGCGATGGCTCTTGCATAAGAATTGAGTTTGAGGACATGATCCGCCGTGACGCGCACATTGCTGTCGATGATTTTTTCTTTTTCCAGCACGGTGCCGCGCGCCCGAGGAACGCCCGCCTCCGCTTCGGCGATTCTGTTTTCGGTCTCTTCATTTTGATAAATGAGATTCGGGCGGATTAGCGCGCTCAAGATTGCAAAAGAAGGCTTGACGACGACATTCGCGCTGTCTTCTGAAAATTTGATTCTCAGTTTTTCCAGAATTCTATCGTTGATCGTCGTTAAGTTTGAAAAAAGCGCTTTTTCTTCAAGAAATTCGGTTTTCCCGTCGTCAATGGCGATCTTTGCCGAGGCGTTAGGGAAGGCCTTGTCTTCAATATTTAGCAAACCGATGGCATAGATATCGCGAGAAATTTCCAGCAGGCGTTCACGAACATCTGAGAAGCGAAATTTGTCGACTGATTGCTCTTGTTGTCTTTTGGACTTGCGCTTTTCGTTTTCGGGTTCGTTCAAAATAACTTCCTGGGCGAAAAACGAAACAACGTCATTTTTGTCGACGACCTTCAGGAAATCGAGCAGTGCGTTGAGCTCGCGGTTTTTGGCGCTGTCGGGCCATTCGGCGCGCAAAATTGTATGCATTGAATCCAGCGCCGCTTCAATTCTGCTCAAATAAATCGTTTCTGCGCTGTCGTTTCTGACAAAAACCGGCGCAACCGCCGCTTTTGCTTCCAGAACTTCTTTGGCGTAGACGTCTTCCGGCTTGTTAATCGAAAAAGTGAATTGCGCAACGATTTGATCGCCGACGTAGATTTCGCCCTCTTTTAAATCAGCGAACTGGTATGACTTCCCGCTGGGAAAAAGCATAACGATAGCGATGAGCAAAAGCGAAGCGATAAGAATCTGTTTGGAATAAGCCTGTAGCGTATCCGCTTTTTTCTTGCGATCTGACTTTAGCGCATCGCGAAATTTTGAAATAGAAGTGTTTGTCTGCGTTTTGGCCATTTTTGAAAACGCCCTTTAGGTTGCTTCGTCGAAGGCGCTGTACGCTTTGATGATTTCGCGTACAAGACGATGCCGAACGACGTCATTTTCGTTTAGCTGCACAAAAGCGATCCCTGGAATGTCCGCCAAAACCGTTCTAACCTGAATCAGCCCTGATTCAGCCCCGTTCGCCAAATCTATCTGTGTGATATCGCCGGTGACAATGGCTTTCGAACTCATGCCCAGCCGGGTCAAAAACATTTTCATTTGCTTGGGCGTTGTGTTTTGCGCCTCGTCTAAAATTACAAAAGCGTTGTTGATCGTGCGCCCCCGCATATAAGCCAACGGAACAACCTCGACGATTTTTGTTTCGAGGTACTTGTTCATTTTGTCAGCCTGGAGGATGTCCGAGAGAGCGTCATACAGAGGTCGGAGGTAGGGATCGACTTTTTCCAGAAGATCGCCAGGAAGATAGCCGAGGCTTTCGCCGGCTTCAACGGCGGGGCGCGTTAGAACTATGCGCGAAACTTGTTTGTCCCGCAAATGCGCCATTGCCATGGCTACGGCGAGGTAAGTTTTGCCTGTTCCGGCCGGGCCGATGGCGAATGTCAGATCGTTATTGGCGACGGTTTTGACATAATCCGCCTGAGCTTCCGTTCGCGGCCGGATTGCCGAATCTTTGGTGTAAATCACCGGCGGCCATTTCCCGTTTTCCGATTGATGGAAGCCTTCGAGTCCGTTAGAATTTCGGCAGACGACGCCGATTATAGCGTTGACGTCGCTTTCGCTAATTTGGTTGTTTCTTTCTGAGAGGATGATCAACTCAGAAAAGATTTTTTCTCCTTTTTGAACCGAATCTGGCGCGCCCTTTAAGATAATTTCGGAACCTCGCACAGTGATTTTTGAGTCCAAAGCGGCTGAGATTTTTTTAAGGTGCCGATCATTCTGACCCAAAAGCATGGTTTGGTCGATTCCACTGACGTCTAATCGCTGTACGACTTGTTTGTCCTGCAAGTATTTTTGTCTCCTTAAATTACAAAAAGCCCAACGCGAAAGACCGACGGTCTGTTACATTGAGCTTTCGATTTTACCAACCCGAGAATGAGTTCAAAAAAATCACCCATAAGGTTTCCTACAAAAAAAACAGGCTATAAGCCGTGAACTGACTTATAGCCTGAAAAATTCATCTATTGCAGTTCGGAGCTAACGAGGAATTCTCAAGACTTGGTACGGGTAGATGATGCTCGCATCAACTTCGCCGCCGTCTTGATTGTAGAAGCTTGCCTTATTTTCCTCGTAGAGCCTTGTCCACTGAGTCGGATCTCCGTAAACATCGGCCTTTCCGGCAATTTTGTGGAGAAAATCGCCTTGTTCTACAAGATACTCATTCGGCCCGACGCCTCTCTGAATCTTGAAAACCTGATCCGGGAAGATCATATCCGGATCTTCAATTTGGTCTGCATTCACAGAGTAGATGCGGATCCACTGGAACGGGTCGCCGTAAATGTCGTCTTTCTTCGAAATCTTCCACAAGTAATCGCCGCTCATGACTGTGTAGTCGTCATACATAGACTTCGGCATGCGATCACGCAGTTGGGTGATTTTTCCTTCGATTGACGCGACTCTGTTCTGCATTTCGGTCAAGGCATAAATACGGCTTTCTTTGAGCGTATTTAATCTGCTCTCAATATCATCCAACTCGGCGCGGCGCTTATAAAGTTCCTCCGGAGAAAGCGCAGCAAGCCCGTCGAGTTCGCGTTCTAGAGCAGCGAGTTGTTGGCGATATGCTTCAACGCCGGCTTCGTCCGTGCCGATCAAAGCATAGATGTCCTGCCATGTCTTTTTTGTTTGGGCGTCAGCGTCGGTAATTTGTGTCTGAAGGCCTGACTTTTCCGTTTCGCAATTCGCCAAATCGGCTTCTGCTTTTGCTAATCTGTCTTTTGCCGCCTGCAAATCGGCTTCATACTGCTTCATCGTCATTTTTTGTGCAAACGCCGTTGTTGCAGAGGTGAATAAACCCAAGCCAAGCGTGGCAATCAGGCAGCCTTTCACCATTGATCTCATTTCATACTCCTCGCAAGTTTAAAACTAAAAACTACCCTTATTCACCCAGTCGTCTCTTGACAGCTTCGAATTCGTCTTGTGCAGCTTTGAGTTCACGTTGTTTTGCAGCGAGTTGCGATTCAAGGCTAGACTTTTCGGATTGGCAATCACTGAGCTTTTGCTCGGCGGCCGCTGCTGCGGCTTTTGTCTCTTCCAATTGGCGTAACTGTTGTTCGTTAGGTCCGCTGCTGCAACCCATTGAAATGAGCAGAGCGGCTGCGCCAATCGAAAGCACCCATTTGGAAAATGATTTGGGCGTTCTGGACATCGAGAGCACCTCCTTCCTTTTGGAAAACTTTTGTTTTACAGTGGTTTTTCTCAAGAATTTACGTTGAAAAAAAAACAACGCAGAGTCTTGTTTTTTAATAACTAATGACAAAAGTGCGCTAAGTATAGCGATTAATTCAGTTTTTGTCAAGCAAAAAGGATTTACTCAGCCAAGCGCACGCCAAGCTCGGATAGTTGCGTCTCGTCAACGCTGCTCGGAGCTCCGTCCATAAGAGAAAGCGCGCTGTTTGTTTTCGGAAATGCGATCACGTCGCGGATCGATTTTCTTCCGGCCAAAAGCATAACCATGCGGTCGAAGCCGAAAGCGACGCCGCCGTGTGGAGGCGCGCCGTAGTCTAAAGCGTCAAGTAAAAATCCGAATTTGTTTTTTGCCTCTTCAGCGTCGATGCCAAGCAAAGAGAACATTTTATTCTGCAATTCGCGCGTGTGAATCCTGATGCTGCCGCCGGCGATTTCGTTGCCGTTGAGAACCAGATCATAAGCTCTGGCGCGAGCGGCGCCCGGATCCGTTTCAAGTTTGTCAAGATCTTCTTCCATCGGCGAAGTAAACGGATGATGAATGGCAATATAGCGCTGTTCTTCCTCGTCAAACTCCAACAATGGGAATTCAGTCACCCAGAGCAAGGAATGCTGATCTTCCGGGATAAGCTCTTCGTTTTTAGCAACTTGCAAACGAAGTTGTCCAAGCGACTCGTTGGCGACGGCCAGCGTATCCGCAACCATCAAAACCAAATCCCCGGAGACCGCATCGGCTTTTTGCAGAACGGCAGCGCGAATTTCTTCCGAGAAAAATTTTGTCAGATTGCTGTCCCAGTCGCTTTCGCCGACTTTGACGGCGACAAGCCCTTTGGCGCCAAAAGTTTTGACGAAATTCGTCAGCGTATCGATCTGCTTGCGTGAATAGCCAGCGCCGTTTTTGACAAGTATACCTTTAATCGCTCCGTTCCGCGCTAAACAATCGTTAAAGACGCGAAATTCGCTCTCCAGAACCGTGTCTGAAAAATCGATCAACTCCATGCCAAATCGCAAGTCAGGCTTGTCGCTGCCAAATCGATCCATGGCGTCGCGATAAGTCAGTCTCTGGAACGGCGCGTTTAATTCAACGCCCAGCGTTTCTTTAAATAACGTAACCATCAGTTTTTCGACCATGGAGAAAACTTCTTCCATGCCGACAAAACTCATTTCCACATCAATTTGCGTAAATTCAGGCTGACGGTCGGCGCGCAAGTCCTCGTCGCGAAAGCATTTGACGATTTGAAAATAGCGGTCGTAGCCGGCGACCATCAATATTTGCTTATAAGTTTGCGGCGACTGGGGCAGCGCATAAAATTTCCCCTTCTGCACGCGGCTGGGCACGAGAAAATCACGTGCGCCCTCGGGCGTGCTGCGCATAAGAATGGGCGTCTCAACTTCGACGAAACCATTTTCATCAAAATAACGGCGGACGATTTGGTAGACCTGGTGACGCAGTAAAATATTTTTTTGCATCGCCGGGCGGCGCAGATCGAGATAACGATATTTGAGCCGCAGATCTTCCGAGACGTCAATGCGGTCGAGAATTTCAAACGGCGGAGTTTGCGCTTCATTTAATATACGCAACTCTTGCGCATGAACATCGATTTCGCCGGTTGCCAGATTTTTGTTAATCATGCCTTCCGGTCGGCTTTCAACTTGACCCTTAATTGCGATGACAAATTCGCCGCGCAGCGCCTTTGCCTGCTGGTAAATTTCGCCGTCTTCAGGATTGAAAACGATCTGAGTCAGGCCGTAGCGGTCGCGAAGGTCGATAAAAATGACGCCGCCATGATCGCGATTGCGATCCACCCAGCCGCAGAGCGTTGCTTCTTCGCCGATGTTTTTTGCACTTAACTCGCCGCAAGTATGCGTTCTTTTTGTATAGTCAATCGTCATCTAAGATTTCCGTTTTTGGGCCGTTATTAAAAAATGAGCGCTTAATTTATCATTTTTTTTGCAAATGCAAACCTTTCCTTTTGCCTGTTTTGAGCTTGCTCTCTCCATTTTCCGGAAATTGCTTCTATTAATAACGCATGTCTGCAAATCAATCAAAATGTGTTCTTTTTTGCGCGCTTTTCGCATTGTCCTGCGTGTCGAATTCCTTCGCTCAAACACAGGATAAAACTGACGGGCGGGTAATCCGGGTTTACACGCTGGCCTATACTAACGATGAGAGCACCGGACGCGCCGTTTTCCCCGGAGCCGGCGTCGAACTTCAGATAAAACTTTCCCAAAACCTTCTGCTCGGTCTACCTTTTGATTTTGCGAGCTATCGCAGAACTTTGCGCTTGCAGAGCGGTGAGGTTGAACACGGACTCAAAACGTATCGCGCCGGTTTAAGCGTTATGTTGCAAAAACCAGCATTTTCAAGAATGAACTTTGAGGTCGCCGTCGACGGTCATGTCCTGATCATTCACTTCGAAGGCTTCGTTCTTGGGAATTCGATGACCGGGAGCGTCAGACTTGCGGATCGCAGCGAATTGCAATTCTCTCCGGCGATTCGCTTGGGCGGCGCTTTGAGCTTAAAAAAAACGCTGGCAATGCATTTGCATTTCGGGCGGAGTTTTTGGCGGCTGGCGAACGAAAATGACAAAGGCTCGCATTGGTCGCCAGGCTCTCGCGTACAATTCGGTTTGACGTACCTCTTTTGAGTAGACTCCATGCAAAACACTGGATCATGTCGAGACAGAATTTTTCGAACATCTTCGCCATTGATAAAAACAATGTTGGCAGGCTTGCTGACTCTTTTGACGCTTTCTTCAGAAATCCTTTTCGCGCAGCAAACATCAAAAACCGTTAAATTACCGACGGCGGTCACGCTTTACGAACTGCCTTCAACCAAAAGCAGGCAAGTCGCCATGCTGCCGGCGGGAACGCACATTCGCATGATTCGCAAACGCAACGCATGGTTTCAGGTGGGCTTTGGCCGCAGACAAACCGGCTGGATGTTCTTGGGCGCGCGAAACGGCGCTGCGGCAAAAAATGCGGATCGGACGCCAAAACCCATTCGACAAACCTCACTTAACGCCGATGCACCGTTCCCTTCAAAAGGGGGGCTTTCTCTGTCGCTTGGATTTATGGGCGGCGATTTTTCTTACATCGGCAAGTTCCACTATTATAACATGCCAAACGGCGCTCTGGAAGGTTCTTTTCAATTCGTTGCCGGAAATACTTTAGCGCTTTATCCGATGGACATGAACTTCAAATTCTTCTGGCGCCGAATTAACACGTTCCGCAGTTACGTCAGCGCCGGATTTGGAATTATCACCAGCGTGCCGGTAAAATCAGCCGACGCCAAGTCAAGCTCGAATCTGTCATTCAATTACGGTTTGGGATTACAAAAGCCGTTACAATCACGAACTTTTGTCAGAATTGATCTCCGCCAGTTTCTTGTTTTTGGCGATCAAAGCATTTTGAATTTTTTAGAACTCTCCGCCGGTTTGGGGATTTCGCTCTGAGCTCATCAACCAGGAAAACACACATGCGAAAATGGACTTCCGCCTTATTCATTATTCTCATTTTTACAACTTTGGCCGAAGCGCAGCAGCCCAAACGGAAAGCCCCGCGTCTCCACGAAATCGCGCCGTTTCTCGGCTTTTATGCTCCGGATCGTTTCGAAACGTCGTTCACTTACGGGGCGCGCTACTATTACCGAATGAGCAGAAAAAACAGCGCGGGCGCGGTCATTGGCTTCGCAAAAGCGGGGCAGGATTTCTTTAGAAAATCCATCAACTTAGCGCCGGTTGCAGGGTCGGATCGCGTTATTTTTCATGCCGTTCGCTTTATGCGCACAATGATCGTTCGCAGCCGCATTCAGCCGTACATCACAACGCAGCTCGGCTTGACGAAGATGCACGACGAATACAATATGACGCTGGGTCTTGGGCTGGGAACGCGCGTGATCACCAAGAAGAAAACCACGTGGCGCTACGAGATTATCTCGCACTTCTTTCGCAGCGGCGCGGACGTGACTTCCTGGACGAACAAGACCATTGAACTTGCGTTTGCGCTGGGCTTTTATTTGTGAGAATCGATGCTCATTGAAAGCGATGAGCAATTCTGGCACAATGGTTGTATTAGTCTGGGCAGTTAGCGATTGACGACAGGACGTCGAGAATACGCTTGCGGGTTTTCAAGGAATGAAAGCTCAACGGCTCGCTAAAAAACACTCTGACAGGACGTTGGAGAAAAATGAAACGACAAAATTGTAATTACAGAATTGTCGTTCAAAACAAAAAGCTTCCTGCAAGATGCGGGAGGCCGAAGCAGTGACATAGCTGGTCTGACTGCATCTCGCTTCGGTCAAAAACCAGGGATGTTTGATCCAGGGAATTCGGTGCAAGGACGCGCCGGGACATGCTTAGGACAGAGCATTGAAGTCGATTGCTCTTCAAGGATGAAGAGAAAGCGGGTGGAACTCTTTTCATCCGTCGCCGCAGGGAATGGCGGCGTTTTTCGAAGCAACCGACTGGTTCACGGGATCAAGCAAGAGGTCATGCCAGGGACAAGCAAAAACTTGACTTCAGGGATAGAAATTGGCCGTATTCATCAATGAAAGGCCAGCTATGTTTTTTAAGTAATTAGTTATTGGTAAATAGTGATTAGAACTGCTCACCAATAACTAATTACTAAACACTATTTACTTATCCGCAGGGACGCGGTGTTTCGCTTCAAATCTCAGGGTTGAGATCAGTGTTAGGACAAAGCGCGCCAGGGATTTGGCGCGCATTTTTTCGCCGTAGATAACACTAAGGCTCATCCGAAAATAACTTTTCGGAGTTCGCTCATGTTTGCGACGGATTTGTCCGAAAAAAATGAAGAATAGCGAGTTATTCAGAGCTTTTTTTCGGGCAAAGACGGCGTGAAGGTGAGATGAAATCCGGGAAGGTATTTTTGGATGAACCGTAAGGTCGAGGAAAGACCAAAGAGGAGAAGACTCAATGAAAGACCGCGTCACCAGTCGCGTCGATGTTATTGGTTTGGAAAACAGCCGCTCTTTTTGCACTCCGCATATTTCGCTTTTGGGCAGGCAAATTCTGAAATCGTTTCGTTTCGTTTTTGTCACCAGCGACAATCCTCTCTGTTACTTCAGGGATCATCAAACCATCATTATCAACCTTCCGTCACGACCAGAAAAACCAAGTTCGTACCAAGCGTTAATCCCGAAAAATCAGCCGATCGTCATTGATGGGAAGCCAGAAGTTCCTTTCAGATTTGGCGATTGCTATCGTATCGAATAAACAAACCTTGTCGCAACTGAATGATCAACCGTTTTGGGTTTGCGATATTTTATTTTGACGAACGATATGCTCTGGGAATAGACTGAAGTTTGAACTACGAGCGACAGCCGTTCTGCTTAAGGCTGAGCTGAAGGCATGCATCGTCGTTTGCAGTTCAAGCTTTAGCTTGCGAATAAAGGGCGTTTTCGGTCAATCGATCTGATTTATGCACCAAGGACAGGACATCTGGAAAACAGGCATGTTAGCCCAGTTTACAAGCGTGATGAAGCGCGCTCTTTTGACTGCCGTCGTCTCGATTTTCGGCATAATGCAAAACAGTTTCGCCGAAGATAAATTTGGCCTTACGACGACGATTTTCAATGACAACAGCGGACTCGCCGTGCAAGCCCCGATGTTTCAGCTTGCGAAAGATTTGAGCGAAGTGAGCATCTTCTCCATGCACTTGCTCATTGACCGCGTCAACATCCCGCCTTTTCGCGGCATTTCCGGCGCGCCGGTTCCCACGGACGCCGTCACAGGCGCTTCCCGTCCTGCAACCGCCGATTCCGGCGACGGCTCTTTCATCAAAAGACGCAGTGAAGTTTTGGCGACCTGGACGTATCGCAGGGCGGATTTTTCCGGCTACTACTCAGCGGAGAGCGATTATATCGGCAGGCTCGTTTCCGTCGGGATAAATAAAGATTATCTGCAAAAAAACACCAATTTTGCCGTGCGGCTGGCCTACGGCTCCGATACGGTCAAGCCGACAGGCCGCGATTCAACGCTTTCCAAAACTTCGCTTTTGGGCAACGCCACGCTCACCCAAACCTTGTCGAAAAAAACGATCATGCGTTTGGGGCTGGACATGTCGTACTCGGACGGTTTTCAATCCAATCCGTATCGCCTCGTTTCAGTCGGCGGCGGCAATTTCCCGGAGACGCATCCGCAAACGCGCATTCGCGTCGCGGGCTTTGCCAAGCTTAACACCTACATTAAATCGATGGACGCGGCGCTGTGGTTTGACTATCGCTTGTACGGCGATGATTGGGGCGTGCGCTCTCATGCGCTGGGCGTGAAGTTTTACCAAAACATGTCGAAGCGCTTGTTGATGCGTTACCGCTACCGTTTCTACACGCAGAGTCAGGCGTATTTTTACCAGGACGTCTATTCGATTACGCAAACGCCGACGTTTTTCACCGGCGACTACAAATTGATGCATTTTCATTCACATATTTTCGGCGTGAAAGCCGTCTATCATGCGCCGTTTTTGGAGCGTTGGCTCCGTTTCGCGACTGATCCTGAGCTGAGCGTGAAGTACGAGAGATTTTTCACTTCAGAAAATTTCGCCTTTACTACAGCCAATTTCGGCGCGAATATTTTACAAATCGGCGTTTCGTTTGGATACTAACCAGCGGTCGCAATAACGGGAACAGGAGGTTTCTCATGCAACCAGAAAAAGCTGCCACGGAAGGGTGGATAAATGGAGTGCTGGATTTTTGGAAGAGAGCGGCATGGAAGGCCAAAAATCCAATAATCCAACATTCCAATAATTCAACTATTAGAAACACTAGCGTTGCAACCGTCAGCAAGGTGTTTCTGAAAACCTTGCTCGGCATGACAATTCTCGCCGGGTGTCAAAGCGCGCCGGAGGATTTGGCGCAAACCGACTCCATCATTTTTGTCAAATCGACTTCAAATCGCTTTTTGAACACCAACTTCATCTCAAACCAGACGACGAGCAACCTTTTTATGCTGTCGCCGATTTCGCCGAACGGAACGCTGACCAATCTCACCAATCTCACTGGCGAAGGCGCCGCCGTGGCTGATCCGGACATTTCCTACGACGGCTTGCGGGTGATTTTTTCCATGAGAACAGATCGTAACGGCAACTGGCATCTCTACGAAATGAATGTCGACGGCTCCGGCATTCGTCAGCTTACCTCCGGCGATTCCGACAACTGTGATCCGACGTACTTGCCTGACGGACGCATTATGTTCAGCTCAAATCGCACGTTTTATCGCGACGAATATGAGCGACGGCCTGTTGAAGTGCTTCACATCATGACTGCGGACGGGAGCAGCATTGAGCGCGTCTCTTTTAACATGAGCGACGATTTCGATCCAATTGTTTTGCGCGACGGACGCATTGCCTGGACGCGCTGGGAGCATCACGGGACGCAAAACCGTTTCCCGCTCTTTTTCACACATCCGGACGGCTCGTCGACCTTTCTGCACTTCGGCTCGCATAATCGCAATTTTTGGCACGCCCGCGAACTGGAGGACGGGCGGCTGGTTGCGATTATGTCGAACCGGGTGCAGGTGGATCGCGGTGCGCTGGTGATTATCGACGCTGAAAATCAGTCCGGAGATCGCGGCGAAGGAATCACCAATTTGACCGAGCATATTTCCATCAGCGGCGACACGACGAGCTTCAAATATCCGTTTCCGCTGCCTGACGGACGTTTGGTCGTGAGCTACGCGCCGGAAGGCCACGAAGCGGGCGATTACGGCTTGTACCTGATTAATCGCGACGGTTCGAGCCTGAGCTTGCTATACAACGACCCTGAAACAAATGAATTGGACGCCGTTGTGGTTTCACCGCGCCCACGCCCGCCGGTAATACCCGATATTCTCAACAAGGCTGCAACGACCAGCGTGGTGTTGAACCAGAACGTTTACAACCGTCAGCGCAACGACGGCCAGCAGATTCCCGAGCCGGACGAGGTCAAATCTGTGATGGTCGTTGAAGCAATTCCGCAGCAATCCAGGAATCGCAACGGCATGACGAGTTTTGAAAGCAAGCGCGTGATCGGCACAGCGCCGATTCTGCCGGACGGTTCTTTTGCCATCGAAATTCCTTCGAATACGCCGGTCGCGTTTAATCTGCTTGATTCTTTGGGCCGCGCGATTGTGATCAAACGCAGTTGGTTCTACGCCCGCCCCGGCGAACGTTTCGAAAATTGCACCGGGTGTCACGGCGACCGCGAAGGGCCTTCCACGAACCCCAATCCAATGGCGCTCACCGCGCAGCCGACGAACTTGAACGTGCCGGAAGCGGAGCGCGAAGTCATCGCTTTTTCAAACGCCATCGCGCCGATTATCGAAAATAAATGCGTCTCGTGTCACGTTGGCGCGACACCGCCCGGCAATCTCGATCTGTCTTTGACCGCGCCAGCGGAAGAATTTCCGATTGCTTATCAAAATCTCATGGATCGCGGACGTGATCCGCACTTGGTCGAAGTTTCGCGCGTGCCTTTTTCGCGCCGCAGTCATCTCGTCGATGTTTTGCTTGGCCTTGACGACCGCGCCGGAGTCGGCCCGCATTTGACCGGAGAGAACGCTTTAACCGCTGATGAAATTCGTAAAATTATTACCTGGATCGATCTGGGCGGGCAATATGAATAAAGTCATTGGCCTTCGGCGTCATTTCGCTGACGCTGTCATTGGCCTATCGGCGTCACTAAGCCATTTTCAAGCAAATGACACGGAGTGAATGACTCAATGACGGCGTCAGCCAAATGACGCGAAGCAAATGACATAACTGATGTTACGCACTCTTGGAAATTTCTCAAACTGCACCAGAGAAACGTCGCTTTTACGTCATTCCCGCGCAGCAGGCTGTTGCAGAATAGAAAATTTCTCAA
>CAXHAT010000177.1:0-16375 GCA_964014485.1 uncultured Deferribacteres bacterium
ATGCAATGGAGTCTCGTGGGCTCGGAGATGTGTATAAGAGACAGATCGAGCGCCGCCTGGCGCACGTCCGGATTGTTGCCGCCGCGAGCATTGCGCAGCGTAGCGAATTTGTTGACGTTAACGCTTAACAACGTCATTTTGCACCTCTATTTTTAAGAAGTTCCGTTTGACGAGCCTATCGAAAAAGCTCGGGATTCGAGTATTAGAAGAATCCGGGCTTTGCGCGCCTGATTAGATGAGTCACAGGTAATTTAACCCGGTGAGAAAAATTCCCAATGAAAAAGAATTTAATTATGGGGATTCTGCGCTCCGCCGACAGGTTGAGGCGCGGGCTGAGCAGCTTCGCCGATATATTCCGCGAGCGTTCGGGCAACGATTTGATTGCCTCGCGGCGAGTAGTGAGATTTCATGAAGAGCGTTTTCAAGTTATCATTCTTCCCAAATTTCTCGAAGCCGTCCATAAGGTCCACCCAATCCATCCCGGAGTCTTGCAGGAAAGCGATTAGCGGCTGGTAAATGCGTCTGCCTCGCTTGCGAAATTGCGTCAAATCCTTCCGTGCCGGGAGTAAGACAACGATCGGTTTTTCCCCTCGGCGCATCGCTTCTTGGTAAAATGCGGTAAGAATGCGTTGTGTGAGAATAAAAGCCCGCGAATTTTCATTGATGATGTTTTGAACGATGATCTCGTCAACGGGATCAGTTTTTTTGTAGGCGTATTTGAGCGTTTTACCCAACCGGAGAGACGGGACGCGATCCCAGGACTTTTTATCGTACCCTTGCCGGAAGAAGTCATCGTGCCGTCCAAGTTCAGGAATTCGATCTCCAGGATTGAGTAACATTTCACGGTAGTTGTTGATGGAAGGCATCGGATTCGGCAAAAGCTTTAAGGAGTCGTTGCGAAGTATAAAACGCGGCTTTGAGAGCGGCAAGCCGGTGAATGAGTGAAGGAAAGGACGGAAAACGTTCACGTGCCGCCGAATGTCGGCAGGCATGACGCACATAAAAACATAATTTCCGGGAAACCTTTTGCCGAGAGTCTGGTAGCGCAAAAAAGCCTGGTCCAGGCCATAGCCGCTGACGCCGAAATTGAGCGCCTCAAGCCGATTGTCAAGCGCCTCAAGTTGAGCCGCCCAGGTTTGGTCATTGTTCACTTCATCGCCAAACGTGAAGGAATCGCCGTGAACGGAGATGCGAATTTTTCCGGAATCAGGAATTTGAGAATATTCGCGGTTGCCGCGCAGTCCCTGAGCGTTAATTCTGTACAGCCCTTTCTCAACGTTCGGGTTCAGCGCCCAACCCGTAAGAGAATCGTGGACGATGTACGCCTCATTCGCCAAATAGATTTTCAGCATGTCTCGATGCAGGTCGGATACGCTTGTCTTGAGAATCGGGTTGTAGTAAACGTCTTTTTGTTTTTCCAGGAAGATGAGCCCCAAGAAAGCGAGTCCTTCGAAAATCAGGTAGAGAAGGACGAGCATTATCGTCCACATAGATTTCCGCGTCATGAAAAAACCGAGTAAAACAGGTTCATACGACTAAAAGGTATAGACGATAATACCGTCCATTCCGCCAGGATGGAGAATGGATGTTTTGTTTGAGCAAAAATCCTTTATATTTCACGTTATGAATTTTTATCGACCCGTATTAAAAATTGCGTTGATTGGGTATGGAAACGTCGCCAAAGCCTTTGTAAAACTGCTGCATGAAAAGGCGGCGCAATTGCCTTTCTCACCGGCGATTTCCGGCGTTTACACAAGAACGCTTGGCTTTCGATGGCTTCCGGACAAAGCGTTTTTACCGGAGGAAATTCTCGCCAACTTGCCCGGTCCAAGACGAATTATGGGCGGCGCATCCAAATTTATTGAACGCATTGAAGCGGACGTTCTCGTTGAATTGACGGTTTTGGACAAGGAATCTGGAGAACCGGCTGCGGAATATATTCGAACGGCGCTCAATAGCGGCAAACATGTGGTCACCGCCAACAAAGGCCCGATCGCTTACTTTTTTCATGAGTTGCACGCAATCTCGGAAAGGCAAAAATTGCGTTTGCGGTTCGAATCCAGCGTCGCCGACGGCTTGCCGATTTTTAGTTTGTTTCGTTACGGTTTGCCTGCGTCAAAAATTGTGAAAATACGCGGCGTTCTCAACAGCACCGCTAATTATGTATTGGCGCGTATGGCGAAAGGCGTGCCGGAATCGAGGGCGGTCGGCGAGGCGCAGGCTTCCGGCATCGCTGAAGCCAATCCAGAATTTGATTTGGATGGATGGGACGGGGCGATGAAAGCGGTTATTTTGGGAAACGTACTTATGAAAGGCGCGCTGAGCCCCCGGGACGTTGTGCGAGATTCATTCTCCAGCCGCGCTTCAGAACTCATTTCTCGTGCGGCTAAAATAGGCGGCAAGCCGCAACAGATTGTACGTTTGGAGAGAGTCGATAACAAAATTGAAGCATCTGTCCGGCTGCAGGCTACCCAGCCGGACGATCCGCTCTTTCCGATGTCCGGATTTGATAACGGGCTGACGCTTGAAAGCGATACAATGGGCAGAATTTTACTGGTTGAAAAAGCGCCAAGTCTGCGCCAAACGGCTTTCGGCGTGTTGAGCGATTTGATCGACGTGTATTATCGCGGCGTTCTGCCTAAACGCCCGCCAAGCTTGTTCGATGTGGAGCCGGGGTAGGGCCGCTTCGCTGTTATTCTTGGATGAGTCTGTGGAGCCGGAAGCAGACCGCGACGCCAATCTTACTAATTGATGTTACGTACAGAAACGCACATCCTGGATTTTGGAGTAAACATCACTTCTGGATGAAAGGCATGCCACGTGTAGGGGTTCAAAATCTTGAACCTCTACGGCATACTGTGTAACATCTTGAAAATATTGCGGCTCGTTCCCAAACTCCGGTTTGGGAATGAAAATGGGCGCGAAACTCCGGTTTCGAGCCAAAGAATTGCTCTCGAAACTGGAGTTTCGAGTACAATTTCGCTCCCAATCCAGAGATTGGGAACGAGAATTTTGGGCGTCTCTAAATTAGGTTCACGGTAGTGCGCCTCCGCAGAATAACGTTGATAAAAGGTTGCTGTATTATGAAGCTGGCGCGTAACATCAATTAACAAACCCAAAACGTTCATCAATCCTTTCTAATCACAATGTCCGAACTGGTTTCGAGACGAATCAGTCCGCCGCCGTCGCCCAGCGTGGCGCGAATATCTTTGTTGCCTTTGCTGCGGTCGTCTTCACCGCCGAGATAGACCGGAAAATCCGAGCGAATTTTACCGTACTTCGTCGACGCCAAAATCTTCGCGTCGATGGACTCCGGCAAATGCACTGTAATTGGTTTGTAGGTCGTTATGAGCTCAATTCGTCCATTGCGCGGGAAGGATGAAATGTCAGAGACTTCGATGGGGCTGCTGTTGCCGCGTACGGTGATCGAACCGCGCGTGCCTTTTACCACGACGTATTTGTACGAATTACGCACGTCAAGATCGCCTGTAACGCCGTCGACGGATATAGTACAGGAACCGCCGGCGATTTCAACATCGCCTTTAATGTCTTCTACATTGACGTGTTTATAGGAAGACTTGATCGTCGCGCCGTTGCCGACATTTTTGACCGTGACCGGGCTGGAGCCGCCCTTGATCTGTAAACTGCCGCCAACGTTTTCAATTTCAATGTCTTTGTAACTCGAAACCACATCGACGTTACCGCGAATGTCGCGCGCATAAATTGGACAAGAGCTGCCGTCAATCTCCAAATCCCCGCCCACCTGTTCGACGCGCAATATTTTGTAAGAAGAACGAATGTAAGCGCCCTTGCCGATACGTTTCGCGGTTACGGTAGAAGACTGTCCCATAAAATTCAGTTCGCCGCCCACGCTGTCAATAAAAACTTCTTTGTAGCTGCTTCGGATGGAAGCGTCGCCGCGAATTCGACTTGCTTCAATGCCGCAGCTTGGCCCGTTAATCGTCAAGCGGCCTTGAACGCCCTTAACTTCGATGAGCTTGTACGACGAAGTAATGTCGCAATCGCCCTTAACCGTTTCGCCGGTAATCGGGCTGCTCTGCCCCGTCACCGTCAATTCTCCGACAATATTGCGGAAGCGTATGGATTTGTAGCTGTTCTGAACGCGAGCGTCGCCGCGAATATCGCGCAGTTCGACTTGTCCGCTGCCATTTTTTACTTCAAGCGGGCCGTTGAAATTATCAATATCGACAAGCGCGTAATTATTATGAACTTCCGCGCGACCACCGCAATCGTTCAGACGGACTTCTCCAGACGTGTTCCTGATCTCCAGCTCTCCGGCAACATCGGTGATTTCCACGTCGCCGTACTTATTTTCCAACCGCAAAGAATATCGTTTTGGAAGCGTAATTTTGAGATCGGTCGAAATGGAAATATTGATCTTGCCGCCGCGAAAAAACGAGCGCCACAAGCCGCCTCTGTTGCGCATTTTATGGATGACGTCGCGAGGAGTTTGCAAGCTTAATCTCGCGCCGTCGCGGTAAGATTCGAGCGTAACTTCCGTTTGCGAAAACAATTCGTCGGTCAGTTCCGCGTCAATGTCAGTGATTTCGATGATCGCTTCAGCTTCAATTTTGTTTCCGGCCCCGCCAATAACAAAAACGTCAGCGTAGGTTTCATCGATATAGAGCGTGCCTCCGGCCTGCGTCGCAAGCGAAGCCGTGAAAGTTTTTCGTTCCTTTTTGCGCGATTCGTTACCGTTCGCGAAAACGCTTGCACTGACGAAAAACGTCAATGTCAAAAAAACGACCTGACGATGGATTTTTCTTTTCATTGTTTCAGCCTCAATTTCGGTTTATTCAGTAACCAGGAATCTATTTTTTACAGTCAAATGTGGTAGAGTTGTGGTGCATCGCGACTCTACAAAAATGTTCTAAAGCGCGCTTTCCGGGTTTTTCAAAAGACCTTCCAACGTTGTCCGCTTGTCTTGCAACGCCGCCATCATGTAACGCCGGATATGCGCGTTGCCAGGGTTTTCCGCCAAAGCTTCCCGGCATCGTTCAATCTGGGCGTCAATGGTTTCGAGCTTGTCGCGATAGAGAAGCGCGAGTTCAATGTCCATTTCCAAAATCTTTTTGTTCGCCGTCGTTTCCAGTTGTGCGATTGCTTCTTCGTAAGCCTTTTCCGTCTGGCGAACCTGCTCCAAAGCCGACTCGGTTAGCAGCCGCGCAGAAGGTTGGGGCGCTTGCGTCTCTTTTTGCACAAAAAAGATTCCCGCGCTCACCGCAACAAGAAGAACCGCCGCCATCGCCATGCGGAAAATTGGGCGTGAATGCCATTTTTTAAACTGAGCCGTCTGTGCGAACCGCTCTTCTCGCTGAATTTCTTCACGGAGCGTGTTTTCGATTTTGCCCCACAGCATGGGCGAGTCAATTTGCGCACCCAATTGCCCCGCTTCATTCATGAGCCGTTGATCTTGCGCCGCCGCCCGGCTGCATTCTTCGCAGGTCTTAACGTGGTCGTCAAAAACAGCTTTTTCGACCAAGCCCAATTCGTGTTTTTCGTAAAGTTCGCAAGACATAAAATCTTTACCTGAAATGAGAAACATCTGTTTTTATTTGATCAAGCCAAATCATAATCAAAATATTCACTACCTGACACATTTTACAAATTGCCATTTAGACCTGGCGAGAAGGCCTCGAATTGTCATTCTGTAAGAATCTTTGTTAGCGTCCGGCACAGCTTTTCTCCAAGAGTTCAAGGGTCAGGTTTAAAAAGATGCTTCCAGTATGACAATTTTGGTTTTTTTGAGACGCTCGAAAAGTTACCATAAAAAGTGTCAGGTAGTGAATCAAAATATGATAGAGTCGTGGATTGCTGGAGTATTGGTTTGCCGCATTCCAATATTCCAGCAATCCACAATTCCAACATTCCGAGCATTTTAAGCATTCGATTCCGCCATAATTGCACGCAACTTCCGTTTCGCCTGAAAAACGTGCGACTTAACCGCGCCGACCGAGAGTTCGAGCATTTCGGCGATTTCTTCCTGCTTCACGCCTTCCACCGCAAAGAGCACAAAACAGGCGCGCATTCTGTCCGGCAACGTGCTGATAGCATCTTCGAGCTGGAGTCGCAAGTCCGTCGTCGGGGAAAAACCGCGCTCAATTCCATCCAGATCGCGCGTTGCGTGACGCTTGCGTTTTTCAATCAAATCAAAGCAGACGTTGAACATAATGCGAAACAAATACGTGCTCAATTTTGCCTGAAATTTGAAGTTTTTGAGCCCGCGAAACAGCTTCATGAACGCCAACTGAATCGCGTCCTCCGCGTCTTCTTTTTTGCCAAGCATACGCAGACCGGCGTTCAGCAGCGGCTGCTCGTACTGGCGATAAATCAGCTCGAAAGCGCTCAGATCATTTTGCTGGCAGCGCAAAATTACCTCTCGCTCATTTTCCAATTCCCGTATCAGGAGAACCTCTCAGGCAAAATATGATCATTCTTTGATCGCCGTCCCAAATCCACTCGAACGGCTCAACCGCAAGGTAATCAAGAATGATAATAAATCAACTCTTAGCGCTTTTTCATACCATTCAGCCAGTTAGACCAGGGGAGCTTGTGGGAAGGTTTAGTTGCGTTGTTATTTTTGTGAAATTATGACGGAAGGCGTTTTGATCGGAGAATCTGGAGATAATTTTGGAGTGACGGAATATTGGATTGATGGAAATTCAACAATCCGTCACTTCATAGTTCGAAGCAACGTAACTTAACGTATACGATAACCAAGTGCAGCGATAAAGGTTGTGCCCCAGCGCCAGTCGTCTCTTTCATCCAGCCTTGTTAAGTTCTGGCCGAACACATTGCCGGAAATGGTCAGCGTGAACCGATTTTCGAGATAGTAAAAGAATTCGGCGGAAAGTCGGGTGGATTTTGTCGTGAAAAAATCGTTGCGAAAAAAGTTTGTAAAATCGTTACGGTTATAGTTAAAGCTGTGATTCAGGGCCAAATCAACACGATTGGTAATTTCACGAGTAAAGCTTGAAGATGTAAAAAATCGCCGATTGGAGAAATCATCGTCGAGCGGCTCTCGGTAGGAGCTGAAATGACTGAACTGCGATTTCAATCCAATCGGCAGATCGATTCTCAATCGTGCATCCAAACCGACACTTTCCGTGTCGTTTTCATGATCGAATTGCCCGCTAAGACCGACTTCCAGCGTCCAGCCGTGCATGCGTTGAAAAATGCGCTCAAACGTGAGCACTTCCCGCATGCGAAGAATGCCCCACGCGTCCAGTTCACTGTCGGGCAAGCGCCCGGCGTTTTGTAAAACGGCTTCCATATCTTGAAACCATTGTACCTCGTAGGTCTCACCGTAAGTCGTTTCGTACTGATTTCTTCTTTCGATCAAGTGCGCCAGCTCGTTCAGATGACTGGCCGATAGCGCGCCGTTCAATTTTTGGTCTTTGTTTAAAAATTCATCGATGCGAATCGCTTTTGCTAGCGCAGTGGCATTGATCACGCGGCCAAAGCCAAGACCAACTGTAAAAAATGTATTGTGAACTTCGGCCTGGAATTCTCGTCCGTTGATGACGTCTGAATTATTGAACGCGCTGCCGAAAGCGAAGCTTTTGTTGCTGTTCGAAAAGTATTTCCTGAAAGTCGCAAAGATATTGCGATTGTGGCGCAGGTCGTCGTCCAGATATTGCGCTTCGACGTCGGCGCGAATCGCCCAGGAAAACGGCAGTGAATCGTAGAATCTGTTATAATTGAGTGCGGCAAAGCCGTCGGTGGTTGAACTGCCGTCAAAGCTGGAACGATTGAAATCGAAATTGAACCAGAATTGCTCGGCCTTGCTGATCGGAGTGGAGTAATCGGTGATTTTGACGCTTTGAGAAAAAGCGGCGGAAGCGGAAAAGGCGAGCGCAAAGAAAACCGGGATTTGGCGGCGCATAGGTTTCTCCTGTAAATTTGACTGGTGATTTTTTGGGGAAATGGGCGCGGGCGCGCATGAAGGTGTAACGCCCGAACTTTCCGATTGGTTTCCTCAACGAAAATTCATTGATTGCATTGCATCAGAATGATGCTTAGAATTTATCAACTGACGTTACCCACGCGCGAGCAAAGTGAGCGAGCAACTTTTGATTCTCGTTAGGAGTTGTCTCAAAACATGATATTTTGGTGCGCTACACCACATGTAGGGGTTCAAAATTTTGAACCCCGACGACATGTTGCATGCCTTGCATTCGGAGACCATGTTTAGACAGCCCCATTTTGGAGCCCGGCGCTAATGAGACGAGATTTGCTTTAAGACTCAGCATATGCGTTATCGCGCGTAACGTCAGTTCTTAAAAACGGCGCAGCCAATGTACGGACGGGTTGAATAGGCCCAAATCAGGAATCGAAATGTCAGGAAAACAACTGTTCCTAAAAAACGCTCTCTTGTTCACAGCATTGTCTTGTTATTTTTTTGGCAACGCTTCAGCCCAGACATTGCGCATCAACGAAATAATGGCTTCCAACGCTGAAACGATCATTGACGAAGACGGAGACACGCCCGACTGGATCGAGATTTACAACCCGGGCGCTTCTTCCGTTTCGCTGCTCGATTTTGGGTTGAGCGACAATCTTGACAATCCGCGCAAGTGGCTGTTTCCAAGCGCACAAATTCAGCCGGGGGAGCATTTGCTGATTTTCGCTTCCGGCAAGGATAGAAAAGCGACGAGCAACTGGACGACGGTAATCGATCATGGCGACCACTGGCGCTACCTGGTTGGCACTTTTGAGCCGCCCTCAACCTGGAAGAATTTGTCTTTTAACGCCAATTCCTGGAAGCAAGGCCCCAGCGGTTTCGGCTACGGCGATAATGACGACGCAACATTTTTATCGTCGCTCCGCTCGCTCTACATTCGCAAAAAATTCACGCTCACCGAAACAAACCGTCTCCAAGCCCTCCGGCTTTACGTTGACGTTGACGACGGCTTTGTCGCCTACTTGAACGGCATTGAAATCGCGCGTTTCAACCTGGGCGCCCCCGGCGAATTCTTTCCCTACTCCCGGGAAGCGCCGACTTTTGTCGAGCCGCGAATGGTGAACGGGGAGCCGCCGCTGCTTTTTACGATTGATAATTTTGCCGGGTTAGTGAAGGAAGGCGAAAACGTTCTGGCGATTCAAACGCACAACGTAAGCCTAACTTCCTCTGATTTTACCATGATCCCGTTCTTGATCGCCGCTTACGACGGAGCGCCGCCAAATCCCGTTCGCGGCATTCCCAAAGTTCTCGAAGGATCTCTGCCGCGCTTACACACAAATTTTCGTCTTTCCGCCTCTGGAGAGACGACGTATCTTTCGAACGCCGCCGGCGCTTTGGTAGACTCGCTGGCTGCGCCGCTGCTTTTCCCGGACTATACTTTTGGCCGCAAACCAGACGGCTCGGCAAACTTGACCTATTTTCAGGAGCCGACGCCCGGCGTTTCCAACAACAATGCGCGGACGATCAACCGTTTTTCCGACCCGGTCATTTTTTCGCACACGCCGGGGTTTTATAGCAGCACAATCTCGCTTGAGCTCGATCACCCCAATTCCCAGGCGAACATTTACTACACGCGCGACGGATCGGCGCCCGACGCTTCGGATCGAAGGTACACCTCGCCAATCTCAATTTCCAAAACTACCGTTGTTCGCGCCGTCGCCATCGTCCCCGGCGAAACGCCGATTTTTCCATCCACGGCGACTTTTTTCATTAAAGAAAACATTTCTCTGCCCGTTGTTTCGGTGATCGCGGAACCGGCGGATTTTTGGGACAATGACACAGGCATTTATGTGGACGGCGATAACGCCCAGGACGCATTCCCGCATTTTGGCGCTAACTTTTGGGAGGATTGGGAGCGTCCGGGAGTGGTCGATTTTTTTGAACCGGACGGCGCCCACGCTTTTCAAGCCGGAGTCGGGGTCAAAATCTTTGGCGGTTGGTCGCGCGGTTATCCGCAAAAGTCACTCTCAATTTTTGCCCGCGCGCAATACGGGACTTCAAACATCGATTATGCGCTCTTTGGCGACCGCGGCCCGCAACGATTTGAAGCTTTTGTCTTGCGCAACTCAGGCAACGACTGGTTCGCCAGCATGATGCGCGACGGTTTGATGCAATCGCTGGTTGACGACTTCAACGTCGATCGATTGCAGTGGCGACCAGCCATCGTTTTTATCAACGGCGAGTACTGGGGAATTCATCACATTCGCGAAAAAATTAATGAACATTATGTGGCGAGCCACCATGACGTTGCGCCAAATGAAGTCGATTTGCTGGAGATTCAAAATGACGTGATTCACGGCAGAAACGACGATTATCTGGCTCTGCTCAATTACATCCAAAACAATAACTTGGCAAATGATGATCGGTACGCTTGGGTCGAAGAGCGGATCGACGTCGACAGTTATTTGGATTACATGGTCGCCCAGATTTTCTTCGACAACCGCGATTGGCCGGGCAACAACATCAAATACTGGAAAGCACGCCGGCCAGAGGCAAAATGGCGCTGGATTCTCTTTGACACGGATTTTGGATTCGGCCTTTTTGAAGACAATACGTACGGGCGCAATACGATTGCTTTTGCGTTAGACCCAAACGGCCCCGGCTGGCCGAACCCGCCCTGGTCGACCTATTTATTTCGTAATCTGGTCAAAAACGAAGGTTTCGAAAACGCGTTGATTCATCGATTCGCTGATCGATTGAACACAGATTTCACCGCTTCCAGAATTGAAGCGGTCACAGACTCAATCTTGAGTATTATCACGCCGGAAATTCAAAGACACCGCGGAAGATGGTCAGGTTCGGCGTGGAACTGGAGCGGACATATTGCACGCATCCGGCAATTTGGCGAGTTGCGGCCTTCGCATCAACGCTCCCATGTTTTGCAGCAATTCGGTCTGAGCGGAACGTTCCGTCTAACCGTTGACGCATCTCCGAGCGAAGGCGGCGGCGTTCGCGTGGGCGTGCTGGATTTGAAGAATCTGCCGTGGTCAGGAGATTATTTTCGCAATGTCCCTGTCGAAATCAAGGCTGAGCCGAATCTCGGCTATCGATTCTTGGAATGGAGCGATCAAAGCTTTGGGGCCAATCCGGAGATCACGTTGGAAACTTCGCAGAATTATCAAATATCCGCTATTTTCGAAAAAGCCCCGGCCTCCGAAATTAAGCTCATTATTAACGAAATCAATTATCGCTCGGCGCCAAACGCCGACGCCGGGGATTGGGTTGAGTTATACAATCCGTCGTCCGATTCCGTCGCGTTGTTCGGGTGGCGCTTTCAGGACGGGGATGATTTGCACCAATTTATTTTCCCTGCAAACTTAACGATTGCCGGGAAAGGATTTATGGTTTTAGCGCAGGATTTGCAAAAGTTCCAGAGTGTTTTCCCTGCTGTTGAAAACGTCGTCGGCAATTTCAATTTTGGTTTGAGCGGCGGCGGAGAATTGGTGCGTCTGCGCGATCCATCCGGCGAAATTTCAGATTCGCTCAGCTATGACGACGCAGCGCCTTGGCCGACGGCGGCGGATGGTCAGGGTAGAACGTTGGAGCTGATCGCGCCCGAATCCGACAATTCACAAGCGCAAAATTGGCAGGCGAGTTTTGTCCCAGGCGGCACGCCCGGCGCGCCAAACTCCCTCCCGACCAGCGCTGCTGATGATGAAGGCAATGCGCCGCCGAACGCTTTTTCTCTCGAGCAAAACTACCCCAATCCGTTCAATCCCGTCACCTTGATTCGATTTCAATTGCCTGAGAAAAGTGACGTTTCCCTGAAAATTTACAATAGCGCCGGACAGCTTGTTCGCACGCTGGCTACAGGCAAATTCTTTGCTGGAACTCATGAAATTATCTGGGACGCGCGGGATGATTTCGGGAATCAAGCGGCAAGCGGCGTGTATCTTTACACGATGGAAGCGGGAGCCTTTTCCGCCAAGCGTAAGATGATATTTTTGAAGTAGCCCTTGGTAAAGACACGATGCTTCGCGTCTCTACAATTTTTTACCTTTTTTCGGAACCCAAACCACGCCGCGTCCTTTGGCGACAAGCTCATCTTCTACCCTCGATTCCGCATCGAAATGAACGCGCTGTTTTTCAGGCTCAATTTTGACGACTGTGATTTTCGCCGAAACGTGCGCGCCGATGCGAACGGGTTTAACAAAAAGAATTTCCTGTCTCAACCATGCACTTCCGGGGCCGGGAAGCTTCGTTCCCACAATGGTCGACCACAGGCTGACAGTCAACATGCCATGAACAATTCTCCCGCCGAACCGGGTTTGCGCCGCAAAATTTTCATCAAGGTGGAGCGGATTGTCGTCCCCGGAAACGGCGGCGAATGCATTTACGTCGGCGTCTGAAATCGCTTTTGCGAAAGAAGCCGACGCGCCGATAGAGACGTCCTCCAGAAAATAACCATGCTGCTCGGCGAACTCCTCCATTTTAATCCTTCATCAAGGAAGCGTACTCGTCGGCAATGTCGAGATCGACGTCATCCACGCCGACGGCGTCAAATGGATTTTCGAGGCTCTCCTGAATATTGTCGAGACTGACCAAAACCAGGCTGTACAATCCGGCGACAAGAAAGCCGACCCAGACGGCGGAATCATTCGAAAGATGAGCAAAATAAGGGGCGTAAAGAATAGGGAAAGTATTGAGGAAAATTTGGCTGTAAGCGCGCAACGCTTTCGGCGTGCGATAGAGAAAAATATTGCGCATACGCTCGAATTCAATGATCATCGCGCGTAAATATTGGTTGGTGCGGGAAATCTCGTTGGCCGGAACGCCGGAGTGGCGCAAGTCTTCCATCATCCGGGAAAGATCGGAAAAAATTTCATAGATTTTGTGAAAGTCCTCCTTGAAATCTTCAGGCGTGATGAATTTGGTGCGCAGGGCTTGCAGAAGCGAGGAGAGCTTGGCGCGCATCGGTTCCGCCAGCGCTTTATTTTCCGGCGGCCAATCCCGAAAAGCGAAATAAATCGACATGCCGTGCGCTTTTAATGACGCGAAATAGCGCAGCGCTTCTTCGCGTCTGCGGTAGGCCGCGTTAATGGAAAAAACAATTGGAAAAACAATGGCAATGCCAATGAGCGTGGTCGGCAAATTCACCGTGATTTCATAAATTCGACAAAGGTAAGTCGCGGCAAAAGCCATGATGAGAACAATGAATGTCTGCAGGTTGACAATGCTCCAAAAACGACGAAGAATTGACATAGTCTCCTCACAAAGAATTACAAGTTTTCCCACCAATTTTGACGGGGATATTCTGGTTTTCCTACGATAATTGATTCACCGATTCTCGGCGTTGAGACAGGCAAATTTTGCTTAATCGCTTCCGCCGTAACGCGCTCGATCGGGTCCGTCCAACTATGCGTCGCCAAGGTGAACGCGCCCCAATGAATGGGAACGATAAGCGAGGCGCGAACGTCTATTCCCGCCTGAACGGTCTGCTCCGGAGTCATGTGAACGTCCGGCCAAAGATCATTGTACTGCCCGCATTCCATCAGGCCAAGATCAAACGGCCCGTACTTTTCGCCGATCTCTTTGAAGTGAGCGCCATAGCCGCCGTCTCCGCTGAAGTAGATATTTCTGCTTTGACCGCGAATCACCCAAGAACCCCACAAAGTTACGAATTGATCGCCAAGCCCTCTGCCGGACATATGCTTCGCGGGGGCGAGAATCAAGGTCAATGAATCGAAAGTCTTTTCCTCGCGCCAGTCCGTCTCATAAATTTTGTCCCAGGAAATTTCCCATGCCGCTAAATGGCTGCCGACGCCGAGCGGGACGTAAAAGCGGCGCGTTTTTTCTTTTAGCTTTTTGATCGACGGATAATCCAGGTGATCATAATGATCGTGAGAAATGAGAACGGCGTCAATTTCGGGCAATTGCTCGATTTCAATAGGCATTTCATTACTGTAGCGTTTCCTGCCTAACAGGGCGTGCGGGGCGGCGTACTGGCTGAAAATCGGGTCGAGCAATAGCGTTTTGCCGTCGATTTCAAGCAAGAAAGCGGAATGTCCGAACCAGGTGACTCGCGTGAGAGAATCAGATTTATTCGTAATGGTTGCAGCGCCGATCTTTTGAACAGGAACGTCCTTTTTCGGCGAGACATTGGGGTCGGGGCTCAACATTTCCTTCAGCATTTCTTTGACGCTGTGGCAGTCGATGGTGAGGTTAAACGGCTCTTCGTTGTGAAATTTTCCGTCTGAGTAGCGCCCGGTTTTCTCATAAAGTTTGCGGCGTTCTTCGGTAGGAGTTCCGCCAAACTGCGGCGAAAAGGAGACAAACAAGAATCCGGTCAGCAAGATGAGAAGAATCAAGCTGGCCAAAACAAGCGCTGTTTTTTTCAAGAGTTTGATCATAAATTTTTTGACAGCGAATCAATGTCCGCATTGGAAAGGCGTTTTTTGGAGCAGCCGTTGCGCGCAGCATTTAGCATTGCTTTGCCGATCTTCACTGTGTCCGTGAAAGCGCTCGGAAAAAGCGCAAGCAACGGGTATATCGGCTTGAAAATCGTGTAGATGAATTGGTAAGATCGGACGGTTGAGCGTGTTCCTTTGAGCGGCTGGATGTAGCCGGGGCGGAACATATAAGCGTCTTTAAATGGCAGCTCCAACAGTGCGTTCTCCGTTTTTCCCTTTACTCGCGCCCACATGATCCGTCCTTTTTCTGAAGAATCCGTTCCGGCGCCTGACACATAACAAAAAACCATCCGCGGGTTATGCTCCAAGAGTTTATGCGCGAAATGCAGTGTCAAGTCATGGGTGACGCGATGATAGGCCGCCTCCGCCATGCCCGCCGAACTCACGCCTAAACAGAAAAAACAAGCGTCATAACCAATCAGTTTGTTTTCGATTTCGGTGAGATCAAAAAAGTCTTTCACCAACACTTCTTGAAATTTGTCATGCTCCAACCCAACGGATCGTCGGTTGATGACAAGCGCTTTTTCGACAGAGTCGTCTGCAAGACATTCAAGCAAGACGCCTTTGCCGACCATGCCGGTCGCGCCGGTGATGATGACTTTCATTCTGGCGAGGTTCTTCAGGGTTTCAGGCTATCGGGTTTCGTCTTGCCGAGCGCATCGAGCGCAAAAACATACGGCTCTTCCGCCTCGGTCATCGTCGCAATCGCGAAGCTTTCTTCTTCCACAAATTGCACGGCGATATTTTTGAAAGCAAACGGCTGTTCCGCATTTTCCTTCACAAACATGGCGATTGTTTTCGCCTCCGCGGCGCGTTCTTCTTTTTCGTAGCCGAAAATTGGAGAGTTGACCATTCTCACCGTCAGTGTGTCATTGTTCGAAATGTTCAGATTGATTTTGTCCGCTTCGAACTCCTTCGCCATTTTTTCCTGCAGCGTCATCAAGCTCTTGACCGAATCGACAAAATCACAGCCCGCCGCGACAAAAACGGCAATCGCCAGACCAACAAAGATTTGTTTTGAAATGCGTTTCATGGCTATACCTCAATATCGTGCACAAACATGTTTATTCTAAAGATACACGACTCATGCCAGTTTTATTCATCACGCTGCTTAACCCTGACGAGGCTGTCGAAAAAGCTCCCGGTTTGTCATTCCGTAGGAATCTTTGTTATCGCCCAGTGCAGATTACGCTCAAAAGTTCAAGGGTTAAATCAAAAAAGATGCTTTCAGCATGACATTGTTGGCTTTTTCGACAGCTTTGACAGAGCTCCAAGCCCAGTCAAGGTTGGAAGTGTTACGGAGTGGGGCTGTCCAAAAACATGGCTTTTGAATGAGAGACATACCGAAAGTAGGGTTTCAAAATCTTGAACCCCTACGACATGTTTTATGCCTTGCATTCAGAGACCATGTTTTTGGACAGCCCTTCTGCCGAGGCGGCAAGACCGCAGTCAAAGGCTGAAGCGTTTGATTCCGAGCTATTTCGACATACACCGTTTCGCAAAAAAGTAAACCAACGCGCCAAAAGCGACGACGGCCAGCAACGGCGAAAACGCACCCGCCCATTCGAAGCCGTAACCTTCCGGCTTGTGCCCTTGAATAAAAACCATCGCAGCGATTCCAACGCCGAGCAATCCTTCGCCGCCGACGAGTCCGGAGCCGAAGAGAATGCCTTTTTCTCGACGCTCATCTTTTTCTTCGCTCGATGAAGCGCGTTTCTCCATAAAATAACGCAGCAATCCGCCAAGAAAAACCGCCATTGTCGTTTTTACCGGCAAATAGACGCCGACGGCAAACGGCAGACTGGGAATTTTGAAGAGTTCGCAAATGACCGCAATCGCGGCGCCAATGCCGACCAGCCCCCACGGCAACGCCTGGTCAAAAATGCCTTCAATCACCAATTTCATCAAGGTGGCTTGCGGCGCGGCTAGTTCAGGAGAGCCAAAAGTGTAGGCTTCGCCGAGCAAAATCACCGCGAGGCTA
>CAXHAT010000178.1:0-16277 GCA_964014485.1 uncultured Deferribacteres bacterium
ACTTGAAAAAAATACGAAACGAATAACGTTACCCACACAAATTCATATAGAGCCGATAAACCAAGGTCAGTTCACTTCGAATGAATGCATAGGTTAAAAATTTGGCTCTTGTTTACAATCAGAGAGTTAAAGTGCGGATAAAGCTGGAAGGCAATGAGTGGGGGAAAGAAGTTGATGGGGCGAAAACCCCATCTACAAGTTATTTCCCTAACCGCAGGGCGTGGTTGTCTGTTTGGCCGAAATCGTAGGCGACGTTTTCCTTGTTTTTGCCTTTCGGCGCCACCCAGTCGGAGTTTTTCATCAATTCAAAAAAACTGCGAGACTTTTCGTCCAAGTCAGGCGCGTCGGCGAGTTTTCTAGTGGCGTAACTGAAGGAAAACTCAATCATGTAAAAGTCGTTTTCCGCTTCTTCCAACGCCCAGAAAGTGAGACGGGTGTGAATTTTTCTTTTGTCGCCGAAACTGATGTAGCCGCCCAAAACCGTTTCAACCGGCGTAAAGGCGTTCACCGTGGCAATGCTCTCGGCCGGATCGATTTCGTCGAATTTGAGCAGCACAGGGAACACGTCGGAAAGATCGCTGACGTTTGCCAAATTATACTGTTTGACCGGTATTTTGGCGGCGGCGGAACGATTATACGTCGTCAGGCGCGCGTCAATTTCTTCTTCAAACTTCTTGCTGCCGCCGTCCATTTCGGCAAAAGCGATTCTGCTGGTGACGTTGCTCACGTCCGCAATCCTTTTGGATTCCGAGCGATATTTCAGAGAGATTTTGACATCGTCGTCCGGCTTGCCGTTTTCCGAGTCGGTCTTTTCTTTCAGCACAAAGCCGTTTTTGTAGAGCGTAAAGTTCGGCGTGTCGATATACCGCGTTTTACGGGTTTTGATCTCGTCAAACTCCAGCACCATTTTGGCCTGAAAGTTCTCGGACAACACGGCTTTGGCCGCCTGCAAAAATTCCTGCGATGATTGCGCAACGTCTGTGAATTTGTCCGTTCGCAGCATGAGTTTGTATTCGCGATAACGAATATCCTCGAGCTTGATCGCGGGTTTGGAATGGACGAGAGCGGCGAGAATGGAAAACAATGCAAGAATCGGCAGGAGCAATTTGGGGTAGTGCTTGATGCTCATTTCTTCCTCCGGTTCACATGAAGCCGTACGTGGCCGGGCGCAGTTAGCGCCATAACCTTCTTTGGTCGTTCGGCTGGAATTAGTGACGTCTTCTCCCATCCGCGTAAATCAAAATGACCGGCTTACAGAATCGTTATTAAAAAGAGCTTTCTCTTTCGTTGCTGTAATCCGGTGCTCTTTTCCCAAAACGTGTTTTCGCAGATGGATTCGCAGTTTGTAACCGGAAAGGCGGCGCGTTTGGCGGAAATTATCAAAAGAGCGCAACAATTTCAGGATTTGGCGGCGTCTTTGCACACGACTCAATGATCTTTTTTGAAAACACCCGTGAAAAGACGTCTTGATTTTAAAGGTAATTTAATATGTCCAACCCGCGGCGATTTTTTCCGCATTACATCATCGCGCTGCTGTTTTTTTCAGTTCCGAACATTTTTGCGCAAATTTCGATTGGCCCCTACGTCCAGCAAATCAGCGATTCCGAAGCGACGATTATCTGGTACACCGAAAAAAGCGCTTCAGGCGCGCTGAAGTTCGGGCGAGAAATAAACGCGCAAACGGAATCGCATGAGACCGGCAACGGAGGATTGCACGCAGCGCATCTGAAAAACCTGAGTCCCGGAACGCGTTATTTTTATTCAGTTCTCGTCGACGGGGAATCCATTGCCAGCGGCGAACACTATTTTTTTAAAACAGCTGCGGCCAGCGGCGCAAATTCAAAATTCCGCTTCATTGCGTTTGGGGATATGGGCAAGAGCACGGAGGAGCAAGTGCAAGTCGCCGAGCAAATCGAAAGCTTGACGCCGCGCGCCGATTTTGGATTGTTGCTCGGGGACATCGTTTACAATTCGGGCAAGCGCAAGGATTACCCGGAGTTGTATTTTCAACCCTACGCAAAAACGATCTGCAACACGCCGTTCTGGCCGTCGATTGGCAATCACGATATGAAAAGCCAAAACGGCGCGGCGTATTTTGAATTTTTTTACACGCCAGCGAATAATCCCGCCGGACTGGAAGATTATTATTCATTTGATTACGGCAATGCGCATTTTGTTTCGCTGGATTCCGAAAATGCACGCGAAGACGGTTCTTATCCTGAAATGCTGGACTGGGTGGAGCGCGATCTTGAGGCGGCCAGGGCGCGCGGCGCGGAGTGGCTGTTTGCCTTTTTCCATCATGCGCCGTACTCGGAGGGGACGCACGGAGACGATGAGTTTGTCGTTGAAAATTATCTGCCTCGACTGGAGAAAAACGGCGTGGACATAGTTTTCGCCGGGCACTCGCACGTTTTGGAAAGATCGTACCTGGTGCGCAGCGGTACGGTAATCAACGGCCACCCGAATAAATATTCAAAATTGGGGCATAACGAGGGAACGGTCTACATCGTCAGCGGGGCGGGGGCGAAGCAGGGACTTTCCGATGAAAAGCATCCGCTGATGGCGTTTCAGCAGGAGGGCTTTCAAAACGGCGTTTCCGTCATCGATATTGACGGGCAGGTTTTGCGGGGCTTTTTTCGCACCAACGACGGGCAGGAAATCGACCATTTTGCGATTTTTAAGGACGGCACGACAGCGGTTCGCGAAAAGCCTGACATTGCTCAAGCTCCGGCGGTATTTTCGCTGCACCAAAACTTCCCGAATCCTTTTAACCCCAGAACGAGTTTTCGGTTTTCGCTTCGGCAAGCGGCTCGTGTTGAAATTTCAATTTACAACACGACGGGCGCGCTGGTTGAGACGGCGGTGAATGAAGATTTTGCACCGGGCGAGCATGCCGTTTCCTGGACGGCGGAAAATCTGGCCAGCGGCGTTTATGTCTACAAAATGACCGCAGGCGGCGTGGAAAAATCGCGTAAGTTTATTTTGCTGCGATAATATCCTGGTGGAGCTTGGCGGCTTCTTTTTTGGTTTTGACGGGATTAACACGATTGACCGGATTTTGGTCAGACGTTTCAAGACGCAAAGACGCAAAGACGCAAAGACGCAAAGACGCAAAGACGCAAAGACGCAGAGACGTTGAGAAACGCCGAAAAACAAACTGTCTTGAGAGATCAAAACACCAGAACTAAACGAAAATAAAGACATTAAAAGTCAATTCTCGTAAAAAACTCTGCGATGCTCGCCGAACTCTGCGTCTTTGCGTTAAATAGAAAAATTGTATGACTCACTTTGGCTTTTGTTCACTCAATATCCTTCTTGACCTACCGGACGAAATATTGCGAATCGAATCCTGACGATCCTGTTATCCAGTAAAAAATTCCCACCAAGAACAAACTCAGCGCCAAATTTGTGTGAAGTTTGGCGGCGGCTTTTTTGCGCCAGACGTACAGCAGCACGACGGCGACGCTTATGAGTCCGGCGCACAGCCCGGCCCACAGTCCGGTCAACCCCCAACCGTAGCGAAAACAGAGTAAGTAGGCGATGGGTACGCCGAATCCCCAGTGGCAGATCAGGCTGGCGTACATAGCCGTTTTTGTATCGCCAAGGCCTCGCAAGACGCCGATGGCCGTCACCTGGACTCCATCAAAAAGTTGAAACAAGGCTGCGACGAGGACAAGGGAGACGGCAGCAATAATGACCTCGTTTTCCGAAGTGAAAATACTCAAGGTTTCGACTGGGAAAACGAGCAAAATAATCCCGCAGAAGGACATAAATCCGGCGCCAATAATCATGGCCGTCCATCCGGCGGTTGCGGCTGTGCGCGGCGACTTTCTGCCAATCTCTTGGCCCACCCTGACTGCGCCTGCCGAGGAAAGCCCGAGCGGAATCATGAAGGTGAAACTGATGATTTTGAGCACGATGTGGTGCGCCGCCAATGAGATCGGTGCGAGTCGTCCGGCCAGCATTGTCACTGTGGTGAAAATGCCGACTTCGAAAAGAATTTGCGTTGCGGCCGGGAAACCGAGTTTCAGCAGCTCAACAAAAAGCGTTTTTTGAAAGCCGGAAAAGCCGTCGAGAAGGCGGCGTTTTTCTCGCCGTTCATTTCTCATAACAACAATTGCCAAGCACACGAAAATAGCAATTGCGGAAATGTTCGTTGCGATGGCTGCGCCGTCCGCGCCCATTGCCGGGAAGCCGAATTTGCCGAAAACAAAAACCCAATTGGCAAAAGCGTTGAAAATATTGGCGATGATCAGGGTGACAGCTAACGGCTTGACGATGCTACACGCTTGTAAATATCTGCGCAGTGCATTGTAAAGCATGATCGGCAGGATGGAAATGCTGGCGATTTTGAGATAGCTGATCGCACCGGGAAGCACCGCAGCCTGAATTTTGAAGGATGGCAGAAGCGCAATAAGAATAAAAACAACGGCGATCAGAGGGAGGGAAAGGATAAACGCGAGCGTGACGCCGTGCATGAGAATATGTTTGCATTTTTCGATGCTGCCAGCGCCGTGGGCATGAGAAATTTTGTAGTCCAGCCCAAGTAAAAGACCGATTCCGACGAGGATGACGGCCATGTGCAAACCGCTGCCAATGCTGACCGCCCCCAACGCTTCCGCACTCACCCGCCCAACGACCATTGTATCGACCACGCCGAGCATAACCCAGCCGATTTCCGCAAAAATGACGGGCCAGGCGAGTTTCAGCATGATCGGCAGTTCGGTGGAGAATCGCCGGAACGCTGCACGATTTATTGTTTGCATTGAGAAGATGGTTTTGACGGTGGTTTTTTTGAAAAGGAGTGCGAAGCTTGCTTTGTCTTTCGTGGGACCGCTTGGAGAAACGCAGTAGACTCAAACGTTAAGCGAACGATTTTAGCAAGGCAGCGCCTGAAAAGCAACGCAAGCTGTACACTCCTTTTTGTCGAACAATGGGGCGGGTTTGGGCTATTGCAAAATATCCAAAAGACGACTGTATTTTATGGTGAAGCTACGGTTCTGAATCCCGAAACGGCTGTTAAAACGGTCGTCGAAAACGTCTTGCGTTTCATTGTAAACCAGGAATAAACCAGTGTTTGCAGCCTGAAGCCAGCCGAATCGCAGGTTGGTTGACACCGCGTCGGCTATATCGTTGTATTGCACGAGGCTTTGCAGGAAAATTCGCGGCGTGAAGGAGTAGGAGAGACGCACACCCAGCAGATTCGTGGTCGTTTCACCGTTGTCCAAATCCAACTTGTTGACGTTGTAATCGATCTCGGAATTGAACTTTTCTCCAAAACGAAATTTGAAGGTGTTGGAAATTGAAAAGCGTCTACCGCCAAAGAATCCGCCGGTTTGAATTCGGTTCCTGTAGCTGATCGGCGCGCCCTGATTTGAAATCATGACAAGTTGAAGCTCGGCGTGATTGTACGTCCCAACGTCGACTGGAATGACCCCGGCTAAGTCAAAAGCTTCCCGCACGCCTTCCTTGGTGAAATTGACGCCGGTATGGATTTCATAGCCGTTTTTCCATTCCCAATGACTATCCACGTGGAGAAAACCGGTTTGCTGAAAGCTGCTGTTCGCGTCCCAAAAACCGCGGTAAGAAATATGCGGACGCGCTTCGTGCAAGCCGAGAAGGCCGTTTAGGCGCGCCGTGCGAAAAATCAAAAAACTCATCCGGCGGAAAGAGTCACGGCTCAGAAAGCCGACTTCCGGATTGAAATTACTTTCGACTTTGGTGTAGCTGAAATTCAACATCCAGGCCTGCGAGCTGTAGTCGGCGCCAAATCGATAGGCGAGATCGTTGCTTTCCAAAGTCGGCGTGTCCGTTTTCGCCAGAAAGCCTGAAAGTTGCGTTCTCTGACCCAGGCCGAGCCGTCCGTCGACTGCAAAGGTTCGGTTATAGTCGTCGCTGTCCGATAAACTGCCGGTCGCGTCGCGATTGACGAACATGGCCCCAATTGACGTCCGGTTGTGCATCTCCTGTTTCACGCGGACGACTGAGAAATTGTTTGCGGGGGAAGCAGTGAAGTCGTTCACCGACGAAGCGTCAACGGATTGCGCCTGCATGTTTAACAACCCGATGTTCGTATTGCCGACCTTTCCGGAGACGCGTCCGCCGCCCAGAATCGGCACCAACCTTCTTGCATCATCCAAGCCAATTCTGCGGCTAAAAAACATTTCAACTTCGCCTGAACTTCCGACGGAAAAAAGCCCCGCGTTTTCTAAGAAGAACGGGCGTTTCTCGGGGAAAAAGAGACTGAAACGATCAAGGTTGATCTGTTGTTCGTCCACCTCAACTTGTGCAAAATCCGTGTTCCAGGTTACGTCAAGCGTCATGCTTGGCGTCAGGCTGTACTTGAGGTCGGCCCCGATTTCGCGCGGATAATCGGAAAGCTTGCCGCCGGTGTAATTTCTTACATTTTGTCCAAGAACGTAAGGCATGACTTTGAGGTTTTTAGGCGCGCCGACCTCCAGGCCCGTCATGCTGCCTGCCAGAGAAATCTTGTTGAGCGTGTATTGCCGAGGCAGCTTGGTCCAAAACGCCCGTTCGTTACGGCGGCGAATGTTTCTCTGAAAATTCACGCCCCATTCCTGGTTTCTTTTTTTGGAGAAACGCAAAGTGCGGAAGGGAATGGCAAATTCTGCGCTCCAGCCCGCCTCGGAGATTTTCGTTTTGACCTCCCAAGAGCCGTCCCAATTGATGTTAAATCCGCCGCCGGAGCCGCCGCGCTGTCTGCCGCCAAATCCCCCGCCTTCGCCCTCGTTTATCACTTGTGCGTCGTACTCAATCCCGGCGGGGTTGGTGCCAAAAACGAAGCCGTTTTGGTTGTCATTAAACGTATCCAGAATGATTTGAAAGCAATCCGTTTCGCTCAAACTTGCATCTCGCCGGCTGTCGGAAACGATGATTCCGGCGGGGTCTTTGTCGTAGCACACGACGCCAAAGTACAGAGTGTCGTTCGAGAACAAAACGCGCACTTCGGTCTTTTCGGAAGCCTCTTTGCCTTCATCCGGCGTGGTCTGCCAGAATTCCGCGCTCGGCGGCGCTGAGGCCCAGGCTGGATCATTCAAAACTTCGCCGTCGATGGACGGGGATGTTTCAGTGCGTTGCGCTTGAACCTTCTTTTCGCCAGAATCATTCGAATTCTCATTGATTTCTACGGCCAGACCGGGCGCGACAAAAGCCAATGCGCTAAATATCGTGCAAAACCGCTGTGCTGTGAGCATGTTTTTTGTTTTCAAAACCTTCTCCTCATTTCCTCTCAATAATACAATAAAAAGCCCAATACTTTGACGCTGGTAGGGGCGACAATCGTTCAATGCAATTCTGTTGTAAAAAGAAAATTTATAGCGTTTAGGGGGGATCTGCAAGGAGAATGTGAGTGGAAGAGCGTATCGTTGCTCAAAGGCCGGGCTCGAAGCGCTCGAACCCGGACGGGACGTTTTGGGGTCAGCGGGCCCTGGACGTCAAGGCGATGGCGCCGGCGCTGTGATTAGCGCCATATTTCATTGTTGCCTCGCTGGCGCTCAAATATCTGATTTCGGAAACGTCCGCGACATAGATGCTGCGCAACTCATTAATATCGCCGCGTTTGACATTGTCAACATAGACAATCGGGTAGCGATTCGACGAAGTTGTACCGCCTACCGCCTTTGGGATTAAAAAATTTGGACGTAAGTATTGGACTGCGTCATAAACGCTTTGGTTTGGCGTGACTGAATTTGAAGTAGCGAGTTCGTCAGCCGTGATAACCCGCGATGAACGTTTTTTCGGTTTTTTTTCACCATCTGCTCCGGTTCCGTCACTTGAGCCGGCGCATGCCGCCAAACTACAAAAAAACATGCCTATGGCTATAAATCGTAACAAAACTTTCATCTTTCGCTCTCCCTGGTTTTTGGCCTGCGTTATTAAGAAATTTGAATTGAATATACTGAGCGTGTAAAATGATGCACCATAATTCAGCCCAAAAGTTTCATTTTTGGGCGTGTGGGAAGGCTCGATTCGGCCTTCAAACGGCAGCGTATTGTTATCGCAATCCCTGTTTGAATTATCAGGGAAGAATGCTTTTGCAGCATTGGGACAAGAGTTCAGAGATATCGTTTTTGGCACAACAATCTTGAGTTTTCCTTGTGTTCTTTTACATTTCAAAACTAAAATTCTAAAGTCAAGTTGACGTGAAACTTTCAATAGGCGGTCACGTCATAGAGGACAGTCAGCTCAAGAGCATTCCCTTTTTATAATATAGTTCGAACGGAGGAAAACATGGCGAAAGATCAAAGCAGACTCTGGCTGGGAGTAATCCTGATTGTTTTAGGCGCGCTTTTTTTATTACATGAAAGCCGCTTTTTTTATGTCCAGGAAGAAACGATTATTTCTATTGTTTTTGCCCTTGGCGGGCTCGCGCTGTTGAATAATTATCGCCAAACTAGAGACAATTGGAAATTGATTCTTGGCGGCGCATTGCTTTTTATCGGATTTGTCATCTTCAATGCAGGCATGGGTTTGATTGACGATGATTTCATCGGGGTATTCTTTCTCTGGGCAATTGCACTGGCGTTCTTGAGCGTTTACGTAAAGAATCCGAAAATCTGGTGGCCGATCATTCCCGGCGGCGTCCTGCTGACAATTGGAACGATGGTCGCAATTGAACAGGTTTGGTGGAGCTTGGGTGACTTAAACGGCGTGTTCTTTTTTGTCGGAATCGGTGCGACATTCGGGTATCTTTATAAGATCCGCAACGAAGAGAATAAGCTGGCTTGGGCGAAATGGCCCGCGGTTGCCGCTCTCGCATTGAGCGTTGTCGTTTTCGCGGGCGAGACTTTCCGGAACGCAGAAGATTATATTTTTCCGATCTTGTTGATCGGCGTTGGCTTGTTCTTGATCGCCAGAAATCTGAAACGAGAAAAGAATGGCGCAGAACCGCCGCAAATGTCAGATTCCGGAGAAACTCAGGTCTCCGTTTCTTCCTGAATTCGACAAAAAATTGAGCTTTTAAGAAAAAGCCGTCTCGGCAAATCGAGACGGCTTTTTTTGTTTCACCCGGTTGCATTTAAGTGAAAAGCGCCATATCTTGCGCGTCGATTTTACAATCATTGAACGAGACTCAAAATGCAGCAACATCACTATCTTGCCGTTACTTACATGGGCAAGTACCAACAGTATATTTTGGCGGATATTACCGGCATTCTCACCGATTCAAAGCTTAACATCGTTGCAGTCGAGCAAAACTCCCTGCTAGGTTTGAGCATTGTTATGTTGATCGCCGAGACGCTGGAACCTGAAGACACAATCACCAAAGCGCGCGGGCGATTATTGGAGCAATTCCGACAATCGGGTCTTGACGTTCGTGTGGAAATCGTTTCCCCGCAAGAAGCTGACGTCTCCGGACGGAAAAAGCTGCAGGTTTTCACCATTGTTGGTCGTGACCGGGTCGGAATTCTGAAGGCGATCACCAATACCCTGGCGAATTTTCGGGTGCGTATCGAGCGTATGAATCACATCGCCAAAGGAGAGCTGGTCGTTCTGGAATTATGGGTGGATGCGAGCGAGTTGCGTGACCTTGCCGTTTTGAAAGAAGTTATTCAAAGCACCTGTGATCGAGAAGGCTTCGACGTTATCATCCAGCCGGAATCACCCTTTAGGCAGCGGCGGCGGCTGGTCGTTTTTGATATGGATAATACGATTATCGAGGGCGAGATTATTGATGAACTTGCCAAAGCCGCCAAAGTCGGCGAGCGTGTTTCGAGTATAACTGAACGTGCGATGGCCGGTGAGCTTGATTTTGAGCAGGCTCTGCGGGAACGCGTCACTATGCTCAAAGGATTATCTGAAGAAACGCTAGAAGATGTTGCCGAAAGCATGAATCTAACAGAAGGCGCTGAAGAAGTTGTTCGGACGCTGAAGGGCATGGGATTCAAGCTTGCCCTCATTTCCGGCGGCTTTACTTTTTTTGCTAATCGACTCAAAGAACGTCTTGGATTCGATCATGTTTACGCGAATCATTTGGAAATTGTCGACGGCATTGTCACTGGCGATCTTGAGGGGGAAATTATCGACAAAGAAGCAAAGGGCCGGATTCTCGGGGAAATTGCAGCGAAAGAGGGCGTAACAAAAGAAGAGATTGTTGCGATTGGCGATGGCGCCAACGATGAAATTATGTTACGCAACGCGGGCTTCGGCATTGCGTTTAATGCAAACCAAATTCTCAAGAAAATCGCCGACGGCCAACTCACGCGGAACAATTTGAGCGGCCTGCTCTATTGTCTCGGAGCGACGGAACGAACCATTCAAGACATGGCCGAGTCGTTGTGATGAACGAAGAGAATCGCCGAGAACTTCTGCGAGCGTTGCCCGGAGTGGATGCTTTTGCAAATTCAGATCGAGTTCAAAAATACTCAACGAAAATATCTTCAAAGATTCTTACCGAAATCGCAAGAGACGCTGTCGAAAATACGCGCGCCAAGATATTGCAGGACGACTTTCCAGGCATGAATACCCAAGAAGTGCCGAGCCAGGTGGAACGCGTTTTCTTAGAGCAAATTGAAGCTCTCCTGCAGCCTTCGCTCAAGAAAGTGATTAACGGTACAGGCGTCGTTTTGCATACTGGTTTAGGGCGGGCGGTGCTGAGCGCTGCTGCCGCTGACCACACCAAGACTCTCCTTGAAAGCTATACAAATCTCGAATTCGACTTAGTAAGCGGCAAGCGAGGCGACAGAACCAAGCATGTGGATGGCTTGATTTGCCGCTTAACGGGCGCAGAAGCTGCATGTGTTGTCAACAACAACGCAGCTGCGGTGCTGATTGCTTTGAATTCACTCGCGAACCGGAAGGAAGTGGTTGTTTCCCGCGGCGAACTGGTGGAAATTGGCGGTTCGTTTCGCATTCCCGACGTGATGAAGAAGAGCGGCGCCAAAATGGTGGAAGTTGGCACGACGAACAAAACGCATTTGCACGACTTTGAAAACGCCGTGTCATCACGAACGGCTGCATTTCTGAGCGTCCACACTTCGAATTATCGCGTACAAGGCTTTACGGCTCAAGTCGAACTAGGCGAGTTGACAAAGTTGGCTCATGCGAACGAAGTTGCCGTAATCCACGATTTAGGCGGCGGCGTTTTTGTTGATTTGGCTGAATTCGATCTGCCGCAAGAACCGGTGGTTAGTGACAGCATCAAAGCCGGCTGCGACGTTATCACATTCAGCGGTGACAAAGTGCTTGGCGGTCCGCAATGCGGCGTGATTGTTGGGAAGTCTGATTTCATAAAGAAAATCAAGAAAAATCCGCTGATGCGCGCGCTTCGGTGTGATAAATTGACCTATGCTTTGCTTGAGGAAACGCTGCGGCTTTTTCTCAATCCTGATAATCTGCCGCAACATCATGTCGTTTTAAAAATGATGACGGAGTCGTCGCAGAATCTTGAAGTGCGAGCTGAAAATCTGCTAAATCAATTGGGGCGTGTTAAGCCGGAGATCGAAATCAGCCTGGAACGCACGTTTGCGAGTGCGGGCAGCGGCGCCTTGCCCTTGGAAAAAATTCCCAGTTTTGCTTTAATCATCCGTCTTACGCGCAAAAGAAGCGTCTCAGATTTGGCTCGCAAGTTCCGGCTTTCAAACCCAGCCGTCGTAGGGTATGTACAGAACAACCGCTTCTGTATCGACCTGCGCACAATCCAACCTCGCGAAGATATCTCACTGCTCAAAGCGCTGAAATTACATCTTTGTTGATCTTCCAAAAAAATCTTGACTTTTAGTGTTTCGCGTCTATATTAGTTGGTCGTTTTTTTAGCACTGCTCGTCGAGGAGTGCCAGGGAATCATCTCCAAACAACTGATTGAATTCATACAAGGAGGATAACATGAACATTAAACCATTGGCGGATCGCGTTGTGGTTAAGCCATTGGAGCAGGATGAAGTCAAGCAAGGCTCGATCATCATTCCTGACACCGCAAAAGAGAAACCGATGCAAGGCGAAGTGGTTGCAATCGGTTCGGGTAAAATTTCCGACAGCGGCAATACCGTTGCGATGGAAGTCAAAGCCGGCGACACTGTTTTGTACGGCAAGTATTCCGGCACCGAAGTCACCGTTGACGGTACGGATTACCTGATTATGAGAGAAAGCGATATTATGGCGATAGTCTAAGCCTTTATCGCTTTTTGTTTTTTAAACCACTTTAGCAAATTTGGACAGAAGATTTTTAAAGAGGAAAATATACAATGGCAAAGATCATTGAATTTGATGTAGACGCACGCAACGCGCTAAAGCATGGCGTGGACAAGCTGGCTAACGCCGTGAAAGTGACGCTTGGCCCCAAAGGCCGCAACGTTGTGATCGACAAAAAGTTCGGCGCACCGACTGTGACAAAAGACGGCGTTACCGTTGCGAAAGAAGTTGAGTTGGAAGATCCCGCTGAAAACATGGGCGCGCAAATGGTCAAAGAAGTCGCTTCCAAAACCAGCGACGTTGCCGGCGACGGTACGACGACCGCAACCGTTCTTGCGCAAGCTATTTTTACGCAAGGCCTCAAAAATGTAACCGCTGGCGCCAACCCGACGCACATCAAGCGCGGCATTGACAAAGGCGTTGCCGCAGTTGTTGCTGAAATTCAGAAAACGAGCCGTCCGATTTCCGGCAAGACCGAAATTGCACAAGTTGGTACGATCTCGGCAAATAACGACCACACTATCGGCGATGACATTGCGGAAGCAATGGAGAAAGTTGGCAAAGACGGCGTGATCACGGTTGAAGAAGCCAAGTCCACCGAGTCCGGCATTGAGACTGTTGAAGGTATGCAGTTCGATCGCGGCTATCTCTCCCCATACTTCGTCACTGATCCTGACAATATGGAATGCGAACTCGAAGATCCGATGATTCTGATCTACGACAAAAAAGTCAGCGCGATGAAAGACCTTCTCCCTGTTCTTGAGAAAGTCGCTCAAATGGGCAAACCGCTCTTGATCATTGCTGAAGACGTTGAAGGCGAAGCATTGGCCACGCTGGTTGTTAACAAGCTGCGCGGCACTTTGAAAGTTGCTGCTGTTAAAGCGCCTGGTTTTGGCGATCGTCGCAAGGCGATGCTCGAAGATATCGCGATCCTCACTGGCGGTCGTGTGATCAGTGAAGAAGCCGGTTTTAAACTGGAAAACTCACAATTGACCGATCTCGGAAGCGCGAAGAAAGTCAATATCGACAAAGACAACACCACCGTTGTTGAAGGCGCCGGAAAATCTGAAGATATTCAGGGCCGGATCAAGCAGATTAGATCACAGATCGACACGACTTCTTCAGACTACGATAGAGAAAAACTGCAAGAACGCTTGGCTAAATTGGCCGGCGGCGTTGCCGTTCTTCGCGTAGGCGCTGCAACGGAAGTTGAAATGAAAGAAAAGAAAGCTCGCGTTGAAGACGCTTTGCACGCCACGCGCGCAGCCGTTGAAGAAGGCATCGTTCCTGGCGGCGGTACGGTTCTCGTTCGTGCACAAGGAGCGCTCTCAAGTGTTGAAGCGGAAGGCGATGAAAATATCGGCGTTGACATTCTGCGTCGCGCTTTGGAAGAGCCGCTTCGTCAAATCGCTCAGAATGCTGGCCACGAAGGCTCGATCGTTGTGCAGGCGGTTCGCGAAGGCGGAGAAGCTTCTCATGGCTTCAATGCTGACTCCGGCGAGTATGGTGATATGATTCAGGCTGGTATCATCGATCCGGCAAAAGTGACTCGCGTCGCTTTGGAAAACGCCGCTTCAGTCGCAGCGCTCTTGCTCATGACGGAAGCTACGATCGTTGACATGCCGGAAAAAGAAGACGCTCCTGCAATGCCTCCGGGCGGTATGGGCGGCGGCATGGGCGGCATGATGTAAGCCCAGGCTAAGTTCATCTTACAAAAGCCCCGTTCATTCGATTGGACGGGGCTTTTTCATTTTTTATGGTTACTTAGCCCGAGTTTGGAGCGATGGAGTGCAAAGCTTGCTTTGCTTTTCACTTCAGAGAAAGTCTGCGATGAATTAGCCTGGATAATTCACAAACGTCATTCCCGCGCAGGCGGGAATCCAGTAAAATTATTGGCTTAGGTGCAATTCTGGGTACCTTCCGAGGCTTCGGGACGGGTATGACGTTTTGGGGATTTGAGCGTGAAGTGACAGTTTATGAATTGCCCAGGTTAGCAAGGCAAGCTTTGCACTCTTTTTTGCCGAAGAACGACACGGGAGACAAAAGAATGCTTTTCGAACGCGAAATTCAACTCAACGAGTTCCTGATTTCCTACCTGAAATTGTTGATGAAGGGAATTGGCGACGACATTCTTTTTAAAGGTCAGTTGGACGGCGTGAACTCGCCGGGGTGGTGTTTGGGACATTTGGCGACTGAAGGTGACAAGGCGCTAAATGTCATCGGCATTGCGCGTTCAAGCCCTGAATCATGGGACAATCTATTTTTGATGAAAGCGACAGGCATTGACGATAAAACGATCTTCCCCAAGAAATCGGAACTCACCGCCGCCGTTTCAGAAACGTACCAGAAGTTGCGCAGCGCCGCCGCTAATTTTGACGAAGCGTTTATTGGAGCGGAATGTCCCAGCCAATTCTTAAAACCCGTTCTGCCGACGCAAGGCTTGCTTTTCGCTCACATGCTGACCACTCACGTCGCAATGCACGCAGGTAACATTGCCGCTTGGCGACGGACTCATGGATTTGGACCGTTACTTGGGTAATCCGAAATTTTTGATTTACATTTAAAATTCTTACTCTCTAAAAAATGAAGCAACCCACCCAAAAACAACTTGGCCAGTTAGAAGTTTACGAAATCAAAAACGGCGATGACTTCCCGTACATCGTTCTGTTCCATGGCTATGGCGCAAACGCCTTTGACCTCATGCCGCTGCACCAGGTTATTGCAACGAACAAAAAAGTGAATTGGCTTTTTCCGCAAGGCTTGATGGACGTTCACCTTGGCATGGGGATGATGGGAAAAGCATGGTTTCCAATAGATGTTGAAGCCTTCGAGCGTGCAATGATGCAGGGCGAATTACGCGATCTGTCAAGAACGCTGCCTGAAGGCTTTGAAAACGCTCGCAATGCTGCTATTTCCATGCTCAAGGCGTTAAAAGTTCCGTTGGATAAAATCGTCATCGGCGGCTTCAGTCAGGGAGCCATGCTGGCTACCGACTTATCTTTGCGCTTCAAGAAACCGCCGCTTGCGAGTTTGATCCTTTCCGGAACGCTTCTGGATGAAAAAAACTGGCAAAAACTCTGCGAACAACGCGCCGGTTATAAACTCTTCCAAAGCCACGGCAAATCCGACCCTTTGCTGCCGTTCCAAATGGCGCAGCGCCTGCACGAAGTTTTTACTTCAGCCAACCTCGATGCGTCATTCCGTCCTTTCCAAGGCGGGCATGAAATTCCTCAGAGCGTCGTAACGGACGTCAACGCATTCTTGGATGATATATTGTGAGTTGATTTGAGAAAACGCTTATCGCAGGTCAGGCGGCCCGTCTCGAACTTCGATTACCCGCTTGACCACGTTTTTTGAGCCAAATAAGCCATACCCGCCCGTGACGCCGCCTCGATCAAAACCGTCGACGGCAAATCGCCGGAAATTTTCGTCGAACGCCTCGACAAAAATATCATAAGTTCCGGCATGAAAAAAAACGTGTTCAGGGATGATCGTCTGCGTTTCCGAGGTCTCATAGTACTGCGTCCAGCGCCGGAAAACCGATGTGTCCGGCGATACGACAATTTCTTCCGGCGGGCGGACGACGCCGACCCTGTACCACGCCGCGCCCGCGCTTGCCGACCACGAAACATTCAGAGCTTGTTCCGTGAAAAAATCACTCGTTTCAGCGGGCTGAAACATCTCGAAATCCCCCGGGACGGTGGTTTCGCCCGTAATCACCCCGGCGTCGGTTTCCACTAACAATTCGAACGTCTCGCCTGGAACAACGCGCAGCGAATCCGGCGCATCGACAAACCACTGCATCTCGAAAACGCTGCCGTCAAAGAAGGCGGTGTCGCGCTGAACGAAGTAGTGGAAGCGAATTTCCTGCGCAGCGTTTTTTACGAAAACCTGTGCATCGCGGACAAACAACGTCTCTCGGTCTACCGCTTCATCGATTTTGTCCGTTGAATAATAAATCTGGATGATCTGCGGCGCTGGCCCGGTCGTAAGAATCGCGTCAACGCTTGCTTCCCGAACAAATTCCGACGAATTTTCATGACAATTCCAACCCATCATCAGCAGTATTAGCAGCGCAGTCCGGCATTTTTTTCGAACAAGCATAGTTTTCCCCGCATGAATATTAAAAT
>CAXHAT010000179.1:0-16187 GCA_964014485.1 uncultured Deferribacteres bacterium
GAATGACTTTGACAGGAGTTTCTTTGGTTTCATAGCTGGTGCGTAACATCAGTTATGAGAAAAGATGAGTGGATTTTCAGATGATTTGATGATTTCGCCGACCTCGGCGCCGGGGCAAAAAACGTCCCGATCCACTTCCTGGTTTTTATTGGCGGGTTTGGCCAAACGCATGTTCTCGTCCATGTAAATCACCGTCATCACAGCGCGCGGCGTGGATGTGTTGTTGGGGCCGGCGCGATGGTAAGTCCAACCTGCATGGAAACTGACTTCTCCGAATTCGTAAGGCTCCGCAATATTTTCAAAATTGGCTTCACCAAGCGCTTTTTGCAGCTTTTCTTCGCTTTCATCGCTGATCGGCAAATCTCTGCCATACTCGAAATTCTGACTTTTGGCGGCAAACGACAATGCGCCCATCTCCACCGGCGTTTCTTGCAAAGGAACCCAGGCCGTGACGCATTTTTCCGTCGCCAGCGGCCAATACTGTTGATCTGCGTGCCAGGGCGTAAAACCGCCGCCGGACTCTTTGTACAAAGCCTGATCATGATAAAGTCGCGCGCCGCTGACTTGCATCAAATCCGCGGCGATTTGCCCCAAACGTTTGCCTAAAACGAATTCTTTCGTCAAGGCGCTTTTTTTCCAAAGATTGGTGATTTGAATGAAAGCGCGGTGGTAGGTGGAGCGCTCTTCAAGCGGCTGGGTGCGCGGGTTCAATTCAATCACTTTTTCAGTGATTTCCTTGCCGTAGTAAGATAACGTTTCCGGCGACAAAACGTTCTTAATTTTGACAAAGCCGTTTGCGCGGTAAAAATCGATTTGCTCCTGAGAAACGGCGAAAGGCTCGTTCAAGTCTGCATATCTCATCCTGCAACCTCAGCGATTTAAACACAAATTCAATTCGCCGGGAAATAAAACATTTACAGGATGATTACAAACGCTTTCGAGCAATCAGAAAACAATTACAAGCTGATCAACTCTCTTTTGATGGGATTTACTGGATCAACCGGATTTATCAACTGATGTTACGCACCAGTCTGATAACGTAACGACTAAATAAAAACATTGCTTTTATGGCATTCTCGTCTCCGTGTACAAGCGTCAATTATTGGCCGCTGGACGGCGGTGTTGCCAAAGTTAAAATCGTGGTTGAAAATGAAGGGTATTTGCCGACAAATATCACGCAGCGCGCCCTATAAGCCAAAATCGCCAAGCCTGTTCGCATATCTGCAATGGTTAAAAACGGAAAATTGCTGACCGAGAATGAACGAGCGGAACTTGGGCATTTGTCCGGCTCCCGCGATTCACAGGGATGGAGCGGTTCCGTCAATTCACGCCGCGAAATTATCTACCTTGTGCAAAAAATTGGAGAAAATTCATCTTTGACCGTGACCGTCAATTCTAGAAAAGGCGGCGTTGTCAAAAAAGAAATCAAGCTCACCAACTAACGCGCCAAAATCATTTTTCTTCGCTGAATATTATTGCCAGAACGCGCTTCGTAAATATAAACGCCGCTGGCGACCTGGCGATTAAACGCGTCACGGCCGTTCCAGGAAATTTCGTGCTCTCCGGCTGACATTTGGCTTTCAATCATTGTGCGGACGGTGCGTCCAAGTGCATCGAAAATCGTTAGTTTTACGTGTGATGCTTGAGGCAAAACAAAACGAATTTTGGTTGAAGGATTGAAGGGGTTCGGATAATTCTGCGCCAGTTGAAAGCCCTTGGGCGGTTCGTTTTCTTCCACGGAAACGACGGGGTTGGTGTTAATCCCCAAATTCATCGCAGCGGCGATTCGCGACCAGTCGTAAGCATGGACGGTGCGGTCGGAATTGACGGCGTAGAACGAGCCTTGCGGCAAATTGGGCAACGGTTTTTGCGTCAGCGCGATTCCGTCCGTCCCAGTGGTCTCACCGGTGAAATTCCCGAGCCACTCGTTGGTTTTGCGGTCGAAAACTTCATACTCCGTCGGGCTCGCCTCTTGATCGGTAGCGATGAGATAGCCTTCGCCGCCGCCGAGATCATATAAAACCATGCCCTCCGGATCGTGGTTGAAAAGACCGTCGCCGATGCGTTCGACGAACTCGCCTTTTAAATCGTAAACCATAATATTTTTTGTGTCGCCTTCGTCCGAGAGATAAACGCGTTCCCAGACGGGGTCGATGATGATCGATTCCAGCGATCCGTCCGTGAAAAACTGAAAATCAAGCTCGCCGCCGATTCCGTTTCCTGTCGGAAAAACGTCAAACACAAAAACGCGGTCTTCCGAACCTTCGTTGTCGGTAATCCAGATTTGCAGTTTGCCGTCCTTCCAGTATTCGGCGATTCCGTAAGGTTCTTCAACAACGCCCGCGCCGATGTGGCCAATAAACTCGCGTTCCGGTAAGGCAAAAGCCGAGATGCGCGCGTTGTCCCGTTCCACCGCAAATGCGACGTCTCGTACGCCTTGCCCGGTTTCCACGCCGTAGACGACGGCGACGCCGTTTGGATATTCCAATTCGCCTTCTCCTGTTCCGCCGCCGCCGATTCGCCCAACGTATTCGTTGGTCACCGGGTTATGCAACTCCAGATAGTTTTCCGTTTTATCGGTAAAAAAAATCAAGCTCTCTTGTGGGTTTGGGGCGACCCAAATCGCGACGGAATCCATCGTTCCATTGCCGTCGGGCGGCAGATTGGTTTCATATTCGATGGGAACGGAAACGGTAAGAATTGTGGTCAAAAGGACTGTTGCCTTAGCGTGAAGCAGTGCGGACATGAAGGTAGCCTTTCTTACGAAAATGTCAGTGAGACGCACGAATTCGTTGTCGCTGCAATTTTGCCAGCCTAAAAAAAGTGCGCCGATTGTTTTTGAGAAAGATTTAAGGCAATTGGTATGCCGCGGCCGCCGGCGAATTGTTCATGCGACGGCAGGTGCGGATGCGCCGGAAATGGAGTTACGAAATGGCGAGTTCCTCAGCGCGACGTCCTTCTACGCTCGTTCCGTGGAGAAGCTGTTTAACGAGAAAGCCAAGCTGGATGAAATGGACGGGCTTTAGAATGAATTCGTTAATGCCCATTTTTAGCGCTTTTTCGCGCGTCATGTTTTCACTGAAGCCGGTCATCAGGATGATCTTGATATCCGGACGCACCAGCAAAATCTCCCGGGCCAATTCTTCCCCCGTCAAATCCGGCATGACTTGGTCCGTGATCACGATGTCAAAAACGTCAGGGTTTTTCTGGAAAGCTTCCAGAGCTTCCGAACTGTCCGAGAATGCCGAAACCTGATAACCGAAACGCTCAAAACACTGCTTGCCGATGGAAACAATTCGCTTGTCGTCGTCCACGAGTAAGATGTGCTCAACGCCTCGCGGCATTTCAGGTTCGTTTTTTATCGCCGGTTTTTCCCGGCCTTCTATCAGCGGGAAGAAAACTTCGAAGGTCGCGCCCTTCCCCGGCTTGCTTTTGACAAGAATCTCGCCTTTATGGCCGAGCACAATTCCTTGCACGACCGAGAGGCCAAGCCCTGTACCTTCACCAGCGGATTTTGTGGTGAAAAACGGATCGAAGATGCGCTGAACGGTATTTTCATCCATGCCGCAGCCGGTGTCCGAAACGGTCAATCTGAGATAATCTCCGGGCTTCAAATTTGGCGAGGCGGCGGCAAATTCGTCGTTGACTTTGAAATGATCGAGCTTGATTTCGAGCAGTCCGCCGGATTTTCCCATCGCATGGGAAGCGTTCGTGCTCAAGTTCATCAAAACCTGATGAATTTCCGTGGCGTCGCCAAGAACCATCTCACCGTTCAGGTTGATTTCTTCGCGAATTTCTATCGTTTTTGGCAAAGAAGCGCGGACAAGTTTCGTGGCTTCCTGAACAATGCCGCTCAGGATGATTGGAATGCGTTCGCGTTCAATTTTTCGGCTGAAGGTCAAGATTTGCTGGACGATGTCGCGCGCGTGGTTGGCGGCTTTTAAGACTTCGCCGAGGCTTGTGGAACTGGCGCTGTTTTCGGGCAATTCTTCCATCGCCAAATCGGTGTAACCGATGATTGCCGACAGAATGTTGTTAAAATCGTGCGCAATGCCGCCGGCCATCGTCCCGACGGTTTCCATTTTTTGCGAGTGCCGCAGCTGCGCCTCGAGCTTGGCTTTTTCTTCTTCCATCTGCTTACGTGCGGAAATGTCGCGCGCAACGATCAGAATGTAGTCTTCATTATCAAATTCTTTGAAAGAAACGAGCACTTCTACGGGGAAAATTTCGCCGTTTTTGCGCTTCTGCTTCCCTTCCGCCAAAGTGGCTTCATCCGACATGCGCACGTTTTCGACGCGTTTTTTCCAGGAAGACTTTCGCAAGTATTTCTTGGGTCTGTAAACGTCGTCAAAACGAAGTTTCAGTAATTCTTCATAGGAATAGCCCAATTGTTTGGTCGCCGTCCTGTTGGCGTCCACAATTTTGCCGTCGCGCAAATCCGTCACATAAATCGCTTCGCCGGATTGGTGCAAAATTGACCGAAAGCGCGCCAGCTTGTGCTTGGTTTTTTCCTGCTCGATGATGTTTCTCTGGTAGAGGAGGAAGTAAACGGCAAGAATGATGGCAAGCAGGCAAGAAACGATAGCGAGAAAATTGAGCTGGCTCCATTTGCTGGAAAGGGCGTCGGAGAGCGTGGCAAGTTTTGCTCTTACTTCCAGAACAACGCTTTTGACCTCGGTGATTGCGGCGGCCATAACGCGCTGAATCTCAACTTTTCCTTCCTGGAGCCGCCCGCCTTCCGGATTTAATACCAACAAGGCTGAGTGAATTTCATCCGTGCGGTCCATTTCGGAGCGAATCCGAACGAGAAAAGCGTTGAGGTCGACGTATTCGCTTGCGCCGTTTTCCAGGTGTGACAGTTCCTTCAGGAAATTGGCGTATGCAACGCGCCATTCCGATTCCACCGAATCCGCGGAAGCGCTCTGTTTGTAGTTCGCGGCAATGGCGCCGAGTCGTTCAATCGCGACTTCGAAGCGATTTAATTTGCTGATGAGGCGCACATTAACTTCAACGTCGCTGCGCAAGTTGTTGACCGAAAGGATAATCGAAATGCTCCAGACGATAAACAACAGCGGCAGAAGGAGCATGCCCCAGGTCCATTTCGGGAATTTTGGTAAGTCTGCCATGATCTTGCCTGCTCAGACTTCTTGAGCTACCAGTTGATTCAGAACGATTGAGAAACGCCTTCACGCCGATAAAGTGCGTTCAAATTGCGTGTAAATCTGGTAGAGCTAAAACAGCTTCGGGCGCGATGCAGGGCAAAGCTGGAAAACCACCCCGGAAAAGTCAGAACGACCTTCGTTTCGGGCCGTTTCAATATCCGAATGAACGAAAGATCGGCGTGAAAAATTAGACTGACTGTAAACGTATAGAATTATATCAGGTGATCTCAATTGCGTAAAGATGTGTCATTTACTTAACCGCTCGCAGGCTCTTTTGCGGAAAAATCTTTACTTCCGGCAATTATTCTGAAGAGGCGGGGATGGATTTGAAGGTAGATTGTAGGGATTGTCCAAAAACATAAAATCTTTAAAGCGATACACAACATGTCGTAGGGGTTCAAGATTTTGAACCCCTACATGCGGTATGTCTTTCATTCAGAAGCCATGTTTTTGGATAGCCCCTACCTAATGCAGATTGGCAGGCTCATGATTTCTCGCAGTACGCTTTCCCTGAGTCCATGTCGCTTTCGACTCCTTTTGCGATCATGCCTTTGATTAGGGGATTCAAAAGCTTCGGCAGGAGTTTGTAGGCGCGCGCATCCATCGTCAGCTTTAAATCAACGCCGCCGTTCGCCGGGCTGACGGTAAAAATCGAATCCCAAATGGTTCCGTGGCTGTCCGCAACCAGGCGAACATGCTCATTTTCTACGTACTCCGTGACTTCCAGCTCCGTCGCAGCTTCCCGGCCTTTCATCAGCCGCGTCTCCCGGAAACGCGCTCCAACGCCGGACTTTACGTCTGAAAGAATTTCAATTTTGACGATGTGAGGCACGGCTTTCGAATAGCTGTCAATATCCGCGACAGTTTTAAAAACCGTTTCCACCGGCGCGTTGATGTTTTTTGTAATCGTGATTCGTGACATTTTCTCTCCCTTTCAAAATTAAACGTCATTCTACCAACGAATATACTTGTACATTAAACGAATCAGCTTGTAGCCTTCCGTCATGTTATTGGCTGTGTACTCCACCGTCGTCCCGTCGATCCGTTTCATACCGGGAATCGCTTCCAAAATATCAGCGCGGGTAGTGCTGGCAAAGCGCATCCGGATTATGGTCGGCTCAGCGGCCTTTAAAGACTTTGCATTCGCCAAATCTTTGAGAGCGGCCTGCGTTTGATTGCGCAAGCGTTGTTGAACGACGGACGGGTGGTAAAGCTTCGCCACCAATGAGCCAATCGCCTCTTTTGTTGCCACCGTGCGCGTCGGCGTCAAAACTTTGAACTGTTTTGTAAACGCAGAATCGCCGCTGGCAAGCACCACCGGCACACCGTGCGAACCGGCGTAGTAGGCGTTCATGCCGCCTTCCCCTACTTCAACGCCGTTGATCCAAACGCCCTTCACCGAACCGGAGCCGGTGTGCGTCAAAAAACCGTCTTTCGTTCCGGCACGCGTATGATAGCCCAGAAAAATTGCGGCATCGAATGTTTCGTCCAGGCCCTGAACCATGCCTAAAGGCTTGATGTTTCCCTGGATATATTGAACCCGGCTGTCAAGATTGACGTGCAACAGATTTTGCATGTCGCCGTGAGAGTCGTTCACTAAAACTTCCGCCGGGCCGTGTTCAAAAATCGCCGCGACAACAGCGTTGACTTCGTCTGTCATCAACTCGCGTCCGCGTGCATAATCTTTTCCCGATCCGCTGACCATCTTCCCCGTTCCAATGCCGCCAATTCCTTCCATATCAACGGAAATAAAGATTTTTAGAGGTCGATTTTGTGCCAGCGCTCCGGCGAAGACAAAAATAAGAAACACGAAAATCAACGGGAATTGAACCTGAGACTTGCAGACTCGCATAAAGTTTCCTCCTTTCTCAAAGCAGCCAATTTTCAATTTCAATATATTCCGCGTTTCGGTTTTTATTGCTATGTTATCGGACAATCGATACATATCGTGGCGCAAACTTTCTTTCAAATTCGGCGGCGGCAAGGATCACTCGTGCTTCAACTTAATAACATCGAAGTCATTTTCAACGAGGTCATTCTCGTCCTCAAAGGCGTTTCCTTAAATGTGCCGGACGGCGAAATCATTTGCCTGCTGGGCGCAAACGGTGCTGGAAAAACGACGACGCTCAAGGCCGTTTCCGGATTACTCAAGGAAGAGAACGGAAAAATCACGGACGGCGAAGCGTTTTTTAACAACCAACGAATCGACCAACTCAGCGCTGACCGGATTGTAAAAAGCGGTATTTTCCAGGTGATGGAAGGCCGCCGCGTCTTTGCGCATTTGACTGTAGAAGAGAACCTGCGCGTCGGCGCCTTTTCGCGCAAAAATTTGCGGTCAATCGGCGATGATCTGGAAGAAGTTTACACCTATTTTCCAAAGCTCAAAACGCTGCGCCAGCGCACAGCGGGCTACCTCTCCGGCGGCGAACAACAGATGCTCGCCATCGGGCGCGCTTTGATGGCCAGGCCAAAACTTATGCTGCTCGACGAACCGTCGCTTGGGCTTGCGCCGATGCTGGTCGAAGAAATTTTTGAAATTGTGAAACGCATCAATCGCGAGCAAAAAGTCGGCGTTTTGCTGGTGGAACAAAATGCGATGGCGGCGCTCGAAATTGCTTCTTTTGGCTATGTCATGGAAAACGGGCGCATCGTGATGGACGGAGCGGCGGAAGAATTGCGCTCAAATCCGGACGTTAAGGAATTTTATCTGGGCTTGACGGAGTTCGGAGAGAAAAGAGGGTATAAAAAAATTAAGCACTACAAGCGGAGAAAACGCTGGCTGAGTTAATTTCTGTATTTTTGAACTTCAAACCACTGAACAAATTATGCCGTTTATCAATCTTGATCAATTAGAAGAAAAAGAACTTGTTCCCGGCTACAAGGTAAAGTTCGTGCATTCGGAAAATACAACGACTGCGTATTATCACGCAGCGGAAGGCGCTGAGTTTCCGGAGCATTCGCACCCGCACGAGCAAATTTCCAATGTCATCGAAGGCGAGTTCGAGCTGACGATTGACGGAGAAACGCAAGTTTTGCGACCCGGCGTCGTCGCGGTGATTCCGTCGAACGCGGTTCACAGCGGCCGCGCCCTGAAGCCTTGTTACATCATGGACGTTTTTTATCCGATTAGAGAAGATTATGCAAAAAGCTAAAAGTTCAACCATTGCCAGACCACGATTCCCGGTTGTCATGCGGCCGTCACGAAACATCGAAGGACGCGCTCAGCGTCATCCCCGTTCTAATACAAAATGCTTGGAAATCCCCCTTTTCAAAAGAGCAATCGCGCGTGCGGCGTTGTTGTTTTCTTTTTCGATTCTAAGTTTTACCCAAGCCTGCGCTCAATCCGACAAGCCTCCCGTAATAAATCAAAATGCACTATTATCTCACGTCAAATTTCTCTCGTCTGATTCTTTGGAAGGAAGGCGGACCGGGACTTCAGGAAACGAAAAAGCCCGCGACTACCTGACACAGCGATTCCGAGATTTGAACATCGCTGCTTTCCGGGAAAACTATGCGCATAAATTCAGCTTCGAAGTCAAGAAAACGCAGCGAAAGTTTGATGACGCAAAAAATATCATCGGCTGGGTTCGCGGGAGAAAGTCGCCGGATAAATACCTTGTCATGACAGCGCATTATGATCACGAGGGCGTCAAAAACGGCCAGATTTATAACGGCGCAGATGACAACGCTTCCGGTGTTGCGGCGTTGCTGGAAATCGCCGCCTATTTTGCGCAGCATCCGCCGGAGAATTCAATTATTTTCGCCGCACTCGACGCGGAAGAGCTTGGGCTGCAAGGGGCAAAAGCGTTTGTTGAAAATCCGCCGGTCAATCTGGAAGATATTCTCGTGAATATTAATCTCGACATGATCAGCCGCAATGCGAAAAACGAGCTATACGTTTGCGGAACGCGCCACTATCCCGCGCTCAAGCCGCTCATTGAAAAAGCCCCCGGATCGCCTTCGCTGAAAGTTCTTTTCGGGCACGACGACCCGAACGGCGATAAGCAAGACTGGACGTTTGCCTCCGATCACGGACCTTTTCATCAGAAAAAAATCCCCTTCGTTTATTTCGGCGTTGAAGACCACGAAGACTACCATAAGCCGACGGATGATTTTGAGAAAATCGATCCGCGCTTTTATCTGAGCACGGTTGTTTTTATATTAAACGTTATGAAAGAATTTGACGCCAACCTTTAATTGCGAGGCTAAAAAATGGAAGTCATCCACGCCGCCGAAAGCGTTGAGCAAAAGTCGAACGCCGAGGAAATCGCCAAAATCCGCAAGCAAATGCTCAGTCCGTGGAAAATGAAGGCTTACATGATGGCAAAGCTGCCGATGGGCTTTCTGGCCGGGCTGCGCATACGCGAATTGACGACGGGCAAATGCACCGTCAGCGTGCCCTACAAATGGCTGAACACCAACCCGTTCAAGTCGACTTATTTTGCCGTGCTCGGCATGGCGGCGGAACTTTCCACCGGCGCACTATCCCTGATGGCGGCGCAACTTTCGGAAGGCTCAATTGCGACACTGATTACTGGCCTGAAAGCTGATTTTGTTAAAAAAGCCGTCCACGTAACGAATTTCACTTGTGAAGAAGGCGGCAAAATCTTCGCCGCGGTGGAAGAAGCTTCCGTCACCGGTGTGCCGACAACCGCTACGGTGAAAACCACCGGACGCTCAGCGGAAGGCGTTGTGGTTGCGGAATTTGAGTTCACCTGGTCGTTCAAAAAACGATCATAGCGTGGCGGCGGTCAAAAAGCTTTCGAGCAAGCGATTCGCCGAATTTTCTCAAGCTTATGTCACCAGCAGCGGTCACGCGAAAGGCAAAGAGTTAGACCGTTTCGTTGAATTGGTCAAGCCGCAAAAAAAATGGCGTATGCTGGACGTCGCGACGGGCGGCGGGCACACTGCGCTCAAGTTCTCCCCGCTCGTGCAAAAAGTCGCCGCAGTAGATTTGACCCCAAGGATGCTCAAGACGGCCAGATCATTTCTACAAAACCAAGGGGCGACCAACGCAATCTTCACTTGCGCCGAAGCGGAAAAATTGCCGTTTGCCGACCAAACTTTCGACCTTGTTACCTGCCGGATTGCAGCACACCATTTTCCCAATTGCCAAAAATTCTTTCAGGAAAACGCCCGCGTTTTGAAAAATGACGGGGTTTTTGTATTTCAAGATCAAATCCTCCCCCAAAACCCAGCAACAGCCGCCTTTGTCGACGGCTTTGAAAAACTGCGCGATCCGTCGCACAACCGCGCTTACAGTGAGCCGGAGTGGCGAGCAATGGCGGAGACCGGCGGGCTGGAAGTGATGCACGCCGAACGGATTATTAAAAGACATGACCTGGTCGATTGGGCGAAAAGGCAAGGATGCTCCGCAGCAACGATCTCGGAATTATACCGAAGACTCAAAAACGCATCCAGAGAGATCGAAGAATGGATGGCGCCCGAAGGGCTGGACACGTTGGCGACGGCTACTTTTGTGAACCGCCATCTCATTATGTCAGGCGTTCGGAAAAACTGAATCGCAAGGAAGAAATGATTGGCGCACAGCACGATTTTCATGATGAAAATTTTTCCAAAGAATGGGCCGCACGCTTCACTCCAACGCCGGAGCGTCTGGCGTTGTTCGATCTCATTCTCATAGAGCTAAAGTCTCAATTGCCATCGGCGGGCTGCGTCGTCGAGCTGGGAATCGGGCCGGGTTACCTGGCTGACTTTCTCTTGGGAAAGCTGCACAAAATCCAATATTTCGGCCTCGATTTTTCCAAACCAATGTTAGACATGGCGGGTGGGAGGTTAAAGCGCGACAAGGACCGTGTTTCATTCATCGAAACCGATCTTGTTGAAGACGATTGGCAAGAACGCCTGCCTGATCGTGTAGACGCCGTCGTTTCAACCTGGGCTTTGCATGATCTGGGCGGTTTGGTGCAAACCGAGACGGTTTATGAAAAATGCGTTCAGGTTCTTGGGCGCGGCGGAATATTGCTCAACGGAGATTTTATCAAGCCGAAAGAAGCGGCTTTTGAATACGAACCCGGGCGGTTTGAAACCGCGAAACACCTTGAAATTTTGCGCAACGTCGGGTTCCAACAGGCAAAATGTTTGGCGCTGTTTGAAAAGGAAATCGAATCGCCGAACGCTAGCCAAAACTATGCCTGTTTTTTAGGAATCGTTTGAGCAGACTTGTTAGCAACCACTTTCGGGTTACCTTGCAAGGCAATTTAGTGAATGACTCGGATTGTTGAATATATTTGGGAATTGTTATGCCTAAACAAGAGCTTTCTCCAGACAATCTCATAAAACTAATGGAATTCCAATGGCAAGATCACTTCCAAACTCGGGCTCAAACCTGGAAATCTCTACAAATCGCCGCTATTTTAGCCGTAGCCTTAATCGGGATGGACTGGAAAATTGATAAGCCTATTGCAACCGGCGTTGCATCAAGCCTATTGTTTTTTGTTGCGGTTTTTGGAATGCTGATTACGATAAGACATCGAAATAATGTAGAAAGATTAAAGTTCCGTCTTCTTGGTGAGCTAGGAGTCCAACTAGGAATTAATGATCCTAAATTATCCATTCCAGACAAAATAAGCTGGTGGCAGGTATTCGTCGTATGGAAATCGAATACATCTTTGTTTATTTTACGAATGCATTTCATTCTCTTAATCTTCTCTGTATCGCTATTCGTATTTAGGATTTTCTACAATTTTTAATTTCTATTATATGTTATTTCGAGAGAGATGCAGAGTCTTTCTTAATGGCAATAAGATGTGCTGCAGTGCGCTCTTTAGACTTTCTTCAACTCTGCACCAAATTCCGCAAAATTACGATACTAACCCCCCAGACATTGCTCTGTCATTCTTTAAATCTGGCGATAAAAGCAACTCCGTGATGTATCGGAAGCACATATAAGGCTCCATAAGGTTCAAAATTTGTGACCTTGCGAAACTGTCAAAGATCGTTTGCAAAAACGGGCTCTGATTTTTATGCTTTTGGGGAGTTTCGTACTTGCTTCGGAGGAAAAATGAAGAAGCGCTTTGGGTTGAAAAAAAGTTTGGTTTTCGCGGTTCTCGCAATGGGCTGCGGCGGCGATGAAGGCGTTGTCACCTTGAAAATGGGGCACGGCCTGCCCGTCACCCACCCGGTTCACAAGGCGATGGAGTTTATGGCCCAAGAAACGCTAAAAAACTCCGACTCCACGCTGGTGATTGAAATTTTTCCGAACGAACAATTGGGCAATGAGAAGGAGCTTCTCGAAAAATTGCAGCTTGGCGCCGTCGCGCTCACAAAAGTTTCCAGCGCCGTTCTCGAAAGTTTTCGCGACCATTACAAAGTTTTTGCTCTGCCCTATATTTTCCGCGACGACGAGCACAAGTGGCGCGTTTTCAACGGCCCGATCGGTGAAAGAATACTCGCATCTGGGGAAGACATCAAACTCAAGGGTTTGGTTTATTATGACGCCGGATCGCGCAGTTTCTACTCAAAAGAAAAACCCGTTCTCCACCCGGACGATCTCATCGGCATGAAAATCCGCACGCAGCAAAGTCCGATGGCGATGAAAATGGTGGAAGCGCTCGGCGGCTCCGCAACCCCGATTTCATGGGGCGAACTGTACACTTCGTTGCAGCAAGGCGTGGTTGACGGCGCTGAAAATAATGAACCCAGCCTTTTCACTTCCAACCATTACGAAGTTTGCAAATATTACAGTCTCGACGAGCATTCAGCCGTGCCGGACGTGGTGCTCATCAACTCCAACGTTTGGGGCGATCTTTCTTTCGGCCACAGGGACGCGCTCAGGAAAGCCGCTGACGCTTCCGTCGAGTATCAGCGCCGACTCTGGCGGGAATTCGTCAAGGAAAGCATGGACAAAATGATCGCCGCCGGACTGGAAGTCCATCATCCGGACAAAACGCCGTTTCAGGAACGCGCAAAAAAATTGTGGGACGAATTTGACGGCACCGTTGTCGGTGATTTGGCGCGCGAAATTCAAAGGGTCAAGTAAACGATGATTTCGCGCTTAAAAACATGGCTTGATCGGTCGCTCGAACTGGCGACGGCGATTGTCACCGGCGCTCTCGTCGTGGACGTCACCTGGCAAGTGTTCTCGCGCTTCATTTTGAAAAACCCCAGCGGTTGGACTGAAGAACTGGCCACTTTTCTGCTTATCTGGGCGGGCTTGCTTGGGGCGGCGCTTGCCTACCGCAGAAAAGCCCACCTCGGGATCGATTATTTCGTCGGCAAATTGAGCGAAAAAGGCCGTGTTTGGGCTGAGGCGATAGTGTGCGTCATCGTTGCCGGCTTTTCCGCCTCCGTGCTGCTTTGGGGCGGGGTCGAGTTGGTCGCGGAAACGCTTCAAATGGGGCAGACGGCTCCGGCGACCGGGCTTATGCTCGGCCACGTTTATATCGCCGTACCTTTGGCGGGCTTCTTTTTGACGATTTACAGCGGCGAGTTTTTGCTCGCTTCGTTTCGTGAACTGCAAAAGCTTCGAATACATTAAACTTTTTGTTTGAGGAGAGACAGAACATGCGGAAAATCAGAATGGGGATGGTCGGCGGCGGCAAGGATGCGTTCATCGGCGCGGTGCATCGGATGGCCGCGGCTTTGGACGGGCAAATTGAACTCGTTTGCGGCGCTTTCAGCAGCGATCCGGAAAAATCGAAGGCTTCCGGCGCTGAGCTATACTTGCCGAAATCGCGGGTTTATGGCTCCTATTCTGAAATGTTCGAAAAAGAAAAAGCCTTGCCCGAAGGCGAGCGCATGGATTTTGTTTCTATTGTTACCCCGAACCACGTGCACTATCCGGTTGCCAAGAGCGCTTTGGAGCATGGATTCCACGTGATGTGCGACAAACCCATGACCTTTGATTTGGAAGAAGCCAAAGCACTTCAAGCTCAGGTCAAATCGTCCGACTTGCTGTTTGGGCTGACGCACAATTACACCGGCTACCCCTTGGTGAAGGAAGCGCGCAACATGGTGCAAGAAGGGAAGCTCGGAAAGATTCGTAAAATCGTCGTTGAATACCCGCAGGGGTGGCTTGCCACGCATCTTGAGGCGAGCGGCCAAAAACAAGCCGATTGGCGCACTGATCCCAAACGCTCTGGTGCGGCGGGGAGCATGGGCGATATCGGAACACATGCTGAAAATCTGGCGGAATATATCACCGGCTTGCAAATTTCCGAAGTGTGTGCGGATTTGAGCATATTCGTGCCCGGCCGCTTGCTGGACGATGACGGCAACGTACTTTTGCGTTTCGAAAACGGGGCGCGCGGCGTGCTCTACGCCAGCCAGGTCTCCGTTGGCGAAGAAAACGCCGTCATGATTCGCGTTTACGGCGAGACGGGCGGCTTGGAATGGCGGCAACAAGAGCCGAATACGCTCTGGGCGAAATGGCTGGATCGTCCAACAGAAATGATTCGGGCGGGCGGAAACTTCGCCAATCTTTCTCCTGCCGCTCTGCACAATACGCGCTTGCCCGCAGGACACCCGGAAGGGTTTATTGAAGCGTTTGCCAATCTCTACCGCAATTTTGCCAACGCACTCCGAGCCAAATTGAACGGCAACGAACCATCCGCCGCCGACCTCGATTTCCCAAGCGTCGACGACGGCGTTCGCGGCATGGCGTTCATTGAAACGGTCGTGAATAGTTCAAAAAGCGATCAAAAATGGCTGCCCTTCGCAAAATAGACGAGAAAGCCATCAAAACGACGCAACGATTCATCATCGGCGATGCGAGCGGCATGGATGAGCTTGGCGACGCTTCCATCGATCTTGTCGTCACCTCGCCGCCGTACCCGATGATTGAAATGTGGGACGAAATTTTGAGCGCGCAGGACGCCCGGATTGCAAAAGCGTTAGCCCAAAACAACGGAGCGCAGGCGTTCGAATGGATGCACCAGATTCTGGACGGCGTTTGGCGCGAGCTTTTTCGCGTCGTTAAGCCGGGCGGGATCGTGTGCATCAACATCGGCGATGCGACGCGCTCTCTCGGCGGCGAATTCGAATTGTATTCGAATCACTCACGAATTGTGCAAGCGTTCCTAAAGCTTGGTTTCAGCAATCTCCCCAACATTCTATGGCGCAAACAAACCAACGCGCCGAATAAATTTATGGGTTCGGGCATGTACCCGCCGGGCGCCTACGTTACGCTTGAACATGAATACATTTTGGTTTTTCGCAAAGGAGGGAAGCGCGTCTTTAAATCTGTGCCGGAAAAGCTGAACCGGCGGCGCAGCGCCTATTTTTGGGAAGAGCGCAACGTTTGGTTCTCAGACGTCTGGGATTTCAAGGGGGTGCGTCAGGCTCTCGCCAATTCTTTTGAAAAAGATCTCCGCGAACGCAGCGCGGCCTTCCCTTTTGAATTGGCGTATCGGCTGATCAACATGTTTTCCGTTAAAAATGACCTTGTTCTTGATCCGTTTTTAGGCACGGGAACGACGCTCTTCGCCGCCGCCGCAAGCTGCCGGAACGCCGTCGGTTATGATTTAGACGAAGGACTCACCGCGCAGATTCCCAAAGCGCTCACCGAACAAACAGTTGCAGCGCTAAACAAGCGTATCGAACGACGTTTTCAAGAACATCATGCTTTTGTAGAAAAAAGAACGCAGGAAAAAGGCGAGCACGCTTTTAAGTATCGCAGCGAATGTTATGATTTCCCCTTGATGACAAGACAAGAACGTGAAATCTTCATTCATTTTTTAAAGAATATCCGTTCGCAAACCGAAGGCGTTTTTGAAGCAAGCTACCACGATACGCCGGCCCAATCTGCGACACGGCAAAAAACGCTTTTTTAAGAAACGCTGGCGCAACGCAAAACGCCGCTACAATTTTTGCGGCTCGTTCCCAAACTCCTGTTGGGGAATGAAAATGGGCGCGAAACTCCGGTTTCGAGCCAAAGAAACTCCTGCTAAAGTCATTCCCGCGCAGGCGGGAATCCAGGGGCTGTGCGCGATTGACTGGATTCCCGCCTGCGCGCACGCGCGATAAAAAGGTTGTGGATAACTTGCACCTTGTCCCGGAGGGACA
>CAXHAT010000180.1:0-15874 GCA_964014485.1 uncultured Deferribacteres bacterium
AAGGCCGCATCGATGGAGTTGTTGGTTTCGCCGCTGGCGATGGTGACGGGGTCGGTTTGGTTATTATTGTTCGGATCGTAATCCGAGTCGAGTTCATCGTCCGCGCCTTGATCCTTGTCGCAAGTTTCGAAGCCGTTCGGGGTCGGGAACTTGACGATATAGGTTCCGGGCTGAACGTTGAAGCAGTACTCGCCGTTGGCGTCAGTCGTCAAGGTCGAGTTGCCGTCGAGATCGACAATCGGGTTGCCGTTAGCGTCGCAGAGCTGAACCGTCGCGCCTTGAATCGGGGTTTCGCCGTTCTGGAAAACGCCGTCGCCGTTTTCATCGGACCAAACGAAATTACCGAGCTTGGCGGGCTGGAAGAAGCACGCGTCCACGGAATTGTCCGTTTCGCCGCTGGTCATGGTGATGACGCCAGTCTGGTTGTTGTTATTCGGATCGTAATCCGAGTCAACCTGATCGTCCGCGCCCTGATCCATCGCGCAAACTTCATAGCCGTTTGGCGTGGGGAATTTGACGGTGTAATCACCGGGCGCAACGAAGAAGCAATATTCGCCGTTGGCGTCCGTCGTCAACGAAGAATTGCCGTTCAAATCGGCAACCGAAGCGCCGTTGGGGTCGCAAAGTTCAACCGTTGCGCCTTGAATGGCGGGCTCGCCGTTGTCAAAAACACCGTCGCCGTCCAGGTCTTCCCAAACAAAGTTGCCGAGCTTGGCTTCCTGGAAAAAGCAAGCGTCGATATCGTTGTTGGTTGCGCCCTGAGCGATTGTGATCGGATCAGTTTGGTTGTTGTTGTTCGGATCGTAGTCCGAATCGACCGTATCATCAACGCCCTGATCTTTCGCACACGTTTCGTAGCCGTTCGGGGTCGGGAACTTGATGATGTAGGTTCCGGCGTCAACGAAAAAGCAGTACTCGCCGTTCACATCTGTGGTCAATGAAGAATTGCCGTTGAGGTCGGCAATCGGATTGCCGTTGGCGTCGCAGAGCTGAACCGTCGCGCCTTGAATCGGGGTTTCGCCGTTATCGAAAACGCCGTTGCCGTTCAAGTCTTCCCAAACAAAGTTGCCGAGCTTGGCTTGAGAAACCAGACCCATGTCGAGGGAGTGCAGGTTGTGGCCCGCCGCGCCCGTCGAGAAGGCGATGGTTGCATAACCGGGGTTGGTCGTATCGTCCGCATCGGAATCGTGCAGATCGGAGCCTTGGTTGGCGATCGTCAGATTTTCGCAGCTTGCCGCCGCCAAACCTGCGTCGTTCAAATCAACGCGGATTTCATAATCGTTCGCGTTGTAGTCGAGACCGCTGAAAAAATAATAGCCGCTGCCGTTGGTCGTCGTGGTCGTGACTTGAGAGCCGCCTTGCCACAATTCAACCGTCACGTTGGCGATACCGGATTCGTTCGGATCCTGGACGCCGTCTGCGTTGTCATCGCACCAGACATAGTTGCCGACTTCGATGGCCGCCGGGGGAGCGAGCGGTTCGAGATCGCCAAGACCGTTGCCTTTGCCGAAGGTGAGCGGATCAGCGCCGTCGGTGTCATAAACACGGTAGCCTCTTGCCGTGGCGCCGCTGTTATTGTCGAGCCACAAAATACCGCCTTCAAAGAAATTGGCGGCCAGGTTGATCGGATCGTAGACCGTCATCATAACTTGATCGAAACCCGGCATTTGAGCCAGACCGCCAAGAGACGTTTCATTGTGGTTGCCGAGATAGCGTTCTTCAAAATAGAATTCACCGTTGCCGGGGCCCTGGCCGTTTCCGGCTCCCGCGGAAGGACCAAAAGTTGAACCGGCTGCGTTGCTTTCTATCGTCCAGGTTCCGCCGTTCGGGCTGGCGCGGAGAACGTCGCCGCCGGAATCGACAATTGGCAACCCGCCGCCCTGAGGAGGCATTTGATTGTAACCGCCCTGGTCGCCCATACGGTCACGAATACCGATGATCATGTCGCCGCGATCAAATTCAATATCGCTCAACCATGGCTGCGGATAGCCGACTTCGCCGTTGGTGGCGTCGGAAATCAATGCCGTGTCCCAAACCGGAACCCAGGGATTCCATTCGCCGTCGGTCACGCCGCCGAAGTTTTCGATGTGTTCGCGCGCATAATCAAGAGGGAAACTCAAAACTTGCGCGAAAACTTGCGTTGAAGGATCGAAAGAATAAACATAACCGCGCAGTTGCGTACGGTCGCCGGTGTTGGTAATCGTGTTGCCGGTGTTGGCAACCGTCGATTGCGCCGTGCCGGTCAGGCCGACATAGACGAGACCGTCGTGGAAGGCGAGTGCGAATGGTCGAATGTCCTGATCGCGTTCCGCCGCCGTGCCGAGCAGTCCGGAAAGGTCGGTCATGTCCGAGCCGTCCGTGTCAAACGGCCAACGGCTGATCTGCGCCGCAGTTGGAGCGGTTGGAGATGACGCGTCCGTTCCCAGGGGAATCTGATAGAGCTGACGGTCGGTCAAATTGATCGCCCATATGGTCAATTCGTCGTCGGAAATATCGATATCGCCAAGAGATGCTTTGCCGACTTCATCGAACGAATTAGGATCGAGGGTGAAATTGGTCGCCGCCGGATGCGGATCCGCGCCCGCCGTTCCAGCGCCGAACAATGCGTTCAGATCGAGAAATGTGGAAACGGTGCTGGAGTTCATGTCAACGCGATAGATCGCGCCCGTGCCGCTCGGTCCAAAGCCAACGTGGCGTTTCATAAATGCGCCGGCAAAAAGGCTGTTGGACGTACGCTGGTGCGCGAGACCCCACGTCGGACCGACCTGGCTCGCGACCGCCGCAACGCCGTGCGCCGGAGACGTGCCGCCGGGAGGAGGAGAGCCAGCGTTATCGGGAAACGTGGCCAAAACGTCGCCGTTGCTGACAAGGTTGTCGCCGGTGACGTAGCAGTTTGTGACCATCGTAATCGCGCCGGTTCCGGGGGCCAAAAACACGTCCGCCGGATTCGACACGCCGAAATTAACACCGGTACTTCCGCCGTTGACGAACTTGACCGTACCGCCGCCGCCAGCCGCCGGAGCGGGTTGAAGAAACGAAGGCAAGCCGGTGAGTTCAACGCGGAAAGCCGCCGTACTGCCGACAGTCAACGTGTACGTGCCGTCAGCCGCGGACGTCACTTGATCAATGAGTGTATTGGTTGCGTCATATGCTGAAACGGTGAGACCGCCCTGTCCAATTTCTGTGGCGGTTTGGAAGGTTCCGTTGCCGTTGTAGTCGCGAAAAACGGTTCCGGAGACAGTTTGCGCTTGAGCGAGAGCCGGAGCGCAAGCCATCAAAAAAAGTCCGAGCCAAAAATAGCCCGTTTTACAGAATCTCTGGATGTGTTCCATCGTTTTCTGCTCCATGATGTTGTTTAACAAAGATGATTTTCCTCCATGGAACTTACAGGCCGTAACTCTCCCTAGTGGGCCCGATACTTTGCGTCGTGGCATGGATCATTCATGGGCAGATCCCGGCTCCCCCGCAATGAACAGTCGTCGCCAAATTTCCGCTCTTTGCGTGTGTTGCCGGTACATTCATTCCGATGTTTTCAGCAAGGCGAATGCGTACGTCACCCTGGTCGTCGCCAAAGTCTCAGCGTGACTTCCTCGCCGGACGATTCATCGTGTGAACAACCGGATTTTATCAGTTGCGTGCTTTTTTTAGACCATAGCGCCTCCTGAGTTTCTTCTTGTGGTTGTTTGCCTTGCAAAGGTTATTTGTTTTAAAGCGGCGCGCCAACGCCGCTTTCTTTTTTTCGCGGCGACCCCGACCATTGTGGGGAGCAGGGAAATCGGGGCCGCCTGTCGCCGTGGGGATTCTTATCCGTATTCAGCTAAGCAGTTCCGCTGCACCCATACCGGCAGAGCCGGAATTTTTCGGTTTTTTTCTTCACAAACCGCCTAAAGACGGTATTTTATTAAGAATAAAAAAGGCGAAGGACGCACGTCACCGGAAGAAATGGCGTTGCCATTTTTTTTAAGGTTGTCTCATTTTCCAGGTTTGCCGACCGTTGGAAATCCGCGGCTTTCGCCTCTTTATTCTTGCTCAAAAACGAGAGTTTTTCTTCCCTATATTCACTGAAAAGCCAAATTTGCATATAAAAAGGCGCAGGGTCGCACCACTCCTTTGCCAAACGGTTCAACCGAACGGCTGGCGGGTGCTTGGTATTTTAGGTTGCTCGACCTTAAAATGCGCGGCTCTACGCCTTATATTTTACTTAAAACGTTTAGCTTGAATAATTCAAGTTAGACCACTTTCCCTTGCTCCAGCGCCTAAGCCTGATCTTTTCAAATCGCAGGCATATCAAATATTTGACATGAACGGCATCGATTCATTGAATCAGCCAGGTTCGAATGAGCGTCTTAAGAGACCAAGCGGTTTCAGCTTTACTAACGCAAAAAAATGTTTTGATTTGGGGTTCCATCCCCTACGGAAAACGGGATCGTTTGAGGAAAGAGAGGCGAGAATTACGACGCGCTCTCAAGGCGACGATTTTTGGGGTGATGCTTGAAGATTTTCTTCACCCTGCTCCACAGCAAAAAGACTAACGGTCCCCTGACCAAATTCTTGCCGGAAATCCTGCCCTGGATCTCACAGCTAAACGCAACGCCGCTTCGCAACTTGCTTCCCTAAGTCAGCGCTTTGTTTAAGTATTTCTGAAAAGACGTTTTAAGAATACAACCGCCAATCTTGTAATGCGTAACAAAAACTGAGAAGAAATTCGACTTTTGCGACGCAGATGAGACAAAAAGCTTACCTGTTTGTCACGTGCTCATAAAAACAACACGTTTTGATCGATTATCATCCAAAACGTTTTGCAGCGCGTTCGCGGGCTTTTGCCGCTTCAACTTCGCGGTTTTTCGGCGGTGCGTTGGTGACAAGCGCATTCAATAACTTCTGTGCGACGACGGTCGTTTCTTGCACGGCGGCGTTAAACGGCGCTTCATTCGCTTGTGAAGGCTTGTTGAAACCGCTGATTTTTCTCACGAACTGCAAGCAGGCCGCCTCGATTTCATTGTGGGTGGCGGGGGGATCAAAATTGTAGAGCGTTTTGATGTTACGGCACATATTGATCGGTGATTCGTTATTTGTGAATAGTAAGCAGTTGATTATGACCAATGACCAATGACCAATGACCAATGACGTCGATGATCGCGGTGAAGCTATATCTCTGACCAAACTTTGTCAAATTTTAACGCCCGGTTCGTGTTGCTCCGCCAGATTCTACGCACAAAATAAAAACGCTTGTATTTCTATCGACATTGTCTATGTTGCCCCCTGCCAAATTATCGTGTTCGTTTGCGCTTTATCATCGGACGGTTCATGCACAAAAAAGCCTCCCTGACTATAATTTTCATCACAATTTTCATCGACCTCGTCGGATTTGGGATCATACTCCCCGTCCTGCCGTTTTATGCGCTGGAGTTCGGCGCTTCAGCGTCGCAAATAGGGCTGCTCGGCGCATCCTTCTCGTTGATGCAATTTCTGTTCATGCCGATTTGGGGCAGGCTTTCTGATCGCTACGGGCGCAGGCCGATTCTACTCATGAGCCTGTGCGGCTCAACGGCGTTTCTCATTTGCACCGGCCTCGCAAACAGTCTGACGGCGCTTTTTGTCGTGCGCATGGGAGCCGGTCTGTTTATGGCCAATATTGCAACCGCGCAAGCTTACATGGCGGACATAACTTCTGACGAAGAACGCGCCAAAGGGATGGGGCTCTTGGGCGCAGCTTTTGGACTGGGCTTTATTTTTGGCCCGGCCATCGGCGGATTTCTCAGCGGCTACGGCCTCGCAACGCCGTTTTTTGCAGCCGGTGCATTGGCCGGCGCCAACACGATCTGCGCCTTTTTTCTCTTAAAAGAATCCAGACCGGTGGAAAAGAGGGAGAACTCTCCGGCGCTAAAAGGCGTCTGGCGGAATGAATACGACCGATTCAAACGCGCCGTTTTTCATCCTGTTATTGGACTGCTGCTGTTGCTTTTTTTTATCATCACGCTCGCATTCTCAAATCTCGAAGCGACGTTTGCGCTTCTGTTAGATGCAAATTTTGGCTATGACGAGCGAGACAACGCTTTCATTTTTACCTTCATCGGCGTGATCTCGGCCATTGTCAACGGTGGATTAATCGGGCCGCTGGTGAAGAAATTCGGGGAGAGAAAACTGCTGGTGACGGGCGTTTTTACGCAGGCTGTTTCGTTTGTTATGCTCCCTTACACCGAATCACTGTTCGCGCTGCTCTTCGCAACCGGCTTGATCGCCGTGGGAGCCGGTCTCACCAACCCGACGCTCACCAGCTTAATCTCCAGAAATTCAGGCAGCGACGTTCAAGGCGGAACGCTTGGGGTGACGCAATCTCTCGGAGCGCTGGCGCGCGTTTTCGGCCCGGCCTGGGGCGGGTTGTTTTTCGATCTTTACGGCCCCGCCGCCCCTTATTGGAGCGGCGGAACACTTCTGGTGCTTGCTGGAGGCGTGGGGCTGTATGTCCTACTTGGCAGAGACGCGATGCATCGCGTCTCTACTCCTCCCAGTCCAGAACAGCATCCACCGAATTCGCCGTGATCGCATGATACGACGGTCGTGCGATTTTGTAAATGCGTCGTGCGAATTCCTTGCCCTCCGGCGTGCTCGCAAGCTGGCGAAACAACGGGCGAACAAACTTGCGCCGCCCCTGCCGCTTTAAAAAATCTTCCAAAGCCAAAAATCCCGGCGTGTACTTATTTTCGATCACAAGCTCCAGCCAAACGAACAGAATTTCCGAATTTTTTGTATCGGTGAATTGAAATGCCTTGTCCAGAGCCAGCATTTTTTCAGCCGACAATTTGCCTTTTAAAGCGTCCAGGAAATACCGCCAATGGTGCGTCGTCCAGCCTTCGGTTTGCAGAGATTCAGCGGGCGTTCCGCTCTGCCATAATTTGATCGTTTGCTCAACTTGGCTCAGCGCGGATGACGATATTTTTGGACAGTTCTCAGGCAGTCCAGGCCCGTAAATCCAATCGTTGACAAGCAGACTGTCCATCATCGCCGGATTTTCAGCGAAAAGGTTTTGGTCCAAATAGTCCAGAAAACGCTCGCTGGTCATCGATTTAAAAGCAAACGTCGAAAAGTACCCGTTCAAAAAAGCGTCCCACTTTTCCCGCCCAACATTTGCCTCCAGCATCCGCAAAAACAGGTAGCCCTTGTCATAAGCTATGCCCGTCATGCCGTTGTCCGGATTTTGATTTTTGAGATCGAGCTTGAGATGCGTACGCACGCTGTCCGGGTAGATGCTTTTGATTTCATCTACCAGACCGCGATAATCAAGCGTCGTCAGCATATCGTCGTACTCGCGGCCGTAAACGGCCTCCATGATGCGATGCTCGAAATAGGTGGTAAAGCCTTCGTTTAGCCAGAATTCATTCCAATTGGCATTGGTCACCAGATTTCCCGACCACGAATGTGCCAGTTCGTGCGCCACCAACGAAACCAAGGAACGATCTCCGGTAATCACCGTCGGCGTCAGGAAAGTCAAGCGCGGGTTTTCCATGCCGCCGAACGGAAAACTTGGCGGCAGGACGATCACATCGTAACGTCCCCAGCGATATTCGCCATACAATTTTTCCGCCGCTTCCAGCATTTTTTCCATATCGGCGAATTCGTTGGCCGCCGATTCGAGCATAGCCGGTTCGGCGTAAACGCCTGTTCGCGAACCAATTTCCTGAAATGCAATATCGCCCGCCGCCAGCGCGAGCAGATAAGCCGGGATCGGCTGTTCCATTTTGAATTCATAGACGCCGTCCTCGGATTTCTCGGTCGGGTTCTCCGCACTCATAACGGCCATCAAGCCTTTCGGCACGCTGATTTTTGCATTGTAGGTAAAACGCACGCCGGGGCTGTCCTGCAGCGGAATCCAGGTGCGCGCCAAAATGGCCTGCGACTGGCTCAACAAAAACGGACGCTTTTTCCCAGCCGTTTGCTCCGGCTTCAGCCACTGCAAAGCCTCAGCGTCTGGGCTGCTGGCGTAATAAACATGGACGAGCTTGGTTTCAGGAGCGATGTTAATGCTGATTTTTTCTCCAAGAACGGAATCTCGATAAGCGACGCGAAACGGCGTTTCCGCCTCTGATTCGCCGAGAGTGACTTTCTCAATTTTCAAATCTTTCCCGTCCAAGTACAAGCGGCGAGCTTTTGCAAGATGTTCAATCGTTAAAGACGCTTTTCCGGCAACAATGCGCTCGTCGAAATTCACTTCTAAATCAAGATCGAGATGCGTCATCATCACCCGATTCGGGTTGGAGAAACTGTGCGGATCGTGCGGCATTTTTTGCGGTTTTTTACCGGGTTTGCAAGAAATTAAAAGGGATAAGCTGAAAATTAGAGTTCCAAAAAGTAAGAAAGCTTTTTTACGATGAAAAAGAAACGTCATCCTGTCGAAATCTCCGTTTTGCGTTTGTTCAAAATCGCAGCCGAGACAGTCGGGAAATCTCGGAATTGTCAAAATGTAAGCATCTTTTTAAACCTGACCCTTGATGTTTTGAGCATAGCCAGAGCCGGGCGATAGCAAAGATTCTTGCAGAATGACATGCGAAGGGGGTTGTTTCAGAGTCAATCTATTCCGTTCTGAAACTTTCCAAAAATCTGTGTATTATACAGGCAAACCGCGTTGCGTTGCGAATCCTTTTGGAGAAATTTGTGTCCACAATCGGCAATACAATATTGTCCGAAATTGAGCAGGAAAAAGCCTGGGTGGAAGCCGCCCGTCGCGACCCGCAAGCGTTTCAAAATCTGTTCGACAAATACCACGACCGGATTTTGAATTACGCGCTGCGACGTACCTGCAACTTGCATCTGGCGCAGGATATTACCGCGAGCGCATTTATGAAAGCGCTGGACAATATCCACAAATTTACCTGGAGAGGCGTGACGTTTTCCGCCTGGATTTACCGCATTGCCACCAATGAAATTAACCAGAATTATCGCAAAATAAAACGCATGACCCCGCTCACGCCGGAAATCAGCCGCGGCGTTACCGACGACGTCCGCAGCGATAACAGCGTCTTGCGGCGGGAAGAGATGCAGGTGCAAAAAGCGAAAATGAAGCGCGTTTATGCAGCGCTTGCCAAGCTTAAGCCGCGCTACCAAACGGTTTTGTCTCTAAGATATTTTGAAAACAAATCAATCAAGGAAATCGCCGAAATTTTGGAATTGCCCGAGAATACGATTAAAACGCATATTCGCCGCGGGCTCATTCAAATGCGAGAGCAACTATGAACGAAGATTTGCAAGACATTGAAGTTCTACTGCGCGAATCCCGGCCGCCGGATCGGGAATTTACTCAGCGCGAACGACTCAAGGCATGGTCGAATTTAGTGGCGCAGCAACGCCGCCGCCGTCGTGAGTGGAAACTGCTCGGTTTGCCCGCATGGGGTTGGGCTTGGCTGTCCGTCACCTTTATCATTCTTTGTATTCTGGTGATGTATTTTCTCAACTGATTCAAAGGCAGCGTTCATTGAAGTGTAAATCCGATGAGTTGCGTTTGGAGACGTCAAGTAAACAAAAAGCCCCTGTACTATAAAAGTGCAGGGGCTTTTTGTTTTGGACGATTAAGTCGCGGCAAGTTAACGAATGAAAAATATTTGGAAACGCCCGGTCTCTGCAATAGGATCAAATTCATGGTGGTCGGAAGTGATCAACTCAGCTTGTAATCGATTCGTCAACGCCAGAGCGAAGCAATCGGCGAGTGATATTTTTCTGATTTCCGCTTTGTATCGTCCGGCCGTCATCCAAAATTCCGAATCCATATCATCTCTTTTAGTCACGCCGCTTTCGATTAAATCCTGAATCGCGGTTTTGGCGTTTTTCGCATTATCTGTTTTGAGAAAATCGTAATAGACTTCGCACAGATTTACCGCATGTGCAAAACATTCCACGCTTTGATCTTTCAAGAGCGTTTTGACTACTTCCGCTCCGTCCTCTGCTCTAAGATAAGCGAGCATCGCACAAGCGTCCAGAACTTTACGAGAAGTTTTCACCCTTCCCTCGCGATTTCTTCCTGCTTTCGCAAAGCAAATTCTTCGCTGCTTGTTTGTACATGAGCGTATTTCCCGCAGATGGCTTCAATTTTTGCAGCTTTTTCCGAAGAAGTCGAGCTGCTTGATTGCATCTTGAGCCGCAAATGCCCGGAAATCTCGGTGATTAAACGCAGTTGTTCTTCTACGGACAAAGCGTCAAGCAATTGGATGGCTTGTTGATATTCTTGTGACGCCGCAAATGAATTCATTTAAACCTCCGCTTCTAAATTGATGTGCTGAATTGAAAATAATCATGTATTCGAGGAGAGTCAAGAGTTGAAGCCGTTTTGGAAGCTCAATCTCTGAGGCTGGCGCAATTTCCAAAGCGTCGTTATATACGATTTGTATTTCTTCCGCTCATTCTTTATCCAAATCCAACGTTTATCTCAATTTAACGCTTGGAGGAAAAGATGGCTCGCCTTTCAAATTTCATCAAGTCTTTGTTTTTTCGATTTTTGCTTATCACAGTCGTTCTGTTGTCTATCGGAACTGAAGCGCTGGCGCGGCAGGAGAAGAACGTTTTCGATCCGTCTCTGTTCAGCGCGATGAAGTGGCGCAACATTGGGCCGTATCGCGGCGGTCGCTCGACGGCGGTGCATGGCGTACCGACGCAGCAATTTGTTTACTACATGGGCGCGACCGGCGGCGGCTTGTGGAAAACGACCGACGGCGGCACGTCCTGGAACAATGTTTCCGACGGCTTCTTCAAAACCGGCACCGTCGGCGCGATTGCCGTCGCGCCGTCCGATCCGAACGTGATTTACGTCGGCATGGGTGAGGCGCAGGTGCGCGGCGTGACGACCTCGCACGGTGACGGCGTTTATAAATCTCTCGACGCAGGCAAAACCTGGACGCACATTGGTCTGGAAAAATCCTGGCAAATTTCCACCGTGCGCGTGCATCCGCAAAATCCTGATCTGGTCTACGTCGCGGTGCAAGGCAATTACTGGGCGCCGAACCCGGAGCGCGGCGTCTATCGTTCAAAAGACGGCGGCGATACGTGGGAACAAATTCTTCATATCAATGAAAAGGCGGGCGCGAGCGATCTTTCGATGGACGCCAACAACCCGCGCATTTTGTACGCCGGGTTTTGGGAGCACCAGCGCCTGCCGTGGAAAGTGAACAGCGGCGGCGAGGGCAGCGGCGTTCACAAATCCGTCGACGGCGGCGATACGTGGAAAAAACTGGAAGGCGGTCTGCCGGATTTCATGGGCAAAGTCGGCGTTTCGGTTTCTCCGGCCAATTCCGAGCGCGTGTGGGCGATTGTCGAAGCCGAAGAAGGGGGGCTTTTTCGCTCGGACAACGGCGGGAAGAAATGGGAGCGCGTCAACAAGCAGCGCGTGCTGCGGGCGCGTTCGTGGTACTACACCAAAGTTTTTGCTGATCCGGTCGATGAAGAAACGGTTTACGTGCTGAACGCGCCGGTGATGAAATCGGTGGACGGCGGCAAAACCTTCACCCAAATTCAGGTGCCGCACGGCGACAACCACGATCTCTGGATCAATCCCAACAACAACAAATGGATAATCAACGCCAACGACGGCGGCGGCAACGTGAGCTTTAACGGCGGCAAATCCTGGTCGACGCAAACCAACCAGCCGACGGCGCAGTTTTACCGCGTTATCACCGACAATCAATTTCCCTACAAAGTTTACGGCGGCCAGCAGGACAATTCGTCCGCGGCGGTGCTCAGCCGCACCAGCGACGGCGGCATCGGGCGCGAAGACTGGCATCCCGCCGGGGGCTGCGAGAGCGCGTTTCCAGCCTTCGATCCCGACAATCCCGTGCTGGTCTACGCCGGGTGCTACCAGGGCATCATTTCCGAGTACAACCACGCCACGCGCTCGACGCGCAGCATCATGGCGCATCCCTATCTCGGCCTCGGCACGGACGCCAAGGACAACAAATATCGCTTCAACTGGAACGCGCCGATCTTTGCTTCGCCGCACGATCCTTCGGTGATTTATCACGCAGGCAACGTGCTGCTGAAAACCGAAGATCGCGGGCAAAGCTGGACGGAAGTCAGCCCGGATTTGACGCGCAACGAAGTCTCGAAACAGGGCAAGGGCGGCGGGCCGATCACCAACGAAGCGGCCGGGGCGGAGACCTACAACACGATCATGTACGCCGCGGAATCGCCGCACGAGCAAGGCGTGATTTGGGTGGGCACGGACGATGGGCTGGTGCATCTCACGCGCGACGGCGGGGAAAATTGGGCGAACGTCACACCGAACGCGGTGGGCGAAGCGCTGATCAATAATATCGAAGTTTCGCCGCACGATGCGGCGACGGCTTACATAGTTGTTGCGGGCTACAAATTGAATGATTTCTCGCCGCACATTTACAAGACCGCCAACTACGGCAAAAGCTGGACGAAAATCGTCTCCGGCATTCGCGAAGACACGTTCGTGCGCGCCGTGCGCGAAGACCCGAAGCGCAAGGGCTTGCTCTACGCCGGAACCGAGGCCGGGATGTTCGTCTCCTTTAACGACGGCAAGCAGTGGCAGGAATTTCAGCTCAACCTGCCGGTCACGCCGATCACCGATATCACCATCCGCCGCGACGATCTTGTTGCCTCAACGCAAGGGCGTGCGTTCTGGATTCTGGACGATTTCACGCCGCTGCATCAATTGACTGACGAGATTGCGAAAAAATCGGCGCACTTGTTCAAGCCGCGCAAGGCGTTCCGCATGCCTGGCGGCGACGGCAAGATTCCGGGGCAGGGGCAAAACCCGCCGAACGGCACGATCATTTACTACCATTTCACCGAAGCTCCTGACACGACGAACATCGAAGTTAAGCTCGAAATTCTGGACGACTCCGGCAATCTCGTACGCACGTTTTTGACGAAAAAAGAAGACGACGAGACCGCACCGGAAGACAAGCTGTTGCCTGTGAAGAAGGGCATGAACCGCTTTGTTTGGGATTTTCGCACCGAAGGCTACGTGCGCGTGCCCAAGCTTTTCGTCTTTGGCAGTCCGTCGGGTTACCGTGTTGCGCCGGGGACTTACACCGCGCGTCTGACGGTCGATCACGAAGTCCAGTCGCAGGAATTTGAAGTGGCGCACGATCCCAGACTCGACGCAACGGCTGCGGAATTTGCTGAATACTCGCGCCTGCAAGCCGAATTGCTTGCCAGTGTGAATGAAATTCACGCGGCCGTGAATAAAATGCGCTCGGTGAAAAAGCAAGTGGCGGCGTTTGCGGAACTCTCCGGCGACAGCGATGAAAACAAAAGCCTGAAAGCGCTGGGTGATTCATTGACTCAAGAACTAACGGAACTGGAAGAAGAAATCGTACAGCCCAAACAGGAGACCTTCCAGGATGTGATCAATTTTCCCAACAAACTGAACGCCAATTTTGTCTACTTGATGGGCTTGGTCGACGAAGCCGGTGCGCCGGTCACCCAAGGCGCCAAAAACCGCGCGCAGGAATTACAGAAAAAGTGGAGTGAAATCCGCGCGCGCATTCAATCGACGCTGAAAGGTGAAGTCGATGCTTTTAACCAAGCGGTAAGAGAAAAGGCGGTTCCGGCGGTGGTTGTGCCGAAGGAATGATGAAGCGGCAGGTCGGATTACGGTGCAAATGAGATTGTCTTGGGAAAAACTACGACTTGATTTACCCACCCCTAACCCCTCCCAAGATGGGAATTTGGCGACCGCGAAGCGGTCGAAGAAATCCCCTCCAGGGAGGGGACAAAGGGGTGGGTTTTGAGCGTAGAAGCAATCTCGATCCATTCGGTTTTGCATAGACTTATGGGTAAGAGTTAATCGAGGGCCGGAACCAAGATGTGGGTGAGATGATATTTCAAATTCGCTGAGTATTTGCATTAATGCAAAAAAGCTTCCAGAAATTACGGTGCAAATGAGATTGTCTCGAGCAAAACTTCGACTTGGTTTACCCACCCCTAACCCCTCCTCGGAGGGGAATTGCGTGACCGCGAAGCGGTCGGAGAAATCCCCTCCCAGGAGGGGCAAGGGGTGGGTTTTGAGCGATTCTCAAAATCACTGAATCGTCTAATTTGGAAAACAATGCCATAAAATGAACCCCAAAATCATTCCTTACAATCCGAAACTCAAGGAACGCGCTCGTGAACTTCGCAAAAACAGCACGCTTGCTGAGGTATTGCTTTGGAACCATCTCAAGCGAAAACAAATGCGCGGTTATGACTTTGACCGCCAAAAGCCAATCGATAATTACATTGTTGATTTCTACTGCAAGAAATTAATGCTGGCCATTGAGATCGATGGTATGAGCCATGCCGAAAAGAAAGATTACGATGTAAAACGCCAGGGTAGATTAGAATCGCTTGGCGTTCGGTTTCTGCGCTTTTATGATTGGGGCGTCAAGAATAACATGCCGGGCGTTTTGCAGAGGATTGAGTCGTGGATTTTGGAGAATGAGTAGAGAATGAGAATGCTGAGTGGGAAACGCCGACTTGGTTTAACCCACCCCTGGCCCCTCCCAGGAGGGGATTCCCGGCGACCGCTTTGCCGTCGCGTAACTCCCCTCCAGGGAGGGCAAGGGGTGGGTTTTGAGCATAGAAGCAATCTCGATCCATTCGGTTTTGCACAGACTCATAGATAAGGATCAGCTTTGAAGGAAGAACTTTGGACGCTTCGGTTTAGGCTTTCGTGGAGAATGATTTCGGCTGCCATTGGTTTATAAAATTCCTGGCTTCTTGTACGCCTTGGATTTCCGCATCAGTCCAAACTGAAGTAGATAAGAGTTTTTTCTTCCAATCTTCTTGTCCGTTTGCTAGCTGATCCTGGACAGACGATTGCTCTTGCTTTAGCAACTGCAACAATGCTTTTTTCTTGTTGAAAGGCAAGGCGTCGATTTGCTGCACAATTTGTTGTGTCAGAGCATCCATAGTGAAGTTTTCCTGAAAAGCGGGCGACCTGCGTGTTCGTTACCCATGAAACAGATCAAGCAGTTTTTGAAGCAGCGGACTTTTTAGCATTCTTTTTGCTTTTCAGATAAGCTGATCCCCGATATTTATCGAGAACACGATTGGCTTCGTGGTCAAAAAATTCATCTTCGCAAACTTCGCATTTTTGGCGGGACACCTGAGGAATTGTCACTAGCCCGCCGGGAGTTTGGAATTTCATTTCTCCAGAGATTTTTTTGATACGGTCTGAGTGACACATTGGGCATACGGTAAGTAACATGGTCTTTTCTCAAAAAGTTGAGCGTTTTGATGAAATCAAGACATAAAGCGTCTCGACGCCGGCGGCGCTCTTGTGAATTTTGCCTTTCGTGTAGATCAACAACCCGTCATAAGTAAAGCTTTCGATCACGTACAGCTTTTCTCGCTTTCCCGTTCCGGGATTTTTGGAGCGCAGGGCTTTATTGACGCCGTTTGCATTTAAAAATGGATTCAAGCACGTCGCCTTCCGTCAATCCATCGGCAAACATCTCGGTTTCGGCTTTGAGGGTAAAACTATACTGCTTGTTGATAATGAGACGCTTGATCCTTTTTAGAATAGTTTGCATAACAACAAGAAAATACAACCGGCAATTGGCTAAAATCAAGCTCAATAAATGCTGATAGCAGGGATTTTTTTGATCTGGACATAAAATTGGAACCTGATTATGGATAGGGATGAATTTAGAAGAAAAATTCGGCGAGAATTGGAAAAGCTCGACAGGGAGCAGGTCGTGCAATTTGCCTGGCGCTGCGGCGTGCGCGCGCTGCCGTTTCTGGGCTATCGCGGCAATTTTGATTTCTGGAAGGAGAAGGACAGGCAAAAGCACCTTTACGCTGTTTTCTATGCGTTAGACGCGGCTTTCGGCCTGTCTCTTATACACATCTCCGAGCCCACGAGACTCCATTGCATCTC
>CAXHAT010000181.1:0-15821 GCA_964014485.1 uncultured Deferribacteres bacterium
CACCAAGAAGCTCGTCGGCAGCGTCAGATGTGTATAAGAGACAGCATCACGGCGTGGTCGACCGGCTTGCCCGTCGCGAGATATTTGTAAAGTTCGGCGGTGAGGCGCGTCGCCCCGGCGTCGGAGACCGGCAGTCCCCAGCCCAGCGCCGTCGGCGCACCCTGCTGCACCATCGCGTAGGCGAAAGCGTTGGCGTCGCGCTGGTTGCTTTTGCCGGTGGAGCATCCAGAGAGAAAGAGCAGTTTCGGCGGATAGTCGCGCAGTTTCTGCCACAGCAATTCCGGCGTCACTTTGTGCAACTCGCCGATTTCGTTTTCCATGTAAAATACCGGCCCGAGCGGGTCTTCCACTCCGGCGTGTCCGGTAAGATGCACCACGTCGAAGCCGTTGTTCTCTTGCAGCATCGCCTCCAGCCCGTCGAGACTGCCGGAATCTTCGATGCGCATGTCGATTTGAAAACGCTCGACCGCGTCGAGAATTTGTTCTTCTTCGTGCTCAAAGCTCAGCGTACTGCCCGCGAGATCGGTGGGCGAGCAGGCCATGAACAGCATGGAAAGGGCGCGTCTTTCAGACGAGGTTCTTTGCCGGGCGCCGCGTTCACTTGCTCGGCGCAAAATGTGATTTTTTTTCGTCGAGAAGGAGAAAGCCGCCGGAGAAAAGCAATTCTATGGGCAGGGCGTCGAAGGCGAGAGGCAGATCAAAATGCAAGCGCAGGGTTTCGCCCAAATCGCGGGCTTGTTTGAGCGCGGCGCTCAGTTTGCCGCCGGAGCCGTTGAACAGGGCGAAGAGCTTTTCGCCAAGCGTACGCCCGGCGTATTCTTCAAAGTGCCAGTGCTCGGCAAGAGCCTGTTCAAGCGCGTTCTGCAATTCATTTTCATCAACGGCGTGCGACGGCTGGTCGTCAAAAAACACGGTGCGCCGTCCGTCTTCGGTCTTGTCGGTGAGTTTTACGAAATGCTGCATTAATGGCCCCACGCTGGTTTGCAGGATTGTTCGGGTTGGCCAGAAAATATTGAAAATCCGCTTCGTCGGCAATGAATATTCTTACAACGTTACGTTGACCTCAAAATACTGCTCTATCGGTACGCTTAGAAGGCAGCCTGAAGGCTGAACTACAAACGACCGTGCTTTCGTTACGTTCAGAATTGACGGAACGCAACGTCGTTTGTAGTTCAAGCTTTAGCTTGTTTATACCAAACGTTTTAAAGCGGACTTCAACGATTAACAAGCGGTCTGTCTTATAGAATTGGTCATTCAGGCTCAGCGCGTATTTGGAAAGCGCCTTGGCGGAGAGCAAACGACGAATTTCCAAATGGGACGTCTTTTTCACCGCCGGAATCATGAGCGGAACCGCCACTTTTTTCGCCCGCTTTCAAAATAGATTCATCCTGAATGACATTCGATGGACTTTCCAAAAACGCCCGCAGAAAAATGGCGAATGGCGCGGAGCGAATGACGACAATATGAGGCCCCTAAATTCTCCAGGGAGTGCGCATCGGTTGGTGGATCAGTCGATTGGCGCCTTCGTCGGCGATGAAAATCTGCTTCTCCGGATCGAAGCGCAGATTTCTGCCGAGCTGAAGCGCGATTTTGCCGAGATTAACGAGCGTTGCGGAGCGGTGGGCGTTTTCTTCATTGAGCGCGAATTTCGTGCGCGTCCGAACCGCCTCGGAGAAATCCGTCATCTGCGGCGGCGGATCGGGGAAGGCGGCGAGCTTTTTTTGCAGGTCAGGAATGTCGGATTTGAAGCCTGGGTAGAGCTTGCCATTGGGACCTTCTATAAAAGGCGCGTCTTTGTCTTTCGCTTCGCCGTCGAGAACGATTTTGCAGCCGTCCGCATAGTTCATCTCGATGCGCCGCCATGTTCCGGCTGCATCGGAATCTTGCTGCGGCGCATCCGCCTCGATGGATATTGGGCTGGTGTGATCTTTTTCCAGCACATACTGCACAGGGTCGAGATAGTGTTGCCCCATGTCGCCGAGTCCGCCGCCGTCGTAATCCCAATAACCGCGAAAAGTCCCGTGAACGCGATGCGGATGATACGGTTTCCAGGGCGCCGGGCCAAGCCACATGTTGTAGTCCAACTCCTGTGGAACCCACTCCGGATTTAGCCCGAGCTTGCCCCGCCAGTAAAATTTCCACGAGAATCCCGTGTGCTCGCTGATTGTTACTTTGAGCGGCCAGCCCAAGAGGCGGCTTTGCACGAGTTTTTTGATTGGCCGAACTTCCGTCCCGAAGCCATAGAAATCGCTGCGGAATCGAAACCATGTGTTGACCCGGAAAATCCGTCCGTATTTTTGCACGGCTTCAACGACTTTTTTGCCTTCACCGATGGTGCGCGTCATCGGTTTTTCGCACCATATGTCTTTGCCCGCTTGCGCCGCTGCAACGGCGATAATGCCGTGCCAGTGCGGCGGGGTCGGGATGTGAACAATGTCAATGTCATCGCGTTCCAGCACCTCGCGAAAATCCTTGTAACCGTCGACGCCCTCGCCGCCGATTTCCATCGCACGTTTCAAATGCGTTTCATCCACGTCGCAGACCGCGAGCAATTTAGCCCCGGGATAGCCCAAGTGTCCGCGCCCCATGCCGCCCACGCCGATGACGGCTCTGGTCAATTCATCGCTCGGGGCAAGATAACCGGGGCCGCCGAGAACTTTGCGCGGGACAATGGTAAACGCCGCCAACGCTCCGGCGGAGGCTTTTAAGAATTTTCTGCGAGATTGCATTTCCTGACTCAATTTTGTGTAAAAGTTATCCAATTCTAAAAATTGTGCTTCCGGAAACAAACTAAAATTTGAACTACAAACTACGGCGGCGCTGATTTAGTCTGAGCGTTAAGCAAGCACCGTCGTTCGTAATTCACGCTTCAGTGTGTTTTACCGTAACTGCTGACCGGGCTTCTTGAGCTTAAAATCACGACGCATTCAACGAAAAGCAAATGAATTCCGCCAATGATGAATGCGCCGCTTGACGTTTTGTTATCGCACCAAACTCATCTTCTTCATCTCGCTGAAAACCGGCGTATTTTGTGCGCCATGAACGGTGATTCGGTAGAAATACACGCCGCTGGCCACCGCCGCGCCGTTGTCGTTCCGGCCGTCCCAGATCGTCCGACGCCAACCGGGACTTTGCTGCTCTTGAACCAGCGAACGCACCGCTCTGCCTAACGCATCCAAAATCACCAGCTTCACAAATCCGGCCTGCGGCAGGGCGTAGCGGATTTCCGTCTCTGGATTGAAGGGGTTGGGATGGTTTTGCATCAGTTCAAATTCCAACGGCAGCGTTCCGTCAATATCGTTTTCCGCCGTTTCTTTAAAAAAGATTTGCTCGCCCAGTGTGCTCACGCTGCTTGAAGGACTCGCCGTTGCCGTTGAGGGCGGTGACGTAGTAATGGAACGTATCATCCGACTGCCCGCTCGAACGAATCTCGACTTCGACGTCGGTGTAACTCGTGCTCGTTGTCGTGCCGACGTACGAATAATTGCAGCTTTGCACGGAATTGGTGAAGCAGCGATAGATTTTGTACGAAGTCGCACTCGAACTTGCGCTCCAGCCCAACTGTACGTTCTGCCCCGCCTGCCCGGCATTGGTGATCGACAAATTCGACGGCGGTGATGGCGGACTTGGCGGCGGCCGGTCTGAAGCCAACGTACTGCCCGGAACTGGTCCAGACTTCGTAAACATATGTTTCGACCATGCATCCCGTTCCTGTGACGTTGCTGATATTGATGTGCGGTTTTTGATAGTTCGGATTGCTGTCGTCCCAGCCAGTTGTGCCGATCATGCGCGCCCAAACCTCCGGCGGTTCGCTATAAGAAACGGAAAATGAGATTTGCTTTGACACGCGATACTGCTTGACGCTATAAGCGCCTGTGGACAAATCATTCGATCCATACCAACTAAAAAAAGAATGTGTATGCGTATCCCACATCAATTGTGAACTCATGCCGCCGGAAACCGTGACATGCGTGAGCGTATTCGGCGATTGCAGATTTTGCAAAGCCTTGAGCGCGTTCACCCGGCCCCAGCCGAACTCGTCCGTCCAATCAGCCCCTTGCATGTCATCCACTTTATCAGCGGATCGGCTGATCAGTTCTTTGATGTCCTGATCGGTGAGATTGGCGTTGTAGGAGAGCAGAAGCGCGGCAATGCCGGATACGATAGGCGCGGAAAAAGACGTACCAGTCCAGTTCCCAATATTGTTGTTATGATTGAGAGACTTAATCGCAACGCCAGGGCCGACAAAATCAATATGATCGCCAGTATTTGAAGAAACCCACAAATTATCAGAATTGTCCGTCGCGCCAACGGCCATCACAAAACCGCCGTCGTCCTTGCCGCCGAGTCCGGCGGGATAGAGCGTCGTGCTGTTGCCGTTATTGCCCATGGCGGCAACGATCCAGGCGCCTTGCGCGAAGGCGTTGTAGCAGCTTTGATTCAGTGTATTATTCTTCTGCGTGGCGATGCTGATGTTGATCATGTCCGCGCCTTTCTCCACAGCTTTATTGACCGCCGTAGCCAGCGTATATACGCTGGGGTTACCGTATTCGCTAGTACGCAGCGGAATCAGGCGCGCGCCCATGTTTTGCGAAATGCCGCCCCAACCCCCGGCGACCCCGGCCATGCCTGTGCCGTTGTTGGTCAACGCCGCGGCGATGGAAGCGACGGCCGTACCGTGACCATGAATATCCTGCGTATCGGTCAGACCGGTTCTGTACCAACCATCAAGCACTTTGCTGCTTGAACCGATGCTGCCGCCAAGGTCGGCGAGCGTATGTTCTATGCCGGTATCGATGATGCCGATTTTGACGTTGCTGCTACCCGTTGTAATATCCCAAGCCGAGGTTTTCGAAGCGTCATAAGCGTCGACGTCTTTGTCGCTGCTTTGGAACAGCATATACTGACCGGAAGGATCGTCGTTCGGCACGCTGCCGGTGATTTTGGCAACGTAGTTGGGATGCGCGTATGCAACGACCGGCAGGGATTCGAGTTTTTCAACCGCGGCCTTGATATCCGCCGTTTCGGGCAGAATCACGACAAAGACTTGCGATTGATCGATAATGCGCACCGGCGCGCCGGTTCTCAGATGCACGCCAATCGTATCTCCGGCGGCCTTGGTTTCAAAGACCTTTTCGATCTCGCCGGTGCCGCGCCGCGAAAGCTCGTCCCGGAGCGCTTCCGAATTGAAAGCGACTGAACTGAGCGGCAGGCGCTTGACGCCGGAGGGAAAATCAACGATGTTTGGTTTGAGTTTGACGATAACTTGTCCCGGCACGTAGTTCTTCTCCTGGGCTTGCGCCGAAGAAAAGAACAGCGCCGCCAAAAGAAGAATTTGAACGCAAAGCGCATGGAAACGGGTCTTTGAACTGTGGGAATTTTTGTTTTTCATAACAGAGTTCTCCATTTGCAAATCCATAGTACTGCTTTTTAGAAAAGCGGGAATTGGGCTGCATCTGGCGATGCAAGCAAAGAGGCCGCGTCTTCCAATAATTTGGAAACGGCGTACAACCAGCCGATTTGTTTGTTTAGAGCAGGGCTGGGCGTGGCAGCGCCGAGCCTTGCTCGTTCTAAAAGCTCTTCATCGTTATCACCTCCTTCGATACCAAAATGTTGATGGTTTAGTAGGTTAATTGCCGCTTGTTCGTGCCGTCGGCGTTCATGATCCAAATTCTGCCTTCCGGTTTAAATTCTGAATAAACAATCATGGAACCGTCGGGGGACCATGCTGGCTCTGTTCCGCCCTCATCAGTTAATTGTATGATTTCTTCGGTTTCTAAATCCATTGTACAAATTTGGGGCGGCTCTCCTTCAGTTTGATTCTGCCACAATAAGACCCTGCCGTCTGGCGAGAGGGAAGGGCGGCGCGCACTGCGCGGCGTTCCTATTGAAATCTGCTCCGATTCGTTCGTCTTTAAATTAAAAGCCCAAATTTGACGTGTTCCCTTCGTATAAAACAACAGTTTCCCGTCAGCAGACCAGCTTGGCCAACCGCCATGTTTGATTTGATAGCTTTTGTTCATGCCGTCCGGCGTAGAAAACCAAATCCCGCAAGTATCGCCTGAGCAAACCGAGTTTGTATATGCAATGCGTGCGCCGTCAGGAGACCAGGCCGGTTCCACAGTTTTGAAATAACTCTCCACGACAAAGGTTTGTTGAGAGTTCAGATTATAGATGAGCACCTTGCCGTCTGAGAAAACGACATTCTTTCCATCCGGCGACCAACTGCTGCTATTCCCCAAAGTCAAAAAGCGTTTGTTCGTCCCGTCGACGTCTATCAACCAAAGCTGATACGGCGTCCCGCCATTGGATTGCTCAAGGCTGTCTTGCGGCAAATGAGCATAGGCAATGGTTCTTCCATCGGGAGACCAGGACGGCGTAATATCGATTTGAGTAAACTCGTTTGCGAAAGGGTTTTCCGGCTCCGAATCGAACAAGCCTTTGCACGCCGAAAGAGCAAAAATGATCAGGATCCCGAGATAGAGCGTTCGTGCTGTTTTTTTGTGGTTCATGAGGTTTTCCGTTAAAAGGTTAATTGCCGCTTGTTCGTCCCCTCGGCGTTCATGGCGTAAATCTGACTCTGCCCCTTGCCCTCCAGATTCGAAACGAAGATGATCGGACCAGTCTCATTTTTCGGGCTGAGAGGAAAGTCGCCGCAACCGTAAATAACCGGAACGGCGGCCATCATCATAAAAAATGCTCGCACCATCGCAAACCTCCCCAAATTTGTTTTCTCATGATTTTAGTTGCAAAATCACGAACTTCGCCTTATCGGGTTTTGAGAATTCCTCAACCCAACAATTCAATGTACGTCATTTTCCCCTTTGGTCGCGGCGGAAAGTAGAAACGGAAAGTAGAAACGGAAAGTAGAAACGGAAAGTAGAAACGGAAAGCCCCGCTTGAACCTGCCTGGCTCCCTCCTTGTCACCCGAGGCTGAATATAGACCGGGATGTGCATCGTGTCAAGAGAAAATTTTCGCCAATAGATTACGCGTTCGAAAAAACTGCCTTGAAATCCCGGCGCTCAACGCAGAGATTTCAAGGCGTTTTCCTGTTGGTAAGCTGGATTTTAGCCACGAATTTGCGCTTTAAGCTGCGGCCTTTTCATCAGCCGATGTATCTTTAAACGTCAGTGCGAAAAGAACGGCGACGAGCCCGGCGAAAATGCAGGGGACCCACCAGATTCCCGACCAGTCCTTGATTCCGTCGGCGGTAAACTGATCGACAATGAGTCCGGAAATTTTTGAGCCGAGCCCAATGCCGACGCCGTACGTAATCAACGCAATAAAACCCTGCGCGCTGGCGCGAATTTCTTCCCCAGCCTTTTTGTCAACGTAGATTTGGCCGGTGACAAAGAAGAAATCATAACAAATGCCGTGCAACAGGATGCCAAGATAAAGCATCCAGGCCATAGCCCCGAGATCGCCGCTGGCGAAGAGTGCGTAACGCAGCACCCACGAAAGCATGCCGACGAGCAGCATTTTCTTCACGCCAAGTCGCACGAAAAACCAGGGCATCAGCACCATAAACAGCACTTCTGACATTTGCCCCATCGATTGCTTCGCGGCAACGCCTTCCATGCCTAATTCGTTTAAAAACAAGTTGGTGAAGTTGTAGTAAAAGGCGAGTGGAATACAGATGAGCAGCGAGCTGATGACAAAAATCAGAAATGAACGTTCCTTCATGAGACGCAGCGCTTTTACGCCGAGAATATCGCCGACGCTGACGTTTTTCCCGACGTTTTGCGGCGGTGTGTTCGGCAGCGTGAATGAGTAGATTCCAAGCAGGAGGGAACCTATTGCCGCCATTTTCATTGGAATATTCGTCGCTTCAACATTATCATAAGCGTTGGCCAAAACAAACGTGATTGTCAAGCCTGCGACAATCCAGCCGATGGTGCCCCAAACGCGTACTTTCGGGAATTGCTCGTCCGGCTTTTCCATTTGGCGAAACGATACGGCGTTGACCAGCGCCAATGTCGGCATGTAGCAAATATTATAAAGTAACAACCCGAGAATGAGCGCGCCGGAATCGACGATGTTCGAAGCGAAAAACATGACTGCGGCGCCGAGCAAATGCAACACGCCCATCACTTTTTCTGAAGCAAAAAAACGATCCGCGATCATGCCGACAAAAAACGGGGCGATGATCGCGCCAATATTATTCATTAAGTAAGAGTCGCCGATCTGGCTGCCGGAAAAACCGATTCCGTTCAAGTATGTTCCTAAAGTTACAAACCACGCTCCCCAAACAAAAAACTGCAGGAACATCATCACGCTCAGGCGTGCATAAATCGCTGGATTCATTTCCTCACTCCGAATTCAGTGCAAAACTCTGTTTACGCTTTGAAAATCATTTTGTAAAATAACGTCTGAGCTTTCATGAACAAATAAATCTTGGCCGAATGCTTCCGTGCTGACGGTTTTTCCCTAAAGGAGTGCAAAGCTTGCTTTGCCTCGGATGGAGAAAAGCAGCATAGAAAAGAAAACGCCTGATGAAGCATCTGGAAGAAAAGCAAGGCAAGCCTTGCACTCCTTTTTATGATGATTAAATTTTCCAACGACGTGACTGTCATGCGCAGAAATAAAAACGTACTTTTCAGATTGACCATCTCTTGTATTTTGATGACGACCGCCTGCGGAGAACCTTTGACGCCGGAACCGGTGGAAGTGCAGCTTATTCACAACTCCGATCTGGAAGGCGGTTTTTCAGGGACGGACGGGGTTGATTTGCTGCGGCCGTGGCGCGAATTTATCCCGGACGAGGAGAATTATGCGCTTGATCTGGTCGACGACGTCTCGCATTCGCCAAGCCATTCGTTGCGCATTGTTTCAACGACAGACGCCGTTGAGAGCGTATCGTTTTGGCGACAAAGCGTCGCCGGGGAGTTGCCGATTGGAAAGTCGATGCAATTATCGGCGTATGTCAAGCTCGACGGCTTGTCTAACGGAGCCGGGATTGGCGTTTCATTACAACTTGGCGATGACGATTCCGCCTTTTTTTCATCCGAAGAAACACACCAGCTTGCTGGCCGGCGCGACTGGCAAAGAGTGACTGTGACAATTCCCGCGTTGCCGGAAAATGTGAAATCTATGGCCGTATTTTTGTATATTTTCCCGAATGCAAAGGGAACGATTTATTTTGATGATATCCGACTGACTTATTTTCGATGACTTCAATTCTCACAAGATATATTCTTCGCCAACACATCGGCCCGTTCTTGTTCGGCTTTTCGATTATCGCTTTTATCTGGATTCTCAATCATCTTTTCAAAGAATTGAACCGGATTTTAAGCAAAGGCCTGCCGCTGCTTGACGTGCTGGAGTTTTTTGCCCTCAATCTTGCCTGGATCGTCGCGCTGACCGTGCCGATGGCCGTGCTTGTCGCAAGCCTGATGGCCTACGGCAGACTCAGCGCCGACAACGAAATTACTGCAATCAAATCTTCCGGCGTGAGCTTTATGAAAATTCTCACGCCAACCGTCATCGCCGCGGTTTTGGTCGCCCTTTTTCTCGTTTGGTTTAACAACACGGTTTTGCCGGAGTTCAACCACCGACTCGCCAATCTTATGCGCGACATCAGCAGAAAAAAGCCCACGTTCGCCATTGATCCGGGTGTGTGGTACGAAGGATTGGCGCCGTACTATTTGCTGGTTGGCGCAATCAAAGACAGCGGCGGCGTTTCCTACGTGACCAACGTTTTGGTGCAGGACTTTGAAGACCGGGATGAGTTCAACACAATCACGGCTCAGCGCGGGAAAATTCGGTTGGAAAAAGAAACCGGACTTTTGGAAATGACGCTCTACGACGGCGAAATTCAGAAAATGTCGTTCGATAAGTTGAGTGAATTTCATCACGTCGCTTTTCAAGACAGCCACATTTTGCGTATGGACGTCAGCGATCAGTTTCTTGTGCGAACAGACCAAAACATGCGCAGCGACCGCGAAAAAAGCGCTCAGCAAATGCGCGATGAAGTTGCAAGCTATCGTGATCGCAACACGCGTCGACGGGAAGCTGTTTCCCTGGTTATCGCACAGCAATTTCAAAAATATTTCGGCGATAGTTTCGGTCTGAAATTGCCCGGCGACGCCGATTCGCTGGCCATTCGGGAAATGAATCCGATTTTCAGGAATCGATTTAGCGGCGGAACGAACTTGCTTTCAAATCGCACGCCTGTCGCTGGAAAATCGGCGACGAACGGCGTTCGAAAAAAACTGATGACTCCGGAAATGGCGTTGACGCAGGCGGTTTCCGAGCAAAAAAGCGTGCTCAATGACACCCGTTCGAAAAATCGCCAGATCAACGCAAACCTGACGCGCATCAATCGCAATCTGGTGGAAATTTACAAAAAATACTCGATTCCATTCGCTTGCGTCGTGTTTGTGCTCGTCGGCGCGCCTTTGGGCATAAAGGCTAGAACCGGCAGTCTCGGCGCGGGTGCAGGCATGAGCCTAGTTTTCTTTCTCATTTTTTGGACTTCTTTGATCGGCGGAGAAGATTTGGCGGATCGCGGCATCATTCCGCCCTGGCTGGCGATGTGGGGCGCGAATATTATCGTCGGAGCCGGAGGTCTATACATTCTTTATTTAACCGTGAAAGAAAAAGAATCCAGACTTGTGACGGGCGTAACCGCTTTTGTCACCGCACTGCGTTCAAGAGATTTGCGGTTGTTTCAATTTCTTTCGAGAAGATCGGAGTCTTAAAAAAGTATTACGGAGTAAAGCGCTTCAGCGTTTTTCCATACCTGCCTGGGCGACGATGAATCGTCGCACTCCAGCACGACCTGTTACCCGAAAAAATGCGTATCCTTGACCGCTACATTTGTCGAAAATTTGTCCTGAACCTGCTGTTCGCGCTGGTTTCGTTTATCCTTATTTTCATCGTTGTGAACCTAGTCGAGCAGCTCTCGGATTTTATAGACAAGCAAGTCCCGCCTGCGGTCGTCGCCTTGTACTATCTTCATTCCATTCCTGAAATCGTGACGCTGACCCTGCCGATCGGGATGATGGTTGCGACCATGTTCAGCATCGGGCAACTTTCGAAATACAACGAATTGCTGGCGATGAAAGCGAGCGGCATTTCGCTGTACCGCATGTTTATGCCGCTCTATTTAACCGCATTGATCGCCAGCTTGCTCATGATCGCGTTTGTGGAATTTGTCGTGCCCTACTCGAACTCCCAGCGCGCCGAACTAAAGGGCAGGCACATCGATAAACTTGCCCGTTACAGCAATGCCCAGGTTTCAAATATTTATATTCAGCACGGCGAAGACACGCGCATCTTTATTTCTTCCTACAACGAATTTGAGAAAAGCGCTCGTTCGATCAGCGTGCAAACCTATGACGGCGCACTGATTCGCAAACGGATGGACGCAAAGGAAATGCGTTGGGAAAAGGATCAGTGGGTGCTTAAAAATATTCATGTTCGGCACTTTAACGGCAAAAGTGTCAGCTACGATTCTATTGGCTCCAAGCCGTTCGAAGGATTCGAAATTGGCCCCGCTGAACTGGGGCATTTGAACAAAGACCCGCACGAGATGAACTACCGGGAATTGAAGGAATTTACCGAAGATGTGCGAAAAAACGGCGGCGATCCAAACCAGTGGCTGGTTGATCTTTACCTTAAGATTTCATTCCCGTTTGCGGGGTTTATTATTGTGCTTTTCGGGGCCCCTTTGGCCGCAACGCGCGTTCGGGCAACCGGAGCCGCGGGATTCGTCATTAGTCTGCTGACCTGCTTTCTTTATTTTATCTTTGTGAAAGCCGCTCAAACGCTGGGGCAAACCGCCGCATTAGAACCTATGCTCGCCGCCTGGCTGGGCAACCTCGTTTTTTTCGTTGCCAGCCTCGGCATTCTACTGAAAGCGCCGAAGTAAGAAAAGTTTTGCTTATCAAAACGTTGTCGCGTATTTTGCAGGCCGCAAAATTCACCATATTCGTGTTTCTGGCTTGTCAATCGATAAGAATTGCCGGAAAAACAAAACCTGGTTCGTTTTATTTGGATTGATGGAATGTTGGATTACTGAAGATTTCGGTTCCAGTAATCCAACATTCCAATACTCCGACTTCAACTATGCATGAATAACCGCACGGAAAACAATGGTTTTGCGCTGTCTTTTCAAGAATAGTAAAAACAAGGCGTATCATGTATCCCACACTTATTGATTTTGGCCCGTTTGCCATCCATAGTTTTGGCTTTATGATCATGCTCGGCTTTCTGACGGCCACCTGGCTGATGCGGAAAGAGTTTGAGCGCAAGGGCATAGACCCCGAATTGGCAAGCAACGTCGGCATCGCCGCCATCATCGGCGGCTTTATCGGTGCGCGCATTTATTTCATTTTAGAACGTCCGTCGGAATTCATGGCCGATCCCGCTGGAATGATTTTTTCCGGCGCCGGGCTGGTTTGGTACGGCGGATTTATCGGCGGATTCGCCGCCGTTATTTGGATCATCAAAAGAAGCGGCACGCCGATCCTTGCGGCTGGTGATACGATTATGCCGTTGCTGGTTCTCGGCTACGCCATCGGGCGTATTGGTTGTCAGTTGGCTGGGGACGGCGACTACGGACCGCCGTCGGACGTGCCTTGGGCCATGGCCTACCCGGAAGGAGTTGTGCCAACGACGGAGCGCGTTCACCCGACGCCGGTTTACGATACCCTGCTCGCCGGTTCTTTCTTTGCTATGATTTGGTTAAACCGTTTTCGTATGACGAAAATGGGAGTCGCGATGGGATGGGGCATGGTTGCGATGGGCGTTGAGCGTTTTATTACCGAATTTTTCCGCACAACGCCGGTTGTCTTTGCTGGCCTGACTCTTGCCCAAATCATCAGCCTTTTTACGATGACTGCCGGACTGTATCTCGTTTTTCGCGAAAGCGAGGAGTATTCTGAAGGCGCAGCGCTTCAAAAACCGACGAGCAAACCGAAAAAGAAGAAAGCGTCGCGATAATCAGGATTAAAGCTCAAAAACGCTCCCGTTTTGTCATTCCCGCGCAGGCGGGAATCTATCGGCTGCCCCAAAATGGATTCCCGCCTGCGCGGGACCGACGCAACACGCCATTAGAACCCCGGCATTTTCATGTTAGAGACCGCCAGTGTTCTGGCGATTATTCTCGCCGCATACATCGCTTTTCCATTCTATCAATCCCGGAAGCAAAAGCTTTCCTTCGCCGTTAACCATCGCGCGGAAGATCTGGAAGTGCGCAAGGACGAGCTGTATTCCACGCTCAAGGACATCGATTTTGATTTCCAAATGGGCAAGCTTTCGGAAGCCGACTACAAAGCGCTTCGCGAGCAATACAAATCTGAGGCGATCGATTTGTTGAAGGAATTGGACAACGTCGAGGGCGCGAGCCCAAAAGGCAAAAAGACCTCCGTTAAAATCAACTTCTGCCCGCAATGCGGAGCGCCCGCCGATCCGCAAGATCAATATTGCGCCGATTGTGGGGCCGCCTTTACGGAATAGCCCGCCCGTTGTGATGATTGAAGCCCAAAAACTGGTCAAAGCGTTCGGCGCGTTTTATGCGTTGCGCGGGGTGGATTTGTCTATTCCGAAGGGCTCGACGCAATGCCTGCTCGGCCCGAACGGCGCCGGCAAAAGCACATTTTTGCAGATCATCGCCACGCTCTCAAAGCCAACTTCCGGCGCCGTCAAAATTGACGGTCAGAGTATTCTCAAGAACGCTGATTCGGTCCGCAAACGCATCGGCCTTATCGCCCACGCTACGTTTCTTTACGACGAATTGACCGCGTTCGAGAATTTGCAATTTTACGCTAAACTTTATGACGTGGCCGACCGAGACGAGCGCATCTCGATGCTGCTGGACGAAGTCGGACTTTTCCCCCGCAGAAACGACCGCGTGCGCACTTTTTCGCGCGGCATGCAGCAACGTCTCTCCATCGCTCGCGCACTCATTCACGATCCCGACATTCTTTACCTCGACGAACCTTACACCGGCCTCGACCAGCACGGCGCCGAAATGCTCACCGGCTGGCTCGCGCGTTTTAAGTCGGAGCATCGAACAACGGTGCTCGTTACACACAACATCTCGCAGGCTTTGGCTGTCTCGGACAATATTGCGATTATGACGGGCGGAAAAATCGTCATGAACGCCAAAACACAAGCGCTCGATTCCGCGACTTTTAGCGCTGAATACGCCGAAATCGTTGCCGGGAGAAAAGCGGCGTGAACGATATTCGCAAAATCTTCCTTTTCACCTACAAAGACCTGCTCTCCGAATTTCGCAGCCGCGAAGCGATCACAACGATGATCGTTTTCAGCATGCTCGTGGTGGCGATTTTTAATTTTACTTTCGAAACGGGCAGCGCCGTCATTTCCGAAGCCGCGCCGGGAATCATCTGGATCGCCGTCACTTTCAGCGGGATGATCGGGCTTAACCGCTCGTTCGTTTACGAAGTGGACAAGGGCTGCCTGCAGGGTTTGCTGCTGATTCCGATGGATCGCGGCGTGATCTATCTTGGCAAAATGTTGGGGAATTTCGTTTTTATCACCATAACCGAATTGGTGAGCTTGCCGCTTTTTATCGTTTTTTTTAACTTAGATTTTGCCGCCGGAATTTGGCATTTTTTGCTTATTCTTGCGCTCGCCAATCTTGGACTTTCGGCTGTCGGCACGCTGTTCAGCGCAATGGCGGTAAATACCAAGACGCGGGACGTCATGCTGCCGATCCTCTTGTTCCCGATTTTTGTCCCGGTGCTGATGGCGGCGGTGAGCGGCACGGGCGAAATTCTGCGCATGGGCCAGAACAGCGAAATTCCCGGCTGGCAATTTTTAATCGTCACGCTCGTCGCCTTCGATATGATTTTCGTGACGCTTTGTTACCTTTTATTCGACTATGTGATGGAAGAATGATATGACCGTAGCTCAACTGCAAAAACGCGAGCGCATCAGCGGAATCGCAACCGTGATCATGATGTTCGCCGCTTTTTACCTGATTTTCTTTTTTGCGCCAACCGAACGCACGATGGGGATTGTACAAAAAATCTTTTACATTCACGTTCCGGCGGCTTTTGCCGGATTTGCGGCTTTCGCCGTGGTGGCGGGTTACAGCATCGCGTTTTTGCGTACGCGCAATCCCTGGCACGACCGCGCCGCCTACGCCGCTGCTGAAGTGGGCGTGCTTTTTACCACCATCAATCTTGTGACGGGCATGCTCTGGGCCAAGCCGACCTGGAACGTTTACTGGTCGTGGGACCCCCGCCTTTCGACGTTATTCATTCTTTGGTTCATCTACACCGCCTACCTGATGCTGCGCAAATTTGTCGCCGATGATGAAAAAGGCGCACGATTCGCGGCGGTTTATGCTATCGTCGGGACGGCGGACATTCCTATCGTTTATTTCTCGATCTGGTGGTGGACGACGTTGCACCCGCAGCCAGTTATCGTTGGTGCGGCGGAGGGCGACGGCATGCATCCGGACATCGCAATCGCGTACTGGTTTAGCGCCGTCACTTTTCTCGTTTTTGCTTTTTTTCTTTTTATGTTCAGGCTGCGGCTGGAAAAATCGCGCGAGCAACTGGAAAAAATGCAGCGCAAAATCGCTTTTGCCGAATAATAATTCGCTGATGTTACGCACGCGTCGTTTGGCGCGGGCGATCAGAGTCCACGAGCAACTTTTGGTTCTCATTAGCTCCGCTCTGAAGAGCGGAGGCTTTTGAAGACGGCCTTTCCTTCTCTTCCGCCGCGCCGGCGCGGCGGAAGAGAAGAAAAGGAGCGTTTTGTGCGTCACCGGGCTGAAGCCCGGCGCCAATGAGATAAACTTTGCTCCAAGACTCAGCATGTGCGCTGCCGCGCGTAACATGA
>CAXHAT010000182.1:0-15719 GCA_964014485.1 uncultured Deferribacteres bacterium
CGTGTGGTGGAATTTTCCGGCACGGTGCCGGGCGGAATGAAATTGCAGGGCAAGAGAACGAAAGTGATTCTCAAAGAAGCGCTCACGGAGATTTTGCCGGAGAAAATTATCAATCGCGGCAAGGAAGGTTTTAGCATCCCGATCAAGCAGTGGCTCAAAACCGACCTCAAGCCAATGATGCTCGACATGCTCTCCGAAGACCGGCTCAAACGCGAGCAATTTTTCCAGCCCGCGTACGTCCGGCGTTTAATCGACGAGCACCTGAAAGGCAAGGAAAACCACAGCCACCGCCTCTGGGCGCTGATGACGTTTCAAAATTGGAAGAAAATTTATCTTGAGTAGTTGTTCGACAAAATGATTAAACCTGGATAATTCACGAACGTCATTCCCGCGCAGGCGGGAATCCAGGGGCTGTGCGCGATTGAATGGATTCCCACCTGCGCGGGAATGACTTTGACGAGAGTTTCTACGGCGTCACGGCTGATGCGTAACATCGGTTATAAAGATGATTTTGACTCCAATTATTCTGACTTTAAAAAAAACAAAGATTTATGAAAGCACTTGTCACAGGCGCGAACGGTTTTACCGGCAGTTATTTGACGAAGAATTTATTGAAAAACGGCTATGACGTTCGCGTGCTGGTGCGCAAATCTTCGGATTTGAGCGCGTTGAAGGATTTGCCGGTTGAGATTCACTACGCCGATCTCTCCAACGGCCAGCCGGTTGAAGAAGCGACGGAGGGCATCGATGCGGTGTACCACATCGCGGCGCTTTTTCGCGCGGAAGATGTGCCGAAAAAGATGTTCTGGGACGTGAACGTCGGCGGCACGCGCAAACTGCTGGAAGCGTCGAAGAAGACCGGCGTGAAAAAATTTATCCATTGCAGCACGGTCGGCGTGCAGGGCGAAATCAAGAATCCGCCCGCGACCGAAGACGCGCCTTACTCGCCCGGTGATTATTACCAGGACTCCAAAATGGACGGCGAGATGCTGGCGCTGGATTTTTTCAGAAAAGAAGGACTGACCGGCACGGTCGTACGGCCCGTCGGCATTTACGGCCCCGGCGATCTACGGTTTTTAAAGCTGTTCAATTTCATTCACAGCGGCAAATTTCGTATGATCGGCAACGGCAAAGTGCTGTATCACTTGACCTTTGTGGAAGATTTGGCGGAAGGCATTCGCCTTGCCGGAGAAAAGCACGAAGCCAACGGCGAAATTTTCACCATCGGCGGCGACGGCTTTTTGACGCTCAACGAGTTGGTCGCCAAAATCGCAGGCATTTTAGATAAGCCTGTACCGTCGTTTCGTATTCCGGTTTGGCCGGTGTGGTTCGCGGGATTGCTTTGCGAGGGCTTGTGCAAGCCGTTTGGCATATCGCCGCCCATCTACCGCCGCCGCGTCGATTTTTTCATCAAAGACCGCGCGTTCGATATTTCCAAAGCCAAAAACAAGCTCGGCTACCAACCTAAAGTCGAGCTCGACGACGGACTCAAGGTCACCGCGCAATGGTATAAAGAGCAAGGTTTGTTGAATTAGAAATCGCAGCTAATGCTTTTGTTTTTGACTGGATCAACCGGATTGACCGGATCAAGAAAGAAAAAGACAATCTAGTTGATCTTGTAAATCCCGTCAAAAAAAATAGCTCCAAACGACATAAAGTCAGAAGAAAAATGAGCAGTAAAAACGGCGTCAAAACCGAGACGGTCGAGATTCAGAAAGATTTGCTCGACGCGAACAAGTCGAAATTACAAAAGTACCAGGAAATCATTCTTGGTACGACCGGCTTTTTCGATTTGGTGAAGTACGAGTTCATCACGCTTCTGTGCGGCTGGCTCCCCGGCGCGCTGGGGCTTCTTCTGCGCAGCAAGCTTTACCCGGTACTCCTCGGCAAAGTCGGCCGCAACGTGACGTTTGGGCAAAACGTCGTCCTGCGTCATCCCAAGAAAATCCGCATCGGGGACAATGTGGTGATCGACGATAACGTCGTACTCGACGCGAAAGGCGAGAACAATCGCGGGCTGTTTATCGGCGACGGCGTTTTTGTGGGACGGAATACGATTTTGAGTTGCAAGAACGGCGATATTCATCTTGAAGACGGTGCAAACATCGGTTTCAATTGCGAGATTTTTTCAGCGAACAAAGTGACGGTCGGCAAGAATGTTTTGATGGCGGCGTACTGCTATCTCGTCGGCGGTACCCATACGTTTGCGCGCACGGATATTCCAATTTTGCACCAGTCCCGCGAAGCGCGCGGCATTGCCGTCGGCGACAACGCCTGGCTGGGCGCACACGTTGTCGTTTTTGACGGCGTAGAACTCGGCAAGGAAAGCATCGTCGGCGCGGGCGCGGTCGTCAGCAAAAACGTCCCCGACTGGCAAATCGCCGCCGGCGTTCCGGCAAAGGTCGTGAAAGATCGCAGAAATGTGGAAGAATCCGCTGCTTTATAAAAATCAAAAACTACTTGAGAATCGAATAGGAATAGAATTTTTTAACGCAGAGTTCGCAAAGGCGCAGAGAGTGGGCAAATAATACTCAAAAATGAAAACACTCTGCGCTACTTTGCGCTCTCAGCGTCTCCGCGTTAAGAATCCACAATTCCAAAAATTCACTAATCCAACACTCCAAAAAGACTTCCCAGGATGGGAAAACCAATCAAAGTTCTCCACGTCATCGATAAGTTTTCCATGGACGGAACCAACCCCAGCAGTTGCTCGCGGCTGTTTGCCGAGTGGATTCCGCGCCATGATGCGAGCCGTTTTCAGGTCGAAGTCGCCGGACTGCGTCCGCCCGATCCCGCCAGCGAGTTTTTGCAGCAGCACGATATGCGCGTGCATCACATCGACAAAGGCAAGATTTCTCCTAAAATCATTACTGAAATCGAGAAGATCGCCGTGACGGGCGGATTCCATATTCTGCATTTACACGGCTACTCGTCCGCGAATTTTGGCCGTATGGCGGCGAAACGAGCGAAGATTCGCAGCATTGTTCACGAACACGCGATTCTGAAAATCCAGCCGCACCAGTTTCTCGTCGACCGGCTGTTGCGCGGCAAAAACGATGTTGGCATTGCCGTTTCACAGGCCGTGAAAGAATTTATGATTCAAGGCCGCTCCGTTCCCGCCGACAAAATCCGCGTCATCTGGAACGGCGTGCGCTTGCAGGATTTTCAAAACATCCCCCCCGAAAAAATCAGCGCTTTTCGCGCCAAGCACAATATTCCAACGGAAAAACGAATCATCGGCACGGTGACGCGATTGCGCGAAGAAAAAGGCAATGCTTTCCTTGTTGAAGCGGCGGCGCGGGTTTGCAAAGATTTTGAAGACGTCGTTTTCGTGCTGGTCGGCGACGGGCCGGATCGGGAAAGGCTGGAAAAACAGGCTCAGAACTTGGGCGTGTCGGACAAAGTCATTTTCACAGGTTTCGAGCCTGAAATCGCCCCGGCGCTGGGCGCGATGGAAGTTGTGGCGATTCCGTCGTTGAACGAAGGCTTTGGCTTGGCGATGGTGGAAGCGATGGCAGCGGGCAAGCCGGTGGTTGCAAGCAGGGTAGGAGGGATGCTTGAAATTGCCGAGCACGAAGAAACCGCACTCTTCGTCCCCCCTGCGAACGCCGAAAAACTGGCGGATGCGCTGTCGCGGCTATTACAAGATGGCGATTTTGCCGGGAAAATCAAGGAGAACGCGATGCGGCGGAGTTTGGATTTTGGTATTGAGAAGAATGTGGCGGCTTTGGAGAAGTTGTATCAGGGCATGATGAGTTGATGACAGTTGACGGATGCAATCCGTCGGCATTGATTCGACGGGGATTCTACGAAACCTAAGCAGGGAGAAGATTCCCGTTGAGCAGGAGCGTTTCCAGTTCTTCCCAACTCATTTCTTCGCCTTCGCTCAAGGGTGTGGCGAGCGCTCTTTTGGTTTCTTCGTTCGGTATTTCCACGCGGAACGGCAGGCCCTGAACGGCAACGGCCTGGCGCAAAAACAGGTCGATCGCGCTCGAAAGATCGAGACCGAGTCGTTTGAACAAAACGCTTGCGTCGGCTTTGAGCTTTGGGTTCGTTCGAGCGTGAATAACAGCGGTTTTGGTTGACACGGGCGTTCTCCTTTGTTGATGGCGGAGCGGCGAATTGATACGAAATGTTTAAGAATCGCGAGATAAAAATGCAAGTCAAAAACCTGTCGTTTGAAATCGATGAAGACAAACCTTTTGAAAATGATCAGTTATCACGCCGCAATAGCGCTGAAAATCTGACCCATCTCATCAAAACGATTGAACAGCCCTTCGTACTGGCGCTTGATTCTCCATGGGGATCGGGGAAAACGACATTTATCAAAATGTTTGCCCAACACTTACAGCTACAAGGCGTGCCCACCCTTTATTTCAATTCTTGGGAGGTCGATTACAGCGATGACCCCTTAATTTCTTTTATTGGAGAAATTCAGAGCAGTTTAGAAGTGTCCAAAATCGATCCATCTAAAAAGAAAAAACTCGCTGGATACGTCAAAAAGGCAAAGAAACTTGGCGGTACGATCATCAAGGAATCGATCCCGCTGGCCTTAAAAATTGGAACGGCAGGGGCGCTGGACTTAGACAAATTCACTGAAAAGGCGTTTGCGGATTTTGCTGAGAAAGTGGCGCGAGAAAAAATAGATGGGTATCAGACATATAAGCGAACACTCGAAGATTTCAAAGAAAACTTGGGGAATTTTGCCTCTGAAATTTCGAAAAGCGGCGATCAGCATTGTCCTTTAGTCTTCTTTATCGATGAATTGGATCGATGCAGGCCAAATTTCGCTGTCGAATTATTGGAACGGCTCAAACATTTGTTTTCAGCGCCAGGAATCGTGTTTGTGCTTGCTATAGATAAGGCTCAGATTTCGAATTCGATAAAGTGTTTGTTTGGAAACGATATAAACACCGATGGCTATCTGCGTCGCTTTGTTGATCTTACTTACCAGCTTCCAATTGCTGGCTTAGATGAATTCTGCAATTTTTTATACCAAAAATTCGAGTTTTGGAAGTTTTTTGAACAAAGAAATGCAAACTTTCAAGACCGTGAAATTGAGTATAAACAACTCACCGAAACCTTCACAAGCGTAGCCAACATTTTCAAGCTGAGTGCCAGGGTTGTCGAGCAGTGTATCGCTCAAATTAATATTATTGTGAGAACTACTCCTTTTGAAGAGAGTATTTATCCGATATTTTTGGGTTTCTTGATTTCTTACCGAGTCTTTAACGAAGAGAGATATGTAGCTTATTGCAAAGGAGAAATCCAACCAAGAGAGGTAATTAACGAACTCAAAGGACTAGATGGAGGGTACGAGTTTTTAGTATCTGAGCAATACGGGAAATTACTGGAAGCCTTTATCGCCAGCGCATTCTTAGATGCTAAAGAAATAAAGGAACTTATAGATTTCTATAAAGGCTCTGAATATGCAAATAATTTGAATGAAGATGAGACTCAAGCCGCTGTGAGTATTATGAAACACTTGGCAACTTTTATTAGCTTTAGATACAATCGTATTATCGAAGAGATAGTGAAAAAAATCGAGATGAGTCATCGCTTTCAGTTCTGATAGCATCTTGATGAAAAATCTTTCGATTTTAGGTTCAAATGAGTTGTTAATAGGAGAAGGTCGGCTTTTCAATTTATGTACGCAACGATTCTCAACAAACTCCGCTGGAGCTATCGCAAAAATTGGCCGGATATTAAAGGCTTGTTTTTGCGGCATTATCCGGAATTTGTTTTGTCCAACAGTTTGCGAGAATTGGGCGAGGAGATTCCGGTTTTTTGTTTTCACAGCGTGGAGCCGGAAGATTTTGAAGCCAAACTCGATTATCTCAAGAGCAACGATTACGCAACCCTCGACGGCGATGCGCTGCTCAAAGCCCTGCGCCGAGAAACGCCCCTGCCCAAACGCGCCGTTGTGTTGACATTCGACGACGGCACGGCCACGCTCTATTCCGTTGCCTGGCCGCTGCTGCGGAAATACGGCTTTCAGGCGATCAGCTTTCTCATTCCTGGCTGCATCCCCGAGACCGCGCCAAAGCAGCCGATGTACGAGGATTGGGCTGCTGGAGATGTTGAAAAAAGCGCTTTGCTGGAGCGGGAAAAGGGCGATTTTCCGCTTTGTTCGTGGCAGGAAATTCGCGAGATGCACGCGAGCGGCGTGATCGATTTTCAGGCGCATACGATGCATCATCATTTGATCCACGTTGCGCCGCAATTGGTCGATTTTATCCACCCCAACTACGACTTTTATTTCTACGCAAATATTCACGTTCCGGTCTACTATTCACAAGGTCAACCGGACTTTAGCCGCAAGGCTGCGCTTGGAACGCCGGTCTATCGCGCCGAACCGCACTTGTGCGGACGAGCGCAGTTTTTTGATGACGAATCCGCGCGCAGAACATGCGTCGAATATGTCGTGAAAAACGGCGGCGAGCGTTTTTTTGAGCGGGAAGATTGGCGAAAAGAATTGCTCGAAGTCCATCGCAACGCTTCAAAAAGCAACGGCCAAACGCGATTTGAATCGACTGAAGAAACCCGCGAAACGATCTTTCAGGATTTCGCTGAGTGCAAGCGGCAGATTGAGGAAAACATCCCCGGAAAAAAGGTGGAGCATTTTTGTTTTCCCTGGTTCATCGGCTCGAACGTCGCTGTGGAAATGGCGCAAAAGGCAGGCTTTCAAGCATTGTATTGGGGCATTTTAAACGTCCGCCGCACCAACCGCCCCGGTGACGACCCACTGCGCGTTATGCGCGTGGAAGACCGTTATCTCGAACGTTTGCCGGGAGACGGGCGAAAGTCGCTGCGGGAGATTCTGGCGGGAAAAATCAACACGAATCTGCCGCTTTTTCGAAAGAGATTGAATAAATAAAACCACGGAAATACACGGAGTTGCACGGACGGGGGCATGGACGGACAGATTGAGAAGCACGCTGAAGCGTGAACTACAAACGACAGAGCTTCTCTTATGCTCAGAGTAGAAGGATACTCGGTCGTTTGTAGTCCATGCTTTAGCATGTTTTTTTTGTACGATTCGTCATGTATCCAAGGTGGATGTCATTTTTCCATGCCCCTCCGTGGTCAAAAAAGCAAAAAAACAGTGATATGATATTCGGCAGCTTTGGGGAAGACATTACCAGGAATCTCGATCCGATCAATCCATTCAACGTTTGGGGGATTTCCGATAAAACAAGGGTACGCCACGACGCGCGCTGCGATCATTTTCTCATCGGCATGTGCTCGTCCGGCGCGCCGTCACACGATGCGGGGCATGCGCTTTATCGCAATGCGGAGTCCCGCGTTACCGTTGCGGTTTATGGGACAATTTTTAATGCGTCAACGCTCGCGCGCGAGTGGGGGGGAGGCGACAGCATCGGAGAAATTATTCACGCGGGCTACCAAAAAGCGGGATCAAAATTTTTCGCCAAATTGAACGGCAATTTTGTCATCGACATTCATGATCCAAAGAACGACCGGTTTTGGGTGGCGCGTGATCATTTGGGCGTGGAATCGCTGTTTTTCTATCGCAAAAACAAAAAACTGCATTTCTGTTCAAAGCTCCATCCGCTGGCGAAGCACCCTGAAATCGAGACGGGGCTCAACCCGACGGCAGTGAGCCGCTACCTGCTTTTTAACTACAATCCCGCCTACGACTCTTTTTATCAAAACATCGAAAAGCTGCGTCCGGGCAATGTGCTGAAAATCGAAAAAGGCAAAATGCACATTGAGCCGTATTGGTACATCTCGTTCAAAGACCCGTTCGATAAATCTATCGAAACCTATCGCGAAGAATTGCTGGAACTGTTCCGTGACGCGATCAAAATTCGGCTGGACGACAAAAATTTTCGTACCGGCGCGTACCTGAGCGGCGGCATGGACAGCAGCACGGTCGTCGGCCTGATGCGTCCGATGATTGACGGCGACGTTCATACGTTTTCCTTTCGCTGTCGCGGCAAATCTTACGACGAATCGAAGTACGCGCGGTTGATGAGCGATCATTACAAGACGCAACATCACGAAGTGCCGTACGAATCGGAGCACGTCGACCGCATCATGCAATTGGCGGGCGCGGTGAACGAACCGTTCTCGGACATCGGCATCGAGGTCGCGTCGTTTTTGCTGGCGGAGAAGGCCTCCGGCGTGGTGGACTATGTTTTGACCGGCGACGGCGGCGACGAGTTGTTCGGCGGGCATCCGGTGTATTTGGCCGACCGCATGGCGGAGAAATTCGAGAAAGTGCCGTCAATCTTGCGCAATCCGATGACCAGTTTGTTCCAAAAGCTGCCGGATACGGATCAAAAGAAAAGCCTCGTTGTCAAGGCGAAACGATTTTCCTACAGCGCCCAGTTTCCGGCGGAGCTTTACAGCAATCGCTGGCGCATTTACTACACCGATAACGAACTGCGTGACCTGCTGCATCCTGATTGGCGCGAGACCGTGCGCAATGCCGATCCGTTGCACGATATTAAAGACCTTTACACCGAAACGGACGGCGAAGATTTTCTCAGCAAAACGCTTTACGGCGACTACTACACCGTCGTTGGATTTTATCTTTCTCGCATGGAATTGGTGCGCAATTTCGGCTTGGAAGGACGAATTCCCATGCTCGATCATCGCCTGGTCGAGTACACGGCGCGTATTCCGTCGAACCTGAAAATTGGGCCTAAAGGTGAGACGAAGGATATTTTCCACAAGGTCATGGCCGGAACGCTGCCGGACGAGATCGTTTTTCGTACGGACAAGCTTGGCCACAGCGTGCCGTTCAAAAACTGGCTGCGCGACGCGTCGAACGTGCAGAAATTATTGAAAAAGTACACCTCGCCAGACATGCTGAAAAATCGCGGCATGTTCAACCCGAAATTTGTTGAGCGCATGTACAATTCGCACATGAGCCGCGCCGAAAACAATAGCCACCGCTTGTGGGCGATTCTGGTTTTTGAGTTGTGGTGTCAGCGGCATTTGGATGGAGCGGGAGTTGAAGAAGGGATGAATGCGCAACCTGCTTAGAAAAGCGTTTGGACTGGGTAGCGCCGTATGTTCTGGTCTTTGGTAAGCAATGTGAGATCATAAGTCAACGATTGGCAAATCAACATGCGATCAAACGGATCGTGATGCAGCGACGGTAAATCGAGTAGCCGCATGATGCTTTTTTCGTCCAACTCCAGGCTGGCGATTTGATGAAAGTTTCTCTGGTCGATCAAATACGGCTTAGCCGGCTTGTCAAGCGGAAGTTTCCCCTTTTGATATTTTAGAAGAATTTCCCAGATCGACACAACGCTCAAATAGACGATGTTGCTGAGGTCTTCGATAATATCGGCGACGATCTCGGAGCCATGTTCATCTTCCGTGATATACCAAAGAAAAGCGTGTGTATCCAAAAGGTACTTCACTTGTCCGCGAGCCCAAGAAATTCGTACTCAGGCAATGGATCATCGAAGTCTTCGGGAACGACAAAATCACCCTTCGCGAGACCGCGCGGGCGTGTGGGAACCGATTTCATCTCGGCGACAAGCTTGCCCTTGTGTTTGATAACGATCACTTCGCCGTCTTGCACGCGATCGAGAATCGCTTCGAAGTCCTTTAGCACTTCTTCCATATGAAGATAAGTGCGATGTTTGTGTTTGTTTTCTTTGAGCTTACCGGTTTCCGCCGAATCAATATTTGCCGCGTTCATGATTTTTCTCCCATAATTGGTGAAGCTTTGTAAGCAAAGCATACTAAACGCATCGATCAATTTAAAGCAAAAAATCAATCAGAAATTCAACGCATCCTTTGCTTAAGAATAAATCCTTCAAATTCATCTTTAAGCTCGCCGTCAGTATTGCGCTCATCTGGTTTTTGCTGAAAAGCGTCGATCTGAGCGAGATTCAGAATTCGCTGATCGATGTTAATTTAATGATGCTCACGTTGGCGGGCGTTTTGTTTTTTGGGCATCAGATTCTGGTGGCGTGGTGCTGGCAAATCTTGTTGGCGGCGCAGGGCAATCGCGTGCCGTTTATGCGCGTTTTGCAGGTGCATTTCATCGGCAATTTTATCGGTGTTTTCATGCCGACGAGCATTGGGATGGACGTGGTGCGCGCCTACAGCCTGGCGAAATACATGAAGAACGGCGTTGATTCGGCGAGTTCGATGTTTGTCAGCCGTGTCGTCGGCTACCTGGTGTTTTTTGCCATGGCGATCAGCATGGCGGTCCCGCTGGTTCAAAAAACAGGGGAGCCGTTGTTCTTCTTGCTGGTCGTTTTTACCGCTGTTTGCTTCATTTTGGGCGTGTGGCTGCTCCTCAGTAAAAAAATGCTGAATGCTCTCCAACCACTTTGCTCGCGATTTAATCTCGAAAAAATTGTCGGCAAACTGCGCGAATTCCAAGCAAGCATTTTGGCGTTTCGCCGACAGCGCAACGCCATGCTCAATCTCCTTTTCTGGACAATCGTTTATCAAGTTTTAGGGATTTATATACCTTACCTCATCGGCCTGAGTCTTGGCATAGAAATCAGCTTTATCTATTACTTCGTCACCATTCCTGTAATCATGGCGATCACAATTCTACCAATTTCCATTGGCGGCATCGGCGTACGCGAGTGGTCGTTTAAAGCGCTGTTCGTCCCTCTCGGCGCAACGGGCGGGCAGGCGGTTTCTCTTTCGATTCTGTTCATGCTTTTGGGAATCATGATCGCGCTTTTTGGCGGAATTGTTTACCTGTTTTCAGGCAGCCGCGGCAAGCGTTGAGAGTGATCAGTAAACAGTTTACTGAATACTGATCACGAATCACTCATCACTAAAAACTCACTCCCCAGCCTTTAATTTCCCAAACCCCGGCCCTTTGACGCCAAACACCGGCATAAGATCGCTCGGCACGCGCTCGGGCGGGGTAACGAGCTGCGCCGGCAGGGCTGTTCCCGGATCGGTGAGCGCACGCATAAAAGCGACGACGGCCGCCGCTTCTTCGTCGCTTAAATCGAGCGGCTCGCGCAGCGAAGGATGCAGAGTGTTCACTGGAACTTCGGGGTGGCGCGGACTAGCGCCTTCGTTATAGAAATCAACCACTTCCTCCAACGTATAAAAAACGCCGTCGTGCATGTAAGGCGCGGTCAATTCCACATTGCGCAAGGTCGGCGTGCGGAAGGCGTAGCGGTCGCGGCTCAAGCCGGTGTGCTCTTCCCGCCCTAAATCATCTCCCGGAATCGTGTCTTTGCCCGGCCCTTCCTGCGGCACGGCTTGTACGACGTATTGATAATCGCTGAACATCGGGCCGTTGTGGCAGTCGCCGCACTTGGCTTTGGTGAAAAACAATTCCAATCCCCATTTTTGCTGTGCGGTCAAAGCATTACCGTCGCCGCCGACGAATCGATCATAGGCGGAGTTGCGCGTGACGAGCTCTCGTTCATAAGCCGCAATACTGCGAGCGTAGGTTGATGAATCGATGGCCGTCGTGCGGTTTCCGGAAGCAATTTCCTGCGCTTCCTTTGGAAAGGCGGCGCGGAACAGCGTTTCATAATCAGGAATAGCCTGCAGACGCGCCAGAACGCTATCGAGTGCGGCTGCGGCGGCATGCTCGTCTGAACCGGGATAAGCGTCGCCGCGCATCTCGACTCGGGAAGTGATCGGTTTGGACGCCTGCGCTTCCAGGCCTTCCGCGCGTCCGTCCCAGAATTGCAGACCTTTGGCCGAAGGACGCCCATTAATGTCGCCGTTGAAGGCTGTGTTAAAAATCGTTGGCGCGTTGCGCGGCGTAAAGTCAATCAGTGCGCCGGTCATAGCCGATTGGGTCAAGAATCGGTTTGGTCCCAGGCCGACGCCGCTGGTTCCGACTGGCAACTGCCGCCCGTCTGCGAAGCCAAAATCGGGATGGTGACATGTCGCGCAGGCCACGTCTTTTTCACCGCCGAGAATTGGATCAAAAAACAGCAAGCGCCCCAAAGCAATGCGCTCGGCGCGCGGCGGATTGTCCGCGGGGTAGGGAATATCGCCAAGGGTCTGCAAATCGAACATCTCGATCAGATCATCTTCAACGCCCGGATCCGGCGTGACTGGGTCGTTGTCGCCGCAGGCGGAGAACAGCGTAGCTGAACAAAGAATAAGTACCGCCGTGCGTCTTCTTATCGTTTGCCAAATTGTTGTTTCCATAAAAGTCTTCATTGTAAATCCTCCTGAAATCATCACCCGTTCCGGCGAACCGGAACATTTTTTGAAAATCGCTCTACACGCGGCGAATCACCAATCCGCAATTTTGTAACTTTTTTGATAAACCTTGAAAATATCATCCAAAAAACTTTAGTGCGGAGCTCACTGCCTGACACTTTTTTGTAAACTGCATTTTCGAGCCTTCGAAAGGCCGCCGTCTTGTCATTCTGAAGGAATCTTTGTTATCGCCCGGTACAGATCATGCCCAAAAGTTCAAGGGCTAGATCAAAAAGATGCTTAAAGCATGACAATTCCGGCCTTTTTCGCCAACTTTCGAAGCCTGTACAAATAATGTCAGGTAGTGAAGTTCGGAGGCGATCAGCCTGTCGAAACAATAATTTTTCACTAAAAAAACAGCCCGCCCGGTTTCCCGAGACGAGCTGTCTTATGAGAAGCAGGGTTTACACGATTTGTAAACTGTTTACTGTTCTCTGCTTATTGATTACTGAAAAAATCACTTCATTAACGTCATCTTTTTCATCGCAACCTGGCCGTTGGCTTCGATGCGATAGAGATAGAGGCCGCTGGTGACGCGCTTTCCGCGTTCGTCGCGAGCATCCCACTTCAGGCTGTGAACGCCTGCGGGCATGGCGCCGTTGACGAGGGTGCGAACCAGTTGACCGGCGGTGTTGTAAACCGTCAGTTTGACCGCGCCGGCTTCCGGCAATTCGAAGCGGATGAGCGTGGTCGGGTTGAACGGGTTGGGATAGTTCTGATGCAGCGTGAAGGCGCCTGGAATCACTGTCGCCAGTTCTTCATCGGCTTCTTCCGTCAGAACCGCGCGCTTCGGAATGATGTTGCTTTCATAGACTTCAAGCTCATCAATCGAATAGCGCGACTTTCTGCCCTGCGTCATGTAAACGCGGACGTAACGAGCCGTAACTTGCGCGAACGTCACTTCGTCCGTGCCTTTGTCATCACGCGTCATGCTGGCGACCGTCGTCCAGGAAGAACCGTCTGTCGAAACTTCAATGTCGAAGACTTCGGCGTAGTTCTTGGAATGCCACGCCACAGTGACGCGACCGACTGTCTCGTTCATGCCGAGATCGACCATGAACCACTCGAAGTCATTCTTCTTCTCGCTTTCCCATTCCGAGTCCATGTCGCCGTCAACGGCGTTAGAAGCGGCGCCGTCATCGCTTGTGGAAGCGGAGACGGAAGCGTTCAAGGCCATGTTGCCGCCCGAAGGATTGAGGTTGCCGTTGCCGGTGTTCGCTGAAGCGTCAGCCGGAATCGGCAGATCAAAGATCGGGCAAGGCTTGTAGACGATGGCCTGAACCGAGCCCATGTCGATATTGTTGCTGATCGGAGTTGCGGTGCAAGCGTTCATGTCGACGACATAAAGCAAACCGTCTTTGCGGCTGGAAGCGAACACTTCGCCGTTGGCGCCGAATTCGATGCTCGTGAGGCCGTCGATTCCGGTTTCGCAAACCAGCGCGCCTTCGCCGTTGCCCTGCCAATCGATTGAATAAATGTCGCCTTCATCTTCGTCAACGCCGTAGAGCACTTTCTGTCCGTTTTCCATGCGGAAAGCCAAACCTTCAATCTGACGGTCAACTTTCTCTTCAACAATCGGATCAGCGTAGTAGCTCGTTTCGCCGGTCGCCGGATCGATGCAGACGAGCAGGTTGGTCTTCTTCTGAACGCCGTAGAACTTGCCGGTATCGTCGCACCAGGCGAGGGATCGAATGTTATCAACGTCTTCGCCGCCTGCCGTGTGGAGATTAACGAGACTCCACGCTTCGCCGGTGATCGGGTTGACTTCCATAATCGTGGCTTGATCGCCCTTGGTGGTGATGACGTAGATTTTCAGGCCGTTGTCAGTTTCCACACAGACTGCGCCGCGCAGATTGTCCAGCGGCTCGCAGAACGGAAAGCCTTCGCCGGGCTGACCGCCGAGAACCGGGCCAAAATACGTTACAACGTCGGCCACGACTTCAAATGTGCCGTCCGGATCGTTCAGGTTAAAGCGAACCATCTGGCCGGGATCTTCATCGGTGAAACCGTAGACGTAAACGTCGTCGCAGAGGAAGAAGCTGCCGTCAACGGAGTTGTTGATTTCAGCGGAGATCAATGCAACAGGATCGGTCTGGTTGTCGGCCGGATTGTAGTCCGAATCCAGTTCGTCGTCCGTACCTTGATCCTGATCGCAGTCAAAAACAACGCTGTAACCTGTAACTTCAGGCTCGCAGAACTCAACGATGTACGTGCCGGGAGCAACGTCGAAGCAGTACTCGCCTTGTGCGTTCGTGGTCAGGCTTGAATTGCCGTTCAAGTCCTGAACCGGATTGCCGTTGGCGTCGAGCAGGTTGATTTTGACGTCTTCGATGGGCTGTTCGCCGTTATCGAAAATACCGTCGCGGTTATCATCCATCCAAACGAAATTGCCGAGCTTCGCGGGCTGGGTAAAGCAGGCGTCGATGCTGTTTTCTTCTTCGCCGGGATCGATGGTGATTTGTGCGGTTTGACCCGTCGCCGGATCGTAGTCACTGTCCGCGCCGTCGTCGTTGCCTTGATCTTGCAGACAGGTGATGAAGCCCGCCGGCGTTTCAAATTCAACGATGTAGCAGCCGGGCAGAACGTTAAAGCAGTACTCGCCGTTCGCGCCGGTTTGCAGCGTCGAAGCGCCGGTCACGTCCGCGGTCGGATTGCCGTTGCAGTCGAGCAGATTAACGGTTGCGCCAACGATGGGCGGCTCGCCTTGGTCGAAAACGCCGTCGCCGTCAATATCTTCCCAAACAAAGTCGCCGATCTTGCTGGGAATAAAATAGCAAGCGTCGATGGAATTGTTGGTTTCGCCGCTGACGACCGTGATTTGACCGGTTTGGCCGTTGGCCGGATTGTAGTCAGAATCCAATTCATCGTCGTTGCCCTGATCTTGCAGACAGGTCTGGTAGATCACGGGGTCGGGATTGACGAATTCGACAATGTAGCAGCCGGGCTTGACGTCAAAGCAGTACTCGCCGTCCGCGTTCGTGACGGTGCTGGCGTTGCCGTTAATGTCCGTTGCTGGATTACCGTTGCAGTCGAGCAGGTTGACGGTCACACCGGGGATGCCGGGCTCGTTGCCGTTCTGAATGCCGTCCTGGTTGTAATCGTTCCACACCAGGTTGCCGATTTTGGCCGGGAGTTTGAAGGCCGCGTCGATGGAGTTGTTGGTCTCATTGCTCGTCACCGTGATCGGCGGCGTCTGGTTGTTGTTGTCCGGATCGTAATCCGAATCGAGCTGATCGTCATTGCCCAGATCTTCGTCGCAATCCACGTAGCCCGTCGGGGTCGGGAACTTGACGATGTACGTGCCGGGCTTAACGATGAAGCAGTACTCACCGTTGGCATCGGTGGTCAGCGAAGAATTGCCGTTCAAATCCGTAACCGAACTGCCGTTTTCATCGCAGAGATTGACCGTCGCGCCCACAATCGGCGGTTCGCCGTTCTGGAACACGCCGTCGCCGTTCGTGTCTTCCCAAACAAAGTTACCGATCTTGGCGGACTGTTTGAAGGCCGCATCGATGGAGTTGTTGGTTTCGCCGCTG
>CAXHAT010000183.1:0-15655 GCA_964014485.1 uncultured Deferribacteres bacterium
CCGCGCTTCTGCTTGCCGCATGCAATTCCGGAACGCGCCACGCCGGAGATTTGTCTTCCAACGTTCCGGTTTACTCGCATGAAATTTCCGAATCGGTGCAGGAAATTTTGCCGTCGCTTGTTGAAGTCGTCTCCATTCTCGACTACAATATTGAGAATTTTGTTTATGACGTTTCTTCCGGCGCGTATGTTCGTGACCCTAAAAGCCCGGTAGGCTATAAACTTGACCGTTCCGAAGGACAAAACGGCGTTATTCGAAACAAAGAAAACATCCAGTCTTTTGGCGGGGGACTGGTTATCGGCGAGAGCTCCGAGAATTACCTCGTTCTCACGAGTCGACACATTGTCGTGCATAATGATACGCTCAATTATTTCATGCGTTTGGGAGGCAGACAAACCGATGTGCTTCGATCACGCGCCGTTATCCGCGACGCCCGCCTTGCGATTCGTGAGCAGGAAAGAAACGCCCTTTACAACGCTTCCCTGATCGCGGAGAGTTACCGCACCGATCTTGCCTTGATCTCTTACTCAAAATTCCAAACTTTGAATCGGGTTTACGACGGCGCCGTGGCTGAGAACATTTATCCGATTTGGGGCAAACTCGGCGTGATTATGGGCTATCCTGACGAAGTGATGCAATTGGCGATGGGCATTTTGAGCGACTCGCCTTATCCCGGCAATTTCGGCATCAATATCAACGGCACGTTTGGCTATTCCGGCGGACCGGTTTTTTTGCTTTCAAAAAAGGGCGCTTTGGCGTTTGCCGGGGTGGGGAGGAGCGTTCCCGGGAAAAAATACTTTATCGTCCAGCCTGACACGTCCCTGCAATTTTCGACAAAACTTTTTCCTGAAGATATTTCCAAGTTGCACGTCCGCGAAGTGCCGATACTGAGTCAAAGCCGCATGTATGCGGTCGATGCGAAAGCGATTAGCAGATTTCTAAAAGAGACGCGAGCAAGACTGATCACGGAACGTTTCCGTCTTGCGCCGGCGTTTCGGAGAATGGCAAGATGAAATTCGTCAAAGCGTAATAAATTCATCGTCTTCTTCTATTTTACCAACAGTTCCTCCTGAATGAGAGCGTATTTGGAAAGTCTCCAATTGTCATGCTGGAAGCATCTTTTTTAGTCTTTTCCGCAAAAGTTGCGGGAACGTTCACGCCTGGCTACCCAAAAAAGATTCCTGCGGAATGACAAAAAAAGACTTTCCAAATACGCTCTGACATTTTTAGATGTGTGTAGAAAACTTATTTTGAGAATTGTGTGAACATTACAAAGGAGAGTTTTCCATGAAAAAAACAGTGACTTTTCTTGCGATCGTACTCGGCGCATCCTGTGTATTCGGCTTCAGCGAACCGAACGACAAAGGCGACCTGAAAGTTTTTGAACCGCTTGACGTTTTTCAGCTTGAATACACCAGCGATCCGCAAATTTCTCCTGACGGCGGGCAAATCGTTTACGCGCGCGGATTCATGGACGTCATGTCCGACAGATCGCGTTCGAACCTTTGGATCATCAATTTTGATGGAACGGGGCACAGACCGCTGACTTCGGGCAACCATTCGCATCGTTCGCCGCGCTGGTCGCCCGACGGCAAAAAGTTGCTTTATCTTTCCAGCGAAGAAGGCTCGACGCAGCTTTATATTCGCTGGATGGACACAGGCCAAAACGCCAAAATCACCAATCTTACCAGTTCGCCCGGCGGATTGAGCTGGTCGCCGGACGGCAAGTGGATCGCTTTCTCCATGTTTGTGAAAAAAGCGCCGAAAACCTTCGCCAAAATGCCGTCAAAGCCGCAGGGCGCCAAGTGGGCGAAATCCGCGATTTATATCGATAAAATGAATTACCGCGCCGACGGCAGAGGTTATTTGCCGGAAGGCTACACGCACATTTTTGTACTCTCTTCCGAAGGCGGCACGCCGCGCCAACTAACTGACGGCGATTTTAATCATGGGGGCGGGCTTTCCTGGTCGCCTGACGGAAAATCGATTATTTTCTCCGCCAACCGACACGACGAATGGGAATACAGCCCGAATAATTCAGAAGTTTTTGAGCTGAACGTCATGTCAGGTGAACTGACGCAACTGACAGATCGCAACGGCCCTGACGGCGGCCCGGTCGTTTCTCCGGACGGCAAGAAAATCGCCTACACCGGCTTTGACGACGTTTTGCACGGCTACAACGTGTCCAAATTATACGTGATGAATCGCGACGGCAGCGACTCGCGCGTGATTGCCGAAGACCTTGATCGCAGTCCGGGGCGCTTGAATTGGAGCGGCGACGGTAAGGGCCTTTATTTTCAGTATGACGATAAGGGCAACACGAAAATCGCCTATGTTTCCCTCGACGGCAAAGTGCAAACGCTGGTCGGCGACGTGGGCGGCTTGTCGCTGGGACGGCCTTATGGCGGCGGCATGTACACGGTCGCTTCAAACGGTCATTTTGCCTACACCTACTCTCGCCCGGATCATCCCGCCGACATTGCGGTCGGCAAAAAGAGCGGCGGCTTCCAGCGCTTGACCAAAGTGAACGAAGACCTTTTCGGCCACAAAACTTTGGCGGAAGTTGAAGAAATGTGGTGCAAGTCATCTTTTGATCAGCGCGATATCCAATCCTGGATCGCCAAACCGCCGGGTTTTGACGCGAGTAAAAAATATCCGCTGGTTCTCGAAATCCACGGCGGACCATTCGCCAACTACGGCGACCGTTTTGCTTCGGAAATTCAACTCTACGCAGCGGCGGGCTACGTTGTACTTTACGTCAATCCGCGCGGCAGCAGCAGCTACGGCAAGGAATTCGGCAACTTGATCCATCACAACTATCCCGGCGAAGACTACGACGATTTGATTTCGGCGGTCGATGCAGTGATCGCGAAAGGCTACATCGACGAAAATAATTTGTTCGTCACAGGGGGCAGCGGCGGCGGCGTTCTGTCAAGCTGGATTATCGGCCACACGGATCGATTCAGCGCGGCGGTCGTGCAAAAGCCGGTCATCAACTGGTACAGCTTTGTGCTCACCGCCGACGGCCCGGCGTTTTTCTACAAGTACTGGTTCCCCGGTTATCCGTGGGATCATTTGGAGCATTACATGAAGCGCTCGCCGCTGCACCACGTCGGTAAAGTGACAACGCCGACGATGCTGCTCACCGGCGAAGCGGATTATCGTACGCCGATTTCAGAATCAGAACAGTATTACACGGCATTGAAAATTCGCAAAATCGACGCGGCGCTCGTGCGCATTCCCGACGCCAGTCACGGCATCGCCGCGCGGCCAAGCAACCTGATCGCCAAAGTCGCGCACGTCTTGGGCTGGTTTAAAAAATATCGTGAAGACGGCGACGATTGAGTTTTGGATAAACAAAGAGCGGATGGGTAGATATCCGCTCTTTCTCAATAATTGGGTCGGCTCTCAATGAAACCGCAACTCACCGCGCATTTTTTCGGCGCCCTGACATCTGCTCCGGCCGGATTGATTATCGCGATCATCTACATTTTTCTTGTCAAAAAAGACAGCATGCAAGGGTTCGACGCGATTGGATTGACCCTGACAGTCATTCTGTTTCCGTTGGTCGCGATCTTTTTTTCAGCCATTGTTTGGGCGCCGTTATCAATCTGGCGGACACAGAAAAAAGGCCTGTTTTCCAATGGAGCGGCTTTGGGTTTGGGGTTGCTCATCGGCCTCGTCGTTGCTTTTTTCTGGGGCGGCACGCGTGCATTTACGAACTCAGGAGTGCCGCCCTTTTTCAACTTCCCAATCATACTCATTTGCGGCTTGTCCGCGCTTATCAATAATTTATTTGTTCGTCGCCGACTGCATCAACCAAATTGAGGCAAACAAGGAACCGGATTTGCAAACAGATAGAAAGCAATCATCAAAAGAAAAGCACACCAACTTAGCGAATGCCTCAAGCGCATTTGAACGAAAAGAGCCGCTCAAACGATTGTGATTGAGCGGCTTTTTTTCGTTAAAGCGTGTTCTGTGAAAAGATCACTTCACCAAAGTCATCCGCTTCGAGGCTTCAAAGTCCCCGGCGGTGAAGGTGAGACTGGCCAACTTGATTTTTGTTGTCAAGAAGCAGTTTTTGTGTTTTATTATTTTCATGAAATTTTTGAACTGGAGTCCAGAGAAAAACGAAATTATCAAAAGAGAACGCGGACTTGCTTTTGAAGAAATTGCCTATTTGATTAGGTCTGAGAACATCCTTGACATCAAGAAAAACCCGGCATATTCAAATCAGAAATTGTATATTTTAGAGTTGGACGGTTGCGCGGTTGTTGTACCTGCTGTAAAGACCGAAAATGAAATATTTCTAAAAACAGCTTTTCCAAGTAGAAAATACACCAAACTTTATGGCTTAGAAGGAAAATTATGAATCGATTTAAGGCAAAAGCTTTTGAGCCGTTAGATGCTGAAGAGCAGGAAGTCATGAAGTCCATCGAAAATCAGGAATGGCAATCGGTTTCCGATTTAAAAAAGGAGAGGAAGAAAGCTGCCGGTGCGGCAAAAAACGCATTACGGCGCGACCAGCGAATCAATCTCCGGCTTTCCCCAAAAGACTATTCTCAAATCCAAATCAAGGCTATGGAAGAAGGCGTGTCTTATCAGACACTAATTGCCAGCGTCATTCACAAATACCTAAACGGCGCTTTGGTTCCGAGAGATTAGAAAGCCGGTAAACTTTAATCCAATAAAAAAAGCCGCTCAAACGATTGTGATTGAGCGGCTTTTTTCGTTAAAGCGTGTTCTGGAAGAAGATTATTTCACCAAAGTCATCCGCTTCGAGGCTTCAAAGTCCCCGGCGGTGATTTTGAAAATGTAGACGCCGCTGGAGAGCTTCTTGCCGTTGAAGCGCAGCGTGTGGAATCCGGCGGTGAAAGTGCGATCGGCTAAAATCGCCACCTCGGAGCCGAGAATGTTGTAGATCTTGAGCGTCACGTGACGGCTCTCCGGCAAGTCGAAGCGAATTTGCGTTGACGGATTGAACGGGTTCGGATAGTTCTGATGCAGCGCGAATGTTACCGGCAAAACTTCCGTCGCCAAACCGCCTTTGCGCTTGCTCAGGAGCGGGCCGGAATAGACTTCGAGTTCATTGATCTTGTAAGCCGATTTATTGTTGCCAGTCATCAACAAACGGACGTAGCGCGCGGCGACTTGCCCAAAAGTGAATTCATCATCGCCTTCTTCAGATTTGGCGGCGGTGTGAACCGTCGTCCAGGTTGCGTTGTCATCCGAAGTTTGGAATTCATAAGCCGTTGCGTAGTAACTGCTCTTCCAACGAATAATCACGCGACCGACAATTTCCGTCTGCTCAAGATCGACGCTCAACCATTGTACCGGCGCCTCATCTTCAACTGACTGCGTGTCGAAATGCGAACCGAGGTCACCATCGAGACCGTCAGGAATCGGATCGCCGGAATCTTCCGACGATGCTTCTCCCGGCTTGTTGAGCGCGAGGTTGATGCTCGGATCAGCGCCGGAAGCTTCGTCCGTTGTGGCCGAGGCTTCGTTGCTCGTGCTGGAATTGCCGCCGTCGTTGAAGGCGATCAGGCGATACATGTACGTCGTGCTCGGCGTCAGACCAGTATCCGTGTAGGTCGTAGAATCCGCCGGAACGCTCGCGACTTGCGCGAAAGCGGCGGCGCCGGTTTTCCGTTCGATTTTGAAGCCGTCTTCGTTGCCGGAATTGTCGTTCCAGATCAAATCGATGCTGCTCGCGCCCGCGGTTGTTGCCGCCAAAGCGGTCGGAGCGGAGGGCGGCGTTGGCGGGGCCTCGGTTGTCGCGGATGCTTCGTTGCTGTAACCAGAATCGCCCGCGCCGTTTGCAGCGCGCACGCGATAAGTATAACTCGTGGTCGCCGTTAAACCGGAGTCCGCGAAAGCCGTCACGTCAGCGCCGACGGAAGCGATTTGCGCGAAAGCGCCCGCGCCCGTCTTACGCTCGATTTTGAATTCGCTCTCCACGCTGGCGTTGTCCGTCCAGGCGAGATTGATCACCGTGCTGCCGTCCGCGGTTGCGGAAAGTGCGCTTGGCGCGGCGGGCGGAGAAGGCGGCGCCGTCCCGGCGTAAATTTCCCACTCATAAATCTTGTATTTCGACGAAGCGTTCTGGCGCAAATTCAAGCGCACGTAGCGCGCCGTCGTCTGTTTGAAGCTGAAATCATCATCGTCGCGGCTCGCTTTGGTGGTGTCAAAAACCGTCGTCCAGTCAAGATCATTGAGCGAGACTTCGACGTTGAATTCGCTGGCGTAGGAACCGCCCTTCCAATCGATAAACATCTTGCCGACCGGATATTGCTGACCGAAATCGATTTTGAGCCATTCCGTCGGGTTGAGTTCATCCGGCTCGATGCTGCTCCATTTCGTATCGAGATCGCCGTCAATCGCCAGCGTTTCCGGCTCATCGCCGTCAGCGCTGGAAGCGGAAATGGTTTTGCCAAGCGCCAGATTCACGGTCGGATCGACCATCGCCTGATCCGTCGTGTCGGCGGCTTCGTTGCTGTAGCCGGAATTGCCGCTGATGTTGTAGGCCAAAATGCGATAAGTGTACGCAGTGTTCGCGGTCAAGCCCGCATCGCTGAACGTTGTGTCGTTCTTAGCCACGTTCGCAATTTCAGCGAACGCCTCGGCCCCGGTTTTGCGCTCGATTTTGAAGCCGTCTTCATTGTTCGAGCTGTCCGCCCAGGCAAGGTTGATTTGATCCGTACCACTAGCGGTCGCGACCAAATTGCCGGGTGCGGTCGGAATCGGCGGCGGCGCGTCGGTGGTTGCCGAGGCGGTGTTGCCATAACCGGAATCGCCGGTTTCATTATAGGCGCGCAGACGGTAATCGTAGCTCGTGCTCGCGGTCAGGCCGCTGTCGCTGAACGCCGTCACGTTAGAATCGATCAATGCAATTTGGGCAAAGACTGAGTCGGCGGCAAGTTTGCGTTCGAGCTTGAAACCAGTCTCGCCGCTTGCGTTGTCCGTCCAGGTCAAATTGACTTGGTTCATGCCGTCAGCGATGGCCGCGAGCGCGGTCGGTGCGGCAGGCGGCGGCGGCGGCGCGTGCGTTGTGCCGGAGGCTTCGTTACTGTAACCGGAATCGCCCGTGCCGTTGTAGGCTTTCACACGATAATTGTAGCTCGTGCTTGCCGTCAGACCGGCGTCGCCGTAGCTCGTCTGGTTGGCGGTAACGGTCGCGATTTCCACAAAAGCGCCGCTTGTATCCTGACGCTCAATTTTGAAGCCGGATTCGTTGTCGGAGCTGTCCGCCCAGCTCAAATTCAATGCCGAAGCGCTGACGGCGGCGACCGTCAGATTTCCGGGCGCGGCTGGCGGGAGCGGCGGTGCGTCCGTCGTCGCAGAAGCGTCGTTGGTATAGCCGGAATTACCCGCCAGATTCGTCGCGCGAACACGGTAGGTATACGTCGTGCTCGCGGTCAAACCGGAATCCGCGAAAGCAGTGACATCCACGCCGACCTGGGCGATTTGCGAGAACACCCCCGCGCCGGACTTACGCTCGATTTTGAAGCCGGTCTCATCGCCAGCGTTGTCCGTCCAGGCGAGATCGACGCGCGTCATGCCGTTGGCCGTTGCGCTCAAAGCGCTTGGCGCAGTCGGCGGCAGCGGCGTGTCTCCGGCATAAATTTCCCATTCATAGATTTTGTAGGCGCTCTTATTCGCAGCGCGCATATTCAGGCGAGCATGGCGCGCTAACGTCTGGGTGAAAGTAAAAGCGTCGCTTTCGCTGTCGTCTTTGGTCGTGTCAAAAACCGTCGTCCAGAGCGAATCGTCCAGCGAAACTTCGATATCGAAAGCCGTCGCGTAATTGCCGCCTTTCCAATCGATGAACGATCTGCCGACCGGCAAGACTTCGCCGAAATCGACTTTTAGCCATTGCAAAGAATCGGTTTCATCGAATTTCAGACTTTCCCACTTTGAATCCAAATCAGCATCAAAAGCAAAGCCGGTCGTGTCTTCGGAATCTTCGCTCGACGCTGCATAAATTCTGTTCAGCGCGAGATTGAGATTCGGATCGACGATGATCTGATCCGTGGTCGCGAGAGCTTCATTGCTCGCTGCTGAATTGCCCTGATTGTTGAAAGCAACAAGACGATACGTATAGGTCGAATTCGGCGACAGGCCGGAGTCCGCGTAAGCCGTCAGATTTGCCCCAACGCTGTCGACGGTCGCGAAAGCGCCGCCGTCGAGCTTGCGTTCCAAAATGAAGCCGTCTTCATTGATCGCGTTGTCCGACCAACTCAAATCGATTTGGCTCGTGCCGTTTGAAGCGGCGGCCAACGCGGTCGGCGCTTCCGGCGTCGGGAGCGGATCGTCCGTGGTCGCTGCTGCGGTATCGCTATAAGTCGAAGCGCCAAAATCATGCGCGGCACGCACGCGATATTGGTAAGTCGTGCTCCAGGTCAAGCCGCTGTCGCTGAAGGCCGTGACGTTGGAATCGAGCACGACGATTTCGGCAAAAGCTGAATCCGCCGGCAGTTTCCGTTCGAGCTTGAACTGCGTCTCGTCGCTCGAATTGTCCGTCCACGAAAGATCGATTTGATGCCTGCCGTTCGCCGTTGCAATCAATGCGGAAGGCGCGGTTGGCGGCGGCGGAGGATCATTGGTGACCGCCGAAGCCGTGTCGCCGTAAGCCGAATTTCCTGACGGATTGTAAGCGCGCACGCGATAATCGTAGCTCGTGCTGTAGGTTAAGCCGCTGTCGCTGAAAGCCGTCACGTTAGAATCGACGACGGCGATTTCGGCAAAAACCGAATCAGCGGTGAGCTTGCGTTCAAGCTTGAAACCAACCTCGTCGTTGGCGTTGTCCGTCCAGGTCACGCTCATCGAGTACATCCCCGTTGCGGCGGCGGCAATGGCGCTCGGCGCGGCGGGCGGCGGCGGATCGTCCGTCGTTGCCGAAGCCGTGTCGCTCCAGGCGGATTGACCAAAATCATAAAAAGCGGAGACGCGATACTCATAGGTTGTGCTGAAAACCAGCCCGCTGTCGCTGAAGGCCGTCACGTTGGAGTCGAGCGAGGCGATTTGGGCAAAGCTGGAATCCACGCCAATTCTGCGTGATTCGACCTTGAAACCGGTTTCGTAAGTCGAATTATCCGTCCAGGTCAAATCGATTTGGTGCATGCCGTTGGCGGTCGCCGCGAGCGCGGACGGAACCGCTGGCGGCGGATCGGCAGTTTTCGCCGAAGCTTCCGCCATAGTTATTGATTGTGCAAACCCCTGAATGAATGATCGCAAACCGTAGTCGTAAGTTGTGCCTACGGCCAGCCCGCTATCATTGTAGGCGGTCGTATTGGAATCGAGTACCGCGATCAAATTAAATGACGAATCCGCCGCCATTTTCCTATACAATTCAAAGCCGGATTCAGTGTTTGCGTTATCGATCCAGGAAAGTGCGATCGTCGTCATGCCCGTTGTGGTCGCCGTCATATCCGTCGGTCCGGCGGGCGGGGGCGGCGGATCGTCGGTGGCGACGCTGGCGGTGTCGCTCCAGGCGGATTCGCCGTAGCCGTGGTAGGCGCGCACGCGATAATCGTAGGTCGTGCTGTAAGTCAAGCCGGAATCGCTGTAGGCCGTCACGCTGGAATCGAGCAGCGCGATCTGCGAAAACGCCGAATCCGCCGGAGATTTTTTCTCCAGTTTGAATCCGGATCCGTTGCCGCTGTTGCTCGTCCAGTTCAAGTCGACGACGTACATGCCGTTTGCCGTCGCGGAAACGAAAGACGGCGCGACCGGCGTTGGCGGCGGATCGTTTGTCGTCGCGGCGACGGTGTCGCTGAAAGCGGAATTGCCGTACGGCCCGTAAGCAAAAATGCGATAATTGTAATTCGTGCTGAAATTCAGCCCTGCGTTCGTGAAAGCGGTCGTATCCGCGCCGACAGCGGCAATTTCAACAAATGCCGCTCCCGCCGAATCCTGACGCTCGATTTTGAACCCGGTTTCGCCAACCGCGTTGTCCGTCCAACTCAAGCTGACGCTGTGAATGCCGGTTCCCGTCACCAAAAGCGCGGTCGGCGCTTCCGGCGGGCCGGGCGGCGCGTCGGTTGTCGCGTTGGCTTCGTTGGAATAGCCCGAATTGCCCGCGCCGTTGTTGGCGCGCACGCGGTAGGTGTAAGTCGTTGCGGGAGTCAAGCCGGAATCGGCCCAGGTCGTGATATTCGTACTCACCGTCGCGACGAGAGAGTAGCCGGAACCGCCGGACTTGCGCTCGATTTTGAAGCTGTTTTCGTCCGCTGAATTGTCCGTCCAATTCAAAGTAACGGTCGAAGTGTCGTTGGCCGTCGCGGTCAATGAAGTTGGCGCGGCGGGGACTGTCGGCGTGTCGCCGGCGTAAATTTCCCATTCGTAAATCTTGTAACTGCTGCTGTTCGGCGTGCGCATGTTGAGCCGAACATAGCGCGCCAACACCTGATTGAAATGAAAATCGTCGCTTTCGCTGTCCGCTTTGGTCGTGTCAAAAACCGTCGTCCAATTGACCTCGTCCGAAGAAGTTTCAATATCAAAATTCGAGGCCCAATTGCTGCCTTTCCAGTCGATGAACATGTGACCGACCGGCTGGAGTTCGCCAAAATCGACTTTGAGCCATTGTAGCGTGTCCGTGTCGTCGAACTTCAGACTTTCCCACTTGGTGTCAAAATTACCATCAACAGCCATCGCCGGGACGTCTTCGTCATCGGCGCTCGGCGCTGAAATGGTTTTATTCAGCGCAATATTGACCGTCGGATCGACGTAAATCACTGCGTCGGTGGAAGCCATGACTTCGTTGCTGTAATCCGAATCGAAGTACTGATGATACGCGCGAATGCGGTAGGTAAAATCCGTGCCCGGCGGCAAGCCCGTGTCGTTGTAAGTCGAATCATTTACGCCCAACAATGCGATTTGGGCAAACGCGCCGCCGCCTTCGCGACGCTCGAGCTTGAAGCCCTCGGCGTTGGTCGCGGCGTTTTGCCAGCTCATATCGATCTGATTTACGCCGTTGGCCAGCGCGGAAAAAGCAACCGGCGCTGCCGGCGGGGGCGGCGGATCATCCGTCGTCACCGAAGCCGTGTCGGTGTGCGCCGATTCGCCGAAATCATGGAACGCGCGCAAGCGGTACTGATAAGTCGTGCTGTAAGCCAGGCCGCTGTCGCTGTGCGCCGTCGCGTTCGCGGCGATGGTTGCAATTTCTGAAAAAGCCGTGTCCGCGGCTGTTTTTCTTTCCAGCTTAAAACCGCTCTCAGTGCTCGAACTGTCCGCCCAGGTTAAATCAATTTGAAACATGCCGTTAGCCGTTGCCGCGAGCGCAACCGGCGCGGCGGGCGGCGGCGGCGGATCGGCGGTGACGATCGTTGCCGTATCGCTGTAAATCGAGTGGCCAAAATCGTGATACGCACGCAGACGATAATCATAGCTCGTGCTGTGCGTCAGACCGCTGTCGCTAAAAGCCGTCGCGTTGGCGGCGATCACGGCGATTTGCGCGAAAGCGGAATCGGCGGAAAGCTTTCTTTCAAGCTTGAAACCGTTCTCGGTCGTCGAATTGTCCGTCCAGGTCAGATTGACCTGATTCATGCCGTCGGCGGTTCCGGCGAGCGCGGTCGGCGCTGGCGGCGGGGGCGGCGGATCAGTCGTCACGCCGGTCGCCGTATCGCTCCAGGCGGATTGGCCGTAAAGATGGTAGGCCGAAATGCGATAATCGTAGCTCGTGCTGTAAGTCAGGCCGCTGTCGCTGAAAGCCGTGACGTTGGAATCGAGCGCTGCAATTTGCGAGAAAGCCGAATCGCCGGGCGCTTTTCGTTCCAACTTAAAACCAAGCTCGGTGGTCGCGCTGTCAGCCCAGGACAAGTTCATCTGGTACATGCTGTTCGTCGTCGCGATAAAATTGTAAGGCGCGGGCGGCGGCGCGGGCGGGTCGCCGGTAAAGGCGCTGTCCGCGTTGCTGAATTCCGAATTGCCGAGATGATTGCTGGCAAGGACGCGGTAAATGTAACCCGTGCCTATCGCCAGACCGGTATCGCTGTAAGCGATTGCGTTGGAATCGAGTACGGCAATTTCGGTGAAATCAATGTCGGTGTACAATTTTCTTTGCACGCGGATGCTGTCTTCGTCGTGCGCCCGATCGATCCAGCTTAAATCAATTTGGAACAAACCGTTCGCCACAGCAACCAACGAATCTGGCGCGTTCGGCAAAGACATTGGCGTTTCGGAAGCTTCGTTCGTGTAAGCCGATCCACCGGCTTCGCCATAGGAGCGTACGCGGTAAGTGTAGGTTGTTCCTGGGGTTAAGCCGGTGTCGCTCCAGGCCGTGATGTTGGAAATGACCAGGTCGATCTCGGTAAAAAGACTGTCGCCGGAGTGGCGCTCGATGCGAAAACCGTCTTCGTTGTAGGCCTTGTCCGTCCAGCTCAAATGTATCGTGGAAGGATGTTCAACCGTCGCGACCAAGTCAATCGGCGCGGCGGGCGGCGGGGGCGGATCCTGCGTTCTGTCGGAAGCAAGATTCGAATAGCCCGAATCACCGTCGTCGTTGTAGCTGCGCAGACGATACGCGTAATCCGTGCTGTCGCTGAGGCCGGAATCGACGAAAGAAGTACAGTCCGCGTCAATTGTCGCGATCTGCGTGAAGGTCGCGGTTGTGGCGCCGAGCGAATCGACCGTGCCGAGACCGCGTTCCAGTTTGAAGCCGGTTTCGTTGCCTGACTTGTCCTTCCAGGTCAGCGTCATTTGCGTCTGTCCCAGCGCGACGACGGCGAGATTCTCCGGCGCTTTCGGCGGGCCGGGGAGCGGGCCGGAGTAGATTTCAAATTCTTCGATGCGGTAGGTGTTCTTATTGTTTTCCGTCATGTAAATGCGCACGTAGCGAGCAGGAACGGCCGTGAATTCGCCGTAAAAATCGCCTTCGCTCGTCATGCCGTCGCTCAGCACTGTCGTCCAATTCACATCGTCGTTCGAGACCTGAATCTGAAATTGCTTGGCGTAGCTGTCAGTGCGCCAATTGACAAAAACACGTCCGACAACCTCCGCCCGGCCCAAATCCACGCGCAGCCAATCTACGGGATCCGGCGTGACGTCATTGATGACGCCGCTTTTCCAGTACGAAACGTCGTCGTCGTCAACGGCAAGCGTCGCTTCATCGCCAATTTCTTCACTGGAAGCTAGCGCCGGATTGCCGACGGCGAGGTTGCTGTCCGGCGGGCTGAGATAGGACATGACCGCCAGCGCGGAATCTTCATTGCTGTAAGCCGACATGTCCAGACCGTTCAGCGCGGCGATGCGGTAAGTGTAAATCGTGTTGTTGACCAGACCCGTGTCCGTGAAAGTTACGGTATTCGGTGTAACGGTCGCGATTTCGGCAAACGCCGCCGAGTCGCGACGCTCGATTTTGAAACCGGTTTCGACCGAAGCGTTGTCCTGCCACAGCAGCTTAATTCCGCCGTCTTCAGCGGTTGAAGCGGAGAGCGCGCTCGGGGCGCGGACGGAAACGATTGAGAACGTCGCGGCGCTGGTATCGCCGGGTTGGCCGCTGAACGAATCAACGACGCGCACGAGAGCTGTGTTCGTTGGCGTGTTAGGGACGAACCAGTCGTAAGTTGATGTATTCGTTAAATTTGTCGCAATCGGCGTCCAGGTCAGGCCGCTGTCCGCTGAAAAATCGACGTCGACCGGATCGGTGAAATTGGAACTCGCCCAGCTAATGGTGTGCGTCGTGCCGATTTCCAAGTCGTAGCCGCCGTTCGGGCTGTTGACCCAAATCGTGGGATCGCGCCGGTCGGATTTGACCACGACCTCCAAACCCATCGCCGCGGCGATGTCATCCCATTTATAAGCGTGCGTCGCCTTGTCGCTGTGGATGGCGTAGAACGAGCCTTTTGGCAGGCCCGGAATTGAATCCTGCGTGATCGCGATGCCGTCGGTGCCGCTGGTTTCGCCGACGAAATTGCCCATCCAGGCGAGTGTCTGGCGGTCAAAAACTTCAAACTCCGTCGGGCTGGCGTTCTGGTCGGTGACGATGACGTAGCCGGTGCTGTCCGTCGTCTCATAAAGCACGATGCCTTCCGGATCGTCATGAAAAAGACCTTGCGCAAAAGTGTCGACGACAGCGCCCGCGAGGTTGTGAATCAGGACGTAGTCGTTTGCTTCGTCACAGAAAAAGACGCGATCGTGATAATCATCGATGAGCACGGATTCGAGCGTGCCGCCGACGGGATGTGTCGCCGTCAAAACGCCGCCGAGGCCGGAATCCGTCGGCACGATCTTAAAAACATGCGTTTCGTCAATATACAAATACGTGTCGGTGATCCAGGCGTCGAGCGTGTCTTGTCGCCAGTGAAAACCGACGCCGTAGGGTTCGCCCAAAATCCCGTCGCCGAACTCGCCGATACGCGACAGACTCGGCAAATGCCACATGGAAACGCGCTGCGCGTCACGCTCAACGACGAACAAAACGTCCTGCTCGCCGTTGGCCGTCGGAATGTCATACGCCACGCCAATGCCGTTGGGATAGGACATGGTCTTGATCGAATCGTCGGTCACGATACTGGTGATGAACGTGTCCTGCGTCGCGTCATAAACATGGACGAAATCGTCTTTGTCGGTCACGAACAAAAGACTTGGTTGCGTCGGGTCTTGCGAAACCCAAATCGCGGCGGAGTCGACGGTGCCGCGTCCCGCCGGGGGATTTGGCGTTTCATAAAACATCGGCACGATGTACGTGCCCGTCGCCATCAGCATTGTCGCCAGCATGGCGCAAACGACAATTTGAACGGTTTTCTTGCCTGCTTTTTTCATCATTTGTGGTTGAGTAAATCTGGAGTGCGTGTGCATCGGTTTCATGTCTGCCCTGTTCATGGTTGTCGGTTTCGTTTGCTGGTTCAAAAACGCTGAGTCCAGACTTTTGGGAAGGGGCATAGGCGCAAAGGCACAGAGTGACAAAGTAAACCTGAATAATACTTTGCCCCTTTTCCGTTTAAAATAGACTTTACTGCTGCTTGTCTTGCGTGACAATCGTCAACAGTTCGAAACTCGTCCGTGAGGTATATATTTAAAATGGAAACGAAGAACGAGGCGACAGAATAAACGCAATAAGTCGGAACGCACTTTGTGCCTGTGCTCCTTTGCGCCTATGTCCCTTTGATAAAAGCCATACTGCTGCCAAAACGCCCGCCGCAATCGTCAACAGTCTGACCTCGTCCTTGAGGTGAGATTCTTTTGGTAATCTTAAATAGATACGTTATTTCAAACAAAATGCGGAGTTTACGGGAGCGTAAAATCCATGTTTGGAGGACGGCGTAGGGCCGAAGTTGTGGGGCGGCTTCTGGTTTGTCGATGAATGCTTGAGTGATGATTTTATATTGATTCACAAAAGGGCGGTTCAAGCTTCAAGGTCATGCTTCTGGAAGCAAACCAAAGATTCGAACGACAAACGACGACGTTTCCATCTTTGACCTAATTGAAGCGGGGCATGTATCGCTGAACATTTACAACAGTGCGGGACAATTGGTGCTCGCGCTGCTGGTTTGTACTTGTATGCGCTCAAAGCGAGCGAATTTACTGCGCTGCGCGAACTGGAGTTAATGAAGGAGTGAGTAAGCAGTATTGAGTAAACGGTATTTAGAAGAGATTCTGCCGACATTCCGCACGTCAATTGTCGCATTTGAAATCATTTGTTGACAGAGCGCTT
>CAXHAT010000184.1:0-15645 GCA_964014485.1 uncultured Deferribacteres bacterium
ACAAGAACTCCAAACCCTGATGCTGTAGCTGAAAATCAGGCTGAATAGTCACCATTTCTTTCACTTAAGTCTATAAATAACAGTCTAAGTGCGATATTTAATTCAAACGTTATATTGCTCTGAATTGCTCTAAATTGGCTACTTTTGATCGCTTTGTAGCCACTATTTGGACACCAAAGTTTGAACAAACTCAATTGTCACCTTTAAACCGCAAAGAGTTGTCTAAACAAACCAGACCATCTCTAAAGAAGGCGATTGATTAAGAAACTGATTAAACCCCATTTGCTGATTCTGGATGAGTTCGGCATGAGAAAACTCGCTCCGAACGCCGCGGAAGATTTGCTCGAAGTTTTTCACCGCAGATACCATCAGGGCGCAAATATCATCGCCACAAACAGACCGATTGAAGACTGGGGGAAAATTCTTCGCGATACGGCCGCTGTTTCTGCCATCCTGGATCGGCTGTTGGAAAAAGCCCATTTCATCAAAATTCCTGGCAGAAGCTACCGACTCAAGTCGATGGCGAAAAACGAAGCAAAACAAAAAAACGTTGTCAAGAAACAGCAAATTCGTTAGAATAAATCACCGCTGAAGTGGTCGGTTTTGAGCACTTCTAAAGTGCCCATCACTGGTCGATTTTAAACTGCCCACCGACAGCGCAATCCATGTTCACTCAAATGGACTGCGACTTTGATTGTTTTGATACCCATTCCTGCTCGTTAAATAATGTCCGCAAGAAATGCAGAGAGCGTGTGTCAACGTATGGCTTTAGTTTTTTCGGAAATGACTAAAATGGGGCAAGCGCATAGGCGGTTTCATACGCAGCTTCAATGACTTCAAGGGGCGCATCGTCCTGGAACATATGAGACCCGGAAAAGATAAAGGGTCCGGAATTCTTTAGATGTCCAAATACACGTTTTACCTCTTGCCGAATTTCTTCAGCATTCATGGCCGGTAGGGCTGTTACCGTGTCGAGGCCGCCCATGATGCAAACTTCCGTTCCGAGAACCTGCCTCGTCTTTTCGAAAGACATGCCGGCCGATTCCTGTACCGGGTGCAGACCGTCCACGCCGAGTTTCTTGATTCCTTCTAAGACGAGGGAAACATCTCCATCACTATGCAGCAGGATCGGCACTTCGTATTTCTTAATGGCGTCTACCACGATTTTCGCAGCCGGATAGATCATATCCCACCACATCTTGGGGCTGAAAAGCATTGTGTTTTGCTGACCCCAATCGTCAGACAGCTCGATAACGTCCGCCCCTGCCTTGATGGCGCTTTCAGCAGCAGCAGCGGTCCATTCTGCAAGCCTGAGAAACATTCTTTTCATTTTGTCCGGTTCTGCAATCATGTTCATCAACGCTTCCTGCGTACCTGGCATGCCGTTTTGTTCCCATAAAAACTGTGATAGTTCAAAAATACCCCAAACATTTATGAAGATGGGCATATCCTGTTTTTTGTATTGCACTGCTTCCGAGACAGAATGAAAAAGATCTCCATCACAACGCATATCGATGATCGCTGGCGAACTGGGATCGATCACTGGCGTCATATTGAGATAGCGATCCAATTCCTGCGGTTCGGTGAGATCTTCGGGGCGTCCAAAAGGGAACCTGGGCAGAAATCCTGTGACGATATCGATGTGAAACTCCTTACAGAACGCATCAACATCACCATATTTTTGACCGACTGTCTCCCTCACCCCCGGGTTCCATCCGGCAAAAACATTAAGCGGAACGCGATCTGCCTGCCTACCACGAATTGTTTGTAAAACCCTTTCTCTTGAAGTCACTTCGTTCCCCTTCGTAAATAATCCAGCTTACAAGATTTTTTCCCACTCTTCAAATATTGCTCTTGCTGTTTCGGGGTTCGCGCCGAGGCCCAGTTCAAATTGAGCAATTAAGCCACCGGCAGGCTCAAAAAGATGGTGAGCTACTTTTCGCACAGCATTACGACCTACTTGCGGATCTGAGGACGTTAGAATGTGTTGTCGGTCGATTTCACCCCAAAATGTAATTCTTCCCCGCGCCTTTTTCGCCAGGTCTTTCATATCCATACAAAAGAGCTGAGAGTTCAGGGCGTCAACACCGACTTTGATAAGTTCTTCATAGATACTTGAGATTTGGCCATCTGAGTGCATGAAGACGAACTTGCCTTGCGAATGCCCCAGGTCGCAATAATCTCGGTAGAGGGGTTTAAAGAACTCACACCAATACCGAGGTGAAATAAGCAGGTTAGACTGGGAGCCCCAATCATCCATAAACATGAGACCATCGACTTCTGTAGAACTCCAAAACTCCAATTCTCGAAGATGAAATTCATGAATCATCCCCAAAAGATCAAGAAATCCACTTTCTGGCTCAAGAACGTCAAGCATGGCGTTTTCGACGCCACGAAGGAATTGATATCGTTCCCAGGGGCGTGGGCAACATGCTGCAAGCACAAATAAGTCTGTTTCCTGACAGAACTGGTTGACCCTGTTTCGAGCCAGTTCTTGATTGTCGGGCAGTGTTTCGTAGGGAGGCAGCACCTGATTCCAGTCGGACATGTTGCGAAGGATGGGTTGGCGAACCTCGCCTATGCAACCCGCTTGCACATTGGTAAAAACACATCCCCACTCATCGACGTGCAGTCCTTCCGCATATCGGTCTCCGACCACGCGTGGAGAGGGTCTGTAGACCTCGATGGCTTTGGTTATATCCGAGGGGAAGCGCGCCTTCAAGGCTTCGACTTCGTTTGGAAAGTGTATCGAGGCCCAGGGCAGAATCCACAAATCTCTGGGAATCCGCTCCGGTGATTCAAATGTCAGGCAGCTTCTAACAAGCTCTCGTGAAGTTTGTGGCATGATTACTTCACCTGGTTAGGTTGTCGCATTTTGGCGGCCCGGTCGAATATTTCTTCCCGGCTTACGCCAGCGGCTTCATAAATGGCAAACACATTTTCCAAAGGCGTTTCATGGGGGACAACATGTGAGGCCGCTACAATATAGCCCCCTCCATCTGCTGTCATTTTTTCTATCAGGTACTCTGTCTCACGGCGCACTTCGGCTGCAGTGCTCTCGGGCAAAAGCTCCTGGATGTCTATTCCTCCCATAAATGCCAGAACCGCGCCATATTCCTGTTTGAGCTCCACCGGATCCATCCCCGGGCAATTGCCCTGGACGAGGTTTAAAACATCCACGTCCATTTCAATAAGGTCTGGAATTATAGCTCTCGTCGCACCGCAACAATGATGGGCGACCCAGAGCCCCTTGTCCTTTCCCGCCTTCACAACCTCAGCCAGGTGTGGTCGGATCGTCTTCCGCCAGCTCTGAGGACTCATCATCATCCTTTCCTGACCAGCAACATCATCTCCCGTCCATAGCCAATCTAGCGGCATTTGCTCACAAACAATTTTTGCGAGTCTTCGGGCGAAGGCTCCGGCCTCCGCGAGCATTTTGGTGGAAAGTTCCGGATCTGCGGCCAGATCCAGAAGGGCTTTGTGCAGGGCTGCATGGACTCTCTCTTTTGAAGTCATGGCCGTGATATCCTACTTACAGATGGGATAAGTCCCATGTTCACGAACAGTTTCATACATGGCAAGAACGTTTTCGATCGGCACTTTCGGCTGGATGTTGTGGATCGTATTAACTTGACAATGTTAACTTAAGCTAACATTGTCAAGTTAAAACCCGCGGGAACCAAGGCTGGGGTGCTATCGAAAGTGCGCCAGGGTTTCCAGCCAGTTTTTTTGAAGCCAAACATGGTGAGGGTTCAACGATTTTGACGGGCGTTCCGGGCGAGATTGAGCGTCTGCCTTAACTTATAAACTGTGCTCACATGCATTCCGGTCAAGCCGCTGCCCCCTAAATCTAACGGGATACGATCGGGTTCATGGTGATTGAGGGTTTTTTGAACGCGCTGTCGAGAGCTAAGCACAATTGGTCTTCCCTCCGAAATCAAATTCCGTTAACGATTGCAAAGCCGCAAAACGCCTTGGATAAGCACAGTTACAGTCCATACTCAGAGGCCAGAAACAGATATTGATATTCAGGTAGGGCTTCAGCCAAGACCCGTGCTTCGCTGTCGTACTCGCCAAATTCGTCTTCGAACCGGCTTAGATAAGTCAACTTCCTCGCAGGCACCGCGAGCAAGTTCGCTTCTGACGCTGACCTTATAATCTCGCAAGCGATCATTCCGGCCCGGCGTGTCCGCTCGAAATCCGTTTTTTCGCCAATAATTGCCTGAGCAATTTTAAACGAAGACGCGGGAGACACCGTGAGTACGTGGACACTTATGTATTCATCGCTTTTGACGAGGAGTTTCCTCATCATGCGCTCCTCCTGTTCCGCGACTGCCTCGTTCATCAATCGACAATCGTAGGCCAATACTTCCGTAAATAGGGTTTACTGAAAAACGATTAGCTTAGTCCAGGAAGCCTGTTTTGTTTCCTCATATGCTTTTTTTGTCATCTCGACGGCCGCGACTTATCAGGTTTTGGCGTTTGCGATCATCAGATTACGAGTGAACAACCCCATTCTGATCCACGCCTGCTCGGTTTCGGGCAATTTGGCGCGTACGCTTCCAAGATGATAGTTTTTTTTGCAATGTCCGATACCGCCTTCAATCTGATTGCGTTCCTTCTGTTTTCGCCGTCGCCATCGTCGTTCAGCGTCGGACGCCGGTGCTTTCTTTTTTCGTCCGAGCGGCTTGACCGTCGTGCGAATGCCTTGTTCTTTGAGATAAGCTCGATTTTCTCGCGTGCCGAAAATGTGGTCGACGCAAACGTAATCCGGCAGCCTGTCAAAGCGCTTTTTGAAGGCTTCGATGGAATGTTTTAACCATAAACTCTCATTGAAGTTATCGAAGCTCAAATAATCTGCGAACATGAAGCCGTTGACATGACTCAGGTTCACTTTGGCGCCAAATTCGACGTTCTTGCCGCACTTGCCGCGCACAATCGGGCGAACGTAGTCCTTGTGCAGGCTCACGACGCGATTCTTGACCGTATGCTTCTTCTCATCATACATCTCTTTTTGCTGGTCATAGATCGTTTTCACCGTCTCGAAGCGCTCTTTCACTTTTTCGGCGACGACGCCCCCGGCAGCCTGTGCTTGTTCGAGCAGCTCGCTCAATTGTCGAACGTTGCGGCGCAGGTATTGTAAAAGATGTTTTTTCATCAAGCGAATCTGCTTTTTGGTTTTGCGGCGCTTCTTGTTGAACGCAAGATATTCTTTTTGGGCAACCCGACGATACGTGCGCACTTTTTGGCCAACCGCTTTGCCCAGTTTGTCAATCTGCTTGACGCAGAACTCGCGCGCTTTATTGAGAAGCCTTGTATCGGTCGGAAAAGTGATCTCGCTTTCAAACGCCGTCGCATCGACGTGCAGACCTCGCGTCTTGATGAGTTTACGCGCAATCAGTGTATTGACGAGCATCTCTTCGAAGGCTGCAAAAGCGTCCTCGCCCAGGCGTTTGCGGACATGTGTGAGAGTACTCGAAGCAAAAGGCGGCGCGGTCGCGAAACGCTCAAGCCCGATGAAGTATTGAAGATAGGGATTCTCGATAATCTGCTGAAGCGCTTCTTCATCACTGATCTGAAGCTTGTGCTTGACGATCAAGGCGCCGATCACCAGGCGAGCAGAGAGGCCGGGACGACCGGTTTCGGCAAAATTTTTTGCATAAGCGATCTCAAGCGTTTGCCAATCGACAAGCGCGGTCAGGCGTATCCAGCGGTTTTCAGGGGCGAGCTTTCCGCCAAAAGGCATGGATTTTTCGAAAAGGGCGAGTTGGTTACAGGCTGCGTCGGAGAGCTTGTACATCAGAGCCACCGGTAAAAGTGCAAGGGTTTGACGGCGTCGAAGCCGATTATCGTGCATTTCAGTGGCTGAATATATAGGATTATCACAATTTAACGCCTCAATAAAATGGCGGATGTTTATCCCCGCTCCGCTTGATCGCGTGTTTGAAGCCTTGGACACAGACGAAGGGCGCGCTTCGTTCTGGGCTCAGTCTGCGATTTCTTCCGGTACTCACATTGACTTTAAATTCATCAACGGACATGAGCACAAAAGTAAAATCCTTGAGCGTCGTCCGCCAAATTTGTTCTCGCTGGATTATTTTGGCGGGAAAGCGTCTTTCAAATTGGAAGAAACCGTCGGTGGAACGGAGCTTCTATTAACACACGAAGGCGTGAAGTCCGAAGAATGGATAGAAACGCACGCCGGGTGGCTCAATGTGTTGTTTCCCCTGAAGGCCCGAGTGGCTTTTGGCGTGGATTTGCGTAATAACGACGCGTCGCGCACATGGGAACAAGGATATGCCGATCAATAGCCGACTTTCCATCATCCTCGCTTCATTCAGCCAGAATCAAAAGGCTACTTGGACTCAAGATTCCATTCATGTAAATCGTCTGTTCCCCGCCGCTTGCTTCGATAAAGCTCGCCCTTTATTTTCCTGCCCAATTTTCACACGATTTTCGGAATTCGAGAGGGACGGGAATGCAATTACTTCAGAGCTTCGACTGGGTTGTTATCGCTTTTTATTTCGTCATCGTTTTTTGGATTGCTTTTGGAGCTGCCAGGCGCAGCAAGGACACGCTGGAAACTTCAGCCGGTTACTTTCTCGCCGGGAGGAACGTCGGTTGGTTTGTCATCGGCGCTTCGCTTTTGGCCTCAAACATCGGCGCCGAGCATATTGTCGGTCTTGCCGGCAGCGGCGCGGACAGTGGATTAGCTGTCGGGCAATTTGAAATACTCGCTTCTCTCGTTCTCTTGCTTCTGGGGTGGGTTTTCGTGCCGTTTTACATCAAAAGCGGCGTTTTCACTATGCCGGAATTCCTGGAAAGACGCTACTCCTCCGGCGCGCGTTGGTACCTCGCCATTGTTTCCATCATCGCTTACATTCTGACCAAAGTTTCCGTGACCATCGCTGCGGGGGGGATTATTTTTGAAGCGTTGATGGGCGTGAATTTTTGGACGGGAGCACTCTTCGTCATTATCGCAACCGGGATTTACACCGTCTTCGGCGGTCTGCGCGCCGTGCTTTACACTGACATGCTGCAAATGTTCATTCTCGTCGGCGGAGCGGTCACGGTAACGCTCCTTGGGCTGTCCGAACTGGGCGGCTGGGACGCCATGGTTGCTGGGGCGGACGAAGGCTTCATGAGCGTCTGGAAGCCTATGTCTGACCCCGATTTTCCGTGGACGGGCATTGTCTTCGGCGCGCCAATTTTAGGCGTCTGGTATTGGTGCACGGATCAGTTCATCGTCCAGCGCGTGCTTTCAGCGGCCAACATCGACGAAGCGCGTCGCGGCACGATTTTCGGCGGGCTTTTGAAGCAGCTGCCTCTCTTCATTTTTGTCGTTCCTGGAATCGTCGCTTACGGGCTAGCGCAAAGCGGCAAAATCAGCTTCAGCGATTCGAACGCCGCGCTCCCGACGCTAATCGGCACGCTTCTGCCGGTCGGGATTCGCGGGCTTGTCGTTGCAGGGCTTCTAGCCGCACTCATGAGTTCACTCTCTTCCGTTTTTAATTCATGCTCAACCCTTATTACCTGGGACATTTACCGAAAGCTGCACCCCAAAGCGTCGGAACATACGTTGGTGCGCGTCGGGCAGCTTGCCACCATCGTCATGGTCGTTCTTGGTTTAGCCTGGATTCCGCTCATCCGCACGATTTCCGACAAGCTATTCGTCTATATTCAAAGCGTGCAAGCGTACATCTCGCCGCCGATTGCCGCCGCATTTCTTATCGGCCTTTTCTGGAAAAGAGCCAACGCCAAAGGTGCGATTTATTCGTTGGCGACAGGGTTTGTGCTGGGCATGGGCAGGCTGATTTTGGAGTTCAACAAGGACAAATTAGACGGCTGGCTCTTTGCGTTCGCGGACATCAATTTTCTACATTTCGCGTTTTTCCTTTTCACCATTTGCACCATTGTTTTGGTGGCGGTCAGCCTGGCAACAGCGCCGCCTAGTGCGGAAAAAATCGCCGGGTTGACTTATTCAAAGACCGAGCAAACTCAGACGGGGTCAAACGACGCCTGGCGGCGCAAAGATTTGATCGCAAGCGCCGCCCTTGTCTTGATCATCGCCGCGATTTGGGTATATTTTTCTTAACCGCCTTAATTTATCCCATTAGAGTTCTCGTAGGGGCTCAAAATTTTGAACCCCTACAGAGCCAAAGCGTCTTCGTTATTCGATAGAAGATTTGCAGATTTTATGTCCCGAAAAAAGCGCAAAAAGAACAAACCGGCTCCGGCGAAACCTCAGGTCGAAAAGGAACAAGTCGAGGAACCGCGGCAACTTCAGCCCGCGCCGAGTCGCAGTAAGCGGCTCATTCTTGCCATCGGCGCGCTGTTTTTGCTCGTTTTGATCATTGGTTACAATGCGCTTTTTTTCAACACGCTCGTTTCAACCGGCGACAAAAAAGCAGAACGCCAACCCTTCCCCGCCCCGACTCAAAATACATCCGCCAACGCTGTAAAATTTGAAGACTTCGCCGGTTCTGAAGCGTGCGCCGCCTGCCATCAGGAGATTTATGATCTCTGGAAAAACTCCACCCACGGCAAAGCGGGCGGTCTGCCGCAAGAAGTCAAATTGCTCGGCGAATTTGACGGCAAAACTCGAAAGTTCAAGGACGGCGCCGTCAAGCCTGCGATCAATTCAGACGGCCAACCCTATTTTGAAGTCGAGCACAGCGGGCTGGGTGAGCAGGCGTTTACTGTCGACGCTATTGTCGGAGGGGGCCACATGTACGGCGGCGGCACGCAGACATATTTCTCGCGCTTCCCGGACGGTACGATCCGCTTTCTGCCGTTTGATTATATCCGCGACGAAAAGCTTTGGTTCGGCGAAACAAAAAATCGCGGCTGGATTCCTATCGACGAAAACTTGTCGATGACCGAGCTTTCCGAGTGGCCGCCGACGAGAGTTCTTGGCGCGCACAGTGATTTTGAGAACTGCCAGGAGTGTCACGGCAGTCAAATCCAAACGACTTTTGAACCGGCGCAGCGCAACTACATTTCCAAATTCCAGACGCTGGCAATCAATTGCGAATCGTGTCACGGGCCGGGGCGCGAACATATCGAATTGGCGCAATCCGACGATTTAAACGACCGTGAGAAAATCGGCGTGGCCGCGCTTGAAACGTTCAGCAAGGACGCTTCGCTCGACGTTTGCTTTCAATGCCACGCGCTCAAGGATGTGCTGGAGCCTGGCTACCTCCCGGGCAAAAATCTATTCGAGCATTATGCGCTAAAATTTCCCGTTCTGGGCGACAACCCCTACCACGCCGACGGGCGCATCAAAGCTTTCGGCTACCAGCAAAATCACCTGTTCAGCGATTGTTACATTAACGGCTCGATGACTTGCGTCGACTGCCACGATCCGCACTCCCAGGGCTACCGCGACATTCACGGCAACGCGCTTGTCGGCAAGTTCGATAACGCGCAATGCACGGATTGTCATGCGAGCAAAGCTGTGGATATTTCACAACATACCAAACACGAGCCGGATTCTCCGGGCAGCGAGTGTACAGCTTGCCACATGCCGTTTTTGCAGCACAAAGCGATGGGCGATCAGCTCAGATTTGCACGCTCCGACCACACCATCCCCCTGCCCCGTCCGGCCTTCGATTCAGCGCTGGGGTTGGAAAACGCTTGTCAGGGCTGTCATCAGGATCAATCGGTCGATTTTCTGGAGCAAAAATCCGTTGAATGGTGGGGCGAGCGAAAACCGCACAAACCCATCGTCGCCGCTCTTGCGCAGGCGGAACAAGGAAAACTTGACGCCGATTCACTATTCGAGCTTCTTGACCCAACCGACCCGTTTCTTATCGCACAGACGGCCGCCTTGAGTCGGTACATCGAAGAAAAACTCCGACCAGACATGCCGCTGGAGAAAACGGTCGTTGAAAAGTTCAAGGCACTGTCACAGAGTTCAGATTTGGACTTAAAATCTCTCGCGCTTGCGGCGCTTCATTTTGCGGGAGATACAGATGACGACGTTCATAATTTTCTGGCGAAACAACTTGTGAACCTGGGCGAAAACGAATCCGCCGTGAGGAAGCGTTGGTCGGTGGCGCTGGCCTGGCGCGGCGGCGTTTATCGTGACGCTGGGCGATACACAGAAGCGATCCAAAGCTATTCAAAAGCGCTCGAAATTCTGCCGGAGAATATCGAAACTTTGCAAAACCTCGGACAAACCTACCGCCTTTCCGGCCAGACCGATCTCGCCATTGCCAGTTTTGAAAAAGCAATTTCGTTGTCGCCGACAGCGTCCAGCGCTTTGGTCAATTTGGGCCTCGCTTATTTGGACAAAGGCGAGTCGCAGCGCGCCGTCGACGCTTACCGCCGCGCCGCCGACGTGAATCCGCACAATGCACTGGCGCATTTCAATTTGGGAAACGCCTCCTATCGTGAAAATGATCTCAAAAGCGCCATAGAGCACTACCAAAACGCTGTTCGCATAGATCCGGCACTGGCCTCGGGACACTACGCTTTGGCGCGGGCCTTTTTAAGTGATCAGCAATTTAAAAACGCTCACAAATCCGTCACGGCCAGTCTCGTTTTTGAGCCTAATCACGAAAACGCTCAGGCCATGCTCCGCGACTTGAACGCCTACTTGAATCAGCGCGATTAACGTCTATCCTTAAAAGCTCCAATCTCGTCCCTCAAATACGCATTTCATCCCAAACCCTGCGGGCAAGTATTCTCGAATTCGTATTTCTCATGGAATCTGTATTATTCCGGAGGTTTTGAATGAAATCCAAACTCTACTGTTTTTCCATCGCGCTTGTTTTGACTTTGCTCTTCGGCCTTGCCAATGCACGGCAAAACGCGCGCGTCAACATCAAAGGCTACGTCAAGGACGCCAAGTCCGGCGAGACGCTGCCTTACGCAAATATTTCCCTGCAAGGCACGCAATTCGGCACGGCGTCGAACGTGAACGGCTATTTTGTGCTCGTCAATGTCCCGGTCGGCGCTTGTACATTGCGGGTGCATTACATCGGCTATGAAACGGCGTTGGTTCCCGTTGACGCCGAGAAAAACATGGGCGCGCTGACGATCAGCATGAAGCCGCGGGCTTTGGAGGGGGAAGAAGTGGTCGTCACGGCGGAGAATTCGCAGACGATGGAAATCGCGGAGACGGTCAGCCAACTCAGAATTTCCCCAAAAGAAATCGCGAAATTGCCGTCGGTCGGCGAGGTGGATATTTTTCGTTCTTTGCAATTGCTGCCGGGCATCAGCGCGGTGAACGACGGTTCCGCCGGGCTTTACGTTCGCGGCGGTACGCCCGATGAAAACCTTGTCCTGTTCGACGGGATGACGATTTACAACGTCGATCACTTTTTCGGCTTCATCAGCGCCTTCAACGCCGACGCGGTCAAGGACGTGCGCGTATTCAAGGGCGGCTTTCCCGCGAAGTACGGCGGGCGTACCTCGAGCGTGGTCGAATTGATCGGCAAGGACGGCAGCTACGATGATTTTGGCGCGGACGGCTCGGTCAATTTGCTCAGCGGCAGTGGCGTTTTTCAAGTTCCGGTCGCGGGCAGGGGCGCGTGGCTGGTTTCGTTCCGCCGATCTTACACCGACATCATCAGTAGCGGGCTTTACGACAATATTTACAATGCAATCAGCGGCAATAACAACAACGGCGATGACGCTGAAACGCAAACGCCAACGCCGTTTCAGGGCGGACCGGGCGGACGCTTTCGTCAGTTCGCGGCGCAGCAGGAATCTTTCGTGCCGGAATTCTATTATTACGACTTCAACAGCAAGTTCACCTTCTCCCTCACGCCAAACAATATTTTCTCCTTCAGCGTTTATAACGGCAAGGATAATCTCGACGAATCGCAGGATTTGGGGCAGCGAACTTTCAGGGCGACGCCATTCAGCGGAACAGGAGATTCGACGGCGACCGCTTTTATCAACGATAAAACCAATTGGGGTAACACCGGTTTGAGCGGAAAATGGGCGCGGGTCTGGAGCGACCGCCTGTACTCGAGTTTTCAAGCCGCGTATTCCGTTTATCACAGCGAAAGCGCCAGCGGCTTGAGCACGGGCGGCGACACGCAAAACCAAATTCGCCGCGCCTTCAGTTCAGATGAAGAAAACGAAGTCATCGATTTCACCCTGCGCTTCGATAACGAATTCCAGCTTTCCGCCACGCACAAGTTCGAATTCGGCGCGTCCTACACCGACTCGGACGTATCGCTGAATTTCGTCGCTAACGACACGATCACGATTTTGCAGCGCGACGACAATGCGCGGCATTTTTCGTATTATTTGCAAGATCAGTGGCAAATTTTCCAGCCGCTGCAAGTTACTTTGGGGATGCGCGCCACAAACTATGAACCAACGCAGACGACCTACTGGGAGCCGCGCGCGTCGCTTCGTTTTAATCTCAACAGCCGCATTGCTCTGAAAGGCGCTTGGGGGCAATATCATCAATTCGTCAATCGCGTCGTCAACGAAAACGTGCTGGAAGGCAACCGCGATTTCTGGCTTTTGGCCGACGACGATCTTGCCCCTGGTTTCGCCGAGCATCGCATCGCGGGCGTGAGCTACGAAAACCGCGACTGGCTGTTCGACATCGAAGCGTATCACAAGGATTTGGACGGCGTATCTGAATTTTCGCAGCGTTTTCGGCGTTCGCCGGACACGGAGCCGGAAGATTTGTTTTTTACCGGAACCGGCGTTTCCAAAGGCCTCGAATTTCTGGCGCAAAAAAAGAGCGGCAAATTGAACGGATGGGCGAGCTACACTTTGGGCAAGGTTGAGTACAACATTGCGACGTTCAACAACGGCGATCCTTATCCAGCGGATCAGGATCGGCGGCACGAATTGAAACTGGTGAGCAGCTATCGGCTGGGAAAATTTGATCTGGCCGCGACCTGGGTTTACGCTTCCGGCGCGCCCTACACGTCCCCGGAAGCGCAATATTCAATCGAATTGCTCGACGGCCAAACGCGCAGCTTTATTCACGTCAGCGATAAAAACGTCAATCGCCTGCCCGCCTATCACCGGCTGGATTTGAGCGCGTCGCGGCGCTTCAGCAGCAATACTTTAAACTTTGACCTCGGCCTGTCAGTTTTCAACTTTTACAATCGCGCCAACACATGGTATCGCGAATACTTACTCGACACAACGCCGGTTGTCGTCCGCGACGTGACAACGCTCGGTTTCACGCCGACGGTGACTTTCAAGGTTGGCATGCGGTAAAATCTTCGTTCCGTTCTAAACGCAGAGACGCAAAGGACGCTGAGATGCGCCATGAAAAAAATTGAACTATCACAATGTCTGAACTATCAAACGGGCTTCAAACTTCCGTTTTAAAAATCTCCGCGAAGCTCTCCGAACTCCGCGGCTCCGCGTTCAGTCACAAATTTGAAGGCTGGCTCTGGCTCATCCAGCTTTGAAGATAGCAAATGACATGTTCAACTTGAGAAATGAAGAGAACTAAAAGATGAAAATGTTACTCAAAATCCTTTCGACAATAATGACAGCAATGCTGCTGGCTTGCAACAGCGATTCCGCCCTTTTGCCGGAACGCGATCTCGTTGTTGTGCGCGCTTATCTCTACGCAAATGAGCCGGTCACGGATGTTCAACTGACCACGACGTACCCGATCACTTCGGATACGACGGCAGGTTTGCCAATTAACGACGCGGCGGTTTCGCTGGAGAAAAACGGGCAAAGCTATCCGCTCATTGCTTCCGCCGGGGACAGCGGTTATTATCATTATCCCGGCGGCGATTTGCAGGTCGATGTCGGCGACGTTTTTACAATTAACGTCGAATATCAAGGAGAATTCACCACTGCTGAAACCACGATTCCGCAACCGCCGAACGCGGTGACGATTTCCGAGAATGAACTCGTTATTGAAACGCCGACGGGGTTTCCGGGGCGCGGCGGACTGCCGTTTGACACCTCGTCAGTGACGGTGAATTGGCAGGCGGAAGATGACGCCTTTTTCTTTGTTATCATTGAAGCGCTGGAGGAAGAACTCACGCCGATTAACGAAGGCCGCTTTGGGTTTTTCGCTCGCGGCATTCGCGCGTTTCGTTCGCGTCCCACACGAAACAACCAGTATCCGATCCGCCAATTTGACCTCGCCTATCTTGGCGATCATCAGGTTCGTGTTTACAAAGTGAATCAGGAATACGCCGATCTCTACGCTTTCGGCTTGCAGGATTCGCGCAATCTCAACGAACCTTTGAGCAACGTTCAGAACGGCTTGGGCGTGTTTGCCGGATTCAGCAGTCAAACGGTTGAATTTGAAGTTCGGCAAGAATGAGTTGATATTTTAGCTTCGTGTGTTGTTTTTTTGACGGGATTGACCGGATCGACAGGATTTGAATTTCAACTCGTTCCCAAATTTTATGCAGGACAAGAATTGAAATTTTTCTCAAAGTTTTATCCAGACAATCCAATTAATCCCGTCAAAATTTACTTTTTGCAAGAACCACGAACGGCAAGTTTATGCTTGAAAATTATCAATCATTCGGCGGGATTCATCCTGAAACGGCGGCGGTGAAAAACGTTTTGGCTTATCACGGCGTGAAAGCGCCGCACACCGGGGAACCGTTTTCGGAAGCCATGCTTTTCGGCATTTGCGGCGGCGTTGGGATGTGTTACATCTTGTGGGAATTCAAGCGCGAAGGCCGCACCGAGCCGATTCTTGTTCTGGCCTTTTGCAACAAATCGAACTACCCCGTGAAGCGTCTCACCAATTTGTGCAATCGTCTCAATGCAAAATTGACCGTCAAAGAAACCTCCGGCAAAAAACTCGCTGAAAAGCATCTGGCGGAAGCACTGGATCGCGGACAGCCAGCCATCGCCGTCGTTTCCGAGAGCCATCTTCCATACCTCTATAATTCATCGGACGATGAACTCTGCTACGGCAAACATCTCACGATTATCGACTTAAACGAGACCCGCGCCATCGTCGATGATCTTGGCGAAAAGCCGTTCTCTATTTCCCGTGAAGCGCTCACTCTTGCCCGCAACGTCGTGCCCAGCTACAAAAATCGGTTGTTCTTGATTGAACCGCCGCAAAGTTTCGACCTTGAACCGGCGATTCGCGCCGGGATTCAGGATTGCGTCGATTATCTGAGTGCAAAATCTGACTCTTTCAGCCTGCCGGCAATCAAGAAATGGGCGCGGATGATGACGGATGGTAAAAACAAAAAATCCTGGCCAAATGTTTTCCAAAATCCGGGCGATCTGTACTCAAATCTTCTCGGCGTTTATTTAGGGATCAAATACTACGGCACGGATGGCGCAGCGCTTCGCGAGCTTTACGCCGACTTTCTTGATGAATCCGATTCTGTTATCTCAAATTCGATACTCTCAGAAGCCGCTGTCGCCTATCGCGAATCTGCGGCGTTGTGGCAAAATTTTGCGGAGCTTGCCTTTCCCGACAAATATTTCTCGCAAACAAAAAAGATATTTGCTGAGAAGGATGAAATTTATAAAGAGCAAGGAGACGTCGGCGTTCAATCGATGCTTGAATTGGATAAAAAGCTCTCAGCTTTGGCTAAAAAATTCCGCTCAAATTTTCCGATGAACCAAGGTGAAATCAACGGCTGGGTTGAAAACATGGCGAGTTCCTTGGAACGGATGTTAGAAGCGGACCAACCTGCTTTGGCCACACTTAAAAGCTGC
>CAXHAT010000185.1:0-15566 GCA_964014485.1 uncultured Deferribacteres bacterium
TGTACGCTGGCGTACAGAGTGGAAGCCTACCGAAGATCACGAGGTGAATTGATACTCGATACAACTTTCCTACTCGGGGATCTATCCCTTGTGGAAGCCTACCGAAGATCACGAGGTGAATTGATACTCTTGTTGATCACGCGATCAACTGGACCATCCGGGTGGAAGCCTACCGAAGATCACGAGGTGAATTGATACAATTCTCATACCGTGCCTTGCTCTCCACGTGTTGGAGTGGAAGCCTACCGAAGATCACGAGGTGAATTGATACAAAAGGGGCTTCCGACAGGTTGGTCGGCAGGCAAGTGGAAGCCTACCGAAGATCACGAGGTGAATTGATACGAAAGCAGGTAGAGCATAAAAACGATAGCTAATAAGTGGAAGCCTACCGAAGATCACGAGGTGAATTGATACATAGCTATTATTACAGCTGAAGCCCCTGCCAATAAGTGGAAGCCTACCGAAGATCACGAGGTGAATTGATACATTTTGACTGAGCCAATCAAGCCTGCCGTCCAGTTGTGGAAGCCTACCGAAGATCACGAGGTGAATTGATACATGCCTGTTGAGACGGATTCGCTCACGTCGCCGTGTGGAAGCCTGCCGAAGGCCACAGGGTGGATTGAGACGCGGGGCGGCGGGCGGCTTTCAGCCGCGTCAGATGCAAACCGCCGGAAGGTTCTTGCAAATTGCCTGCATTTTTGCGATGCATAAAAAGCGTCGCGCGGCGCTTGGAAAATTGTGAGAACCTTAATCTTTGCAACGGTCAAAAAATGCGGCTTTTCCCCGTCAGGTCTTCCAGTCTTAAAACCATCCTTACTTTTACCCTCCTTGCTTTTTCCGCAAACAGCTTCGCCAACGACGGACTGCCGCCGGAGATGCGTAAGAAGGTGGACGCGGTTTTTGCCGAATGGGACAAGACCAATTCCCCCGGCTGCGCACTGGCGATTATCCAGGACGGCAAAATTGTCTACAAGCGCGGCTACGGCATGGCGAATCTGGAGCACGGCGTTCCAATTTCGTCCAAATCCGTTTTTCGCATCGCTTCGGTTTCAAAGCAAATCACGGCGGCTTGTATGGCGCTATTGCAAGAGCAAGGCAAGCTAAATGTTGATGACGACGCTCGGAAGTACTTGCCGGAGCTTCCGGATTATGGCAGCACGATCACGATTCGCCGTTTCATCACCCATACCAGCGGCGTACGCGATTACTTGACGTTGTTGAGGTTGGCGGGTTATCGGCGCGGCGATTTTGTGGTAGATGAAGAAATTTATGACCTGATCGTCGCACAAAAAGCACTGAATTTCGATCCCGGCGAAGAGTTTTTGTACAGCAATTCCGGTTACTTTCTGCTGGCTGAAATCGTCAAGCGCGTTTCTGGACAAACGCTGCGCGAATTTGCGGCGGAGCAGATTTTCCAGCCGTTGGGAATGAACGACACGCACTTTCACAACGATCAAAACATGATCGTGCGCCGCCGCGCTGACGGCTACGCGCAGAAGCAAGACGGCGGCTACGAAATTTCCATGACATCGCTGGAAATGATTGGCGACGGCGGCGTTTTTACGACGGTCGAGGACTTGGCGAAGTGGGACGCCAATTTTTACGACAACAAGCTCGGCAAAGGCGGAAAGGATTTTGTCGAAACGATGCTGACAACGGCGGTTTTGAATAACGGCGAAAAGCTGGAATACGCTTTTGGCTTGTCCGTCGGCGATTACAAAGGCTTGCGTACAGTGCGGCACGGCGGATCGTTCGTCGGCTTTCGCGCCGACATGGTGCGCTTCCCGGAACAGCGTTTTTCTGTCATTTGTTTGGCAAATTTAAGCTCAATTTCACCCTCGTCACTGACGAACAAAGTCGCTGATATTTGTTTAGAAAATGAATTTCAGGCCAAAAAGAAAACCGCGTTGACGGCGGCTGAAGCGCCGCAAGCTTTCGAGGCAGATAAAGAAGCGTTACGCGCGTTCATAGGCGTTTTTGAAGATAAGCGGCAAGGCAATCTTTGGCGGATCGAATATGACTCCGGCAAGTTGATGATGCGCATGGGACGCAACGTTGAATTCGAATTGACGCCGATTCGCGAAAATGCTTTTAAACCAGCCAAACAGTCTGTGCCCGGAGAAATCGTTTTTGGGAAATTTGCTAACGGTCAGCCGCGGGAGATGCGTTTGATTCGGGAAGGAAACGAGCCGATTGTTTGCGAATCGGTGCAGCTTGCGTCCCCTGCTCCGGGGGATTTGAGCATTTATGCCGGCGCCTATTTCAGCGAAGAACTCGGCGCGACGTACCAGGTCGTTTTCAGAGACGGCGCGCTTTATCTTGAGCATGAAAACCCGCACAAAGGCTTTGCAAAAGATGAAGCGCTCAATCCAACCTTGAAAGATCAGTTTGAAGTTTCGTCAGCGAAAATCCGATTTACCAGAAATCGTCAAGGGCAGGTTGCAGGGTTTGTTTTAGACGCCGGACGGGTCAAAAATATCCAATTTGTATCGAATTGATTTTGTGTAGGGGCTGTCTCGAAACATGATTTCTAAATGACAGGCATACCGCGTGTAGGGGTTCAAGATTTTGAACCCCTACAACATATTGTGTATTGCTCTACAGTTTTTATGTTTTAAGACAGTTCCTATATTTTCCCCGACTCGTTCCTAATCTCCAGATTGGGAACACGATTGTTCTCGAAACTCCAGATTCGCGTTTGGCTCATGAGAATCTGCGATTGCAGCGTATTAAGATTTCCGCCACATTTCCATCAGTCGCTCCAAATCGCCCTCAACCTCTAACCCGCCGTTTTCGCCCACCCCTTGAAAGATTGTTTTGCCGTCACGCGTTTTGAAATGCATCTCGACCGTCGAGCCGATGGTTTCGAGAATTTGCCGATCCATGCCGTCGACGCTGGGCGCTTGCAACAGGCCGCCAGACGTTCGCGTTGCACCGATTTCAAGAATATGCGTTTTATTGCTCAAAGTCATCGCGACGTCTTTTCCCTTAATTTCGAGATGATCGACCTTGGCGCCGGTGTAGGTCGTGAAACGATGCAAAACGCCTTCATGCCACAGACCGGCAATGTAGCCCAAAAATGAACCGCGCAGCCACGGAATGATGGCAATGGAAGCGGTGAGACTCGTACCCGTCTGGCTAAAATGATTCGATTGCAGCCAAACCCACGCGCCGGGAAAAGAGCGCCCCCAGTCTTTTTCGATATAGCCGCGTCCGCCGTCAAAAGAAATTTCTTTGCCGTTGTAATTCAGCGATCCCGAGATAGAATGATCGAGGCTGACCACGCCGTGGAAACATTCCATGAAAGGGGCCCAGGCGTACCAGCCCATGATGCCGGGGGAAGCCAGCGTTACTGGCCACAGCGTAATATTTTGAAAACTCAATTCGCCGCTGATTGAAACGCCGTTTTGTTCAATGTCCAGCGTCGCTTTATTGGCTGCAAAACGATTTTTTCCTAACTGAACTTCAAACACGCCGTCGCTCGCCTTAAAGTCGTTCAGCGGATATTCACAGTAAGAAACGGCGCCTGTCTTGCCGTCCAATATTTGAACGAAGGCGTGACTCTCAGCGCTTTTCTTGCTGAAGAAAACGCCTGGAATAATTGCAAAGGTTTGCTTTGCCGAACAGTCTGCGATTTTGAAATACCAGCCTTCGAAAAACGGCGGTTTTTGCCCCGCGCCGTGATAAGCGTCCGGGTTCAAGGTCGTCTTGATGTATCGTTTCATTACCGCAATAAAACCATTTTACGCGTCGTCCGAAAAGTGTCTGTTTGCAATGAAAAATAATAAACGCCGCTGCTTTGATTTCTCGCTTCCCAGATGACGGACTTTGTTCCGGCCTGCAATTCTTCGTCGACGAGAACGGCGATTTCGACGCCTAGGAGATTGAAAACTTGAAGCTTAACGTGCGTGCGCACCGGCAGGTCAAACGAAATTTTGGTTTCTGGATTGAAAGGATTGGGATAGTTTTGATGCAGCGCGAATGACGCAGGAGTCTGTGCGGGCGAGCCTGAAACGCCCGTTGGAATGCTGACTTCACCGGGCGTAGAATTGGGGATGAATTGCCAATTGTCCGAGCCGTCAGGCACGCGTCCGAACGAGGTGTCCGAGCGCTGGGCGGTAAATCTGATCGAATCCAGCAGCGACATAGCGCCGCCGATCTCTTCGTAAAGCCCGATCTCCTCGCCGGTCGCGCTGAGACGAAAATTGAGGTGCAGCGGGCCTTGCGAGCGCTGTCCGTCCGCCCAGAGCAGCAGCGCTTTGTTTGGCGGAATCGTCGTTTCCTGTGCTGCATTTTCAGGCAGAATCGTCTGGCGGGGATCGAGCAGGTCGTTGGTGAAAATCAAACCGCCGGCGTTGACGGCGGCGGCATTTTTGTTCAAAATCTCGACCCAGTCGTCAAACTCGCCGAAAGAATCGGCAATGCGCGTGTTATTCCGCGCCATGAATTCGTTGATGAGCAGCGATTCCGAAGCGGCGTGGCGGCCTTCATTGATGAAAAAAGTGTGGAGCTTTCTGCCGCGATCTTCGATGATGTAAACGATGTTGTCTTCTTCAGCGAAAGTCACGCCCTCGGCCTGCTCAACCGGGATGTACCAAGAGCGCAGCAGTACGCCGTTGCGCGTCATTTCGTTGAGCGAGAAGCTTTCGTCGCTGACGATGAAAAAGGTGCCCCAAGTCGGGTGCAGCGCGATCCCGGTCACGTCCGAAGAGAACCGTAGTGTGGTGCGCGCGAGCTCAACGCCGTCCGTCGTTGTTTCAATAAGCTGCGACGGATTTTCCGATTGCAGAAGGAAAAGGTGGCTGGTGATGGGATCGTACACGACGCCTTCGAGACCCTGAGTCGCGCCAATTGCGTGAGCCACTTCAAATGAGCCGAGCCGAATGCCGTCCAAGTTGTATTTGATGACTTCCCAGCCTGTTTCCTCGACGACGTAAAACACTTCGTTGACGGGATCGAGAGCAATGCCCTCCATATCCGCGCCATTGACGTCGATTTCGCGGATGATTTTTCCAACAACGGTTATTTCAAACAGTTTTCCAGCCGTCGGATCGTCTTCGATGGCGAACAGAGATTTTCGAGCAGCGCTGTAAGTCAAACCGGAGGCGCCGCCAAACTCCAGCGAACTGGTCAGCGTCGGTTTCCAGTCGGTGATGCGATACTTTTCATTTTTGAGCGGTGCGGATTCCGGAAAGTAGGCGATTCCGCCATCATTGTTGGAAGCTTCAATGTACCACTCAATGCGTGCGCCAATTGCTTGAGCGGGAATTGTCCCGCCCCAAAATCCATCGTTCGGGCCGCCGTCGCCATGTTGCCCGTCGTCGAACATTGGCGTTGCGATAAAGGGATTTTCTCCGACGGCGTAGTGGATGACGGCTTGCAAGCCCGGCTGCGATGAGATGATTTGTCCCGTGATCGAGACTTCCTGACCGACATCCGGAAAAACAGGCGTTCGCAAGACGTTTGAAATCTCCGGCGCTGCGACAAACATATTGCTCGCGCCGGGCGTCGGGTTTGTAAAACGTGCTCGCGTCGCGCCGCCGTCGGGAAATCTGCCGAACGATTCGTCGGGTCTTTGCGCGGCGTAGGAGATGGAATCGAGCACCGCGCCGGCGGCGGAAAACAGCCCGATTTGTTCGCCGTTAGCGGAAAGCCTGGCGCTGACGTGGAGAACGCCCTGCAGCGGCTGGCCGTCGAACCAGACGACAAGAAATCCACCGGGGCTGATCGTCGTCGCCGACGGGTTTGTGGTTGGGATTTGCCATTGCGTTGGGATATTCAAATTATCGGTGACGAACATGCCGCCGATATTCACCGGCGTATCGCCTGCATTGTAGAATTCCACCCAATCGTCAAATTCGCCGAATTCATCGGCGCAACAGGTCTCGTTGTCCGCCATGAATTCATTGATGACGACATTTTGAGCCGCGACGTGAGCGGCGAGAAAAATTATCAAAAACGAGCAAGCTTTCAGCTTCATTGCGATTCCTTGTTCAAACGCTAACGCTCCGAAATAACGTCCACTTCAACGCGGCGATTCATCATTCTGCCTTCGGGCAGCGCGTTCGACATAATCGGCGAATCCGGCCCGAATCCCGCAGAAGAAATACGATCAGCGGGAATGCCGCGCCGAACAAGTTCTTCTTTCACAGCCTGTGCGCGCCGCTGTGACAGACCGACGTTGTAGCCAAGTTCGCCCAGCGTGTCGGTGAATCCCTTGACTTCGATTCTCGCTTGCGGCGTTTCGCGAAATCGCACTTCGATTTTTTCCAATTCCTTGCGCAAATGCGGCGATTGCAGGTTTACGCGGAAATCGTCGAAAGCAAAAAACAAGAGCCGCGAACGTTGTATTTCCGGCTCCGAAATCGTATCGCGTCGCACGTATCGAACATCAATCGGCGGGCCGGAGACATGCGCTTGTTGATCCAGGCTGTCCGTCACCGAAAGAACGTACTTGACGGAATCCTGGAAATTGATTTTGGCGCCTTGACGATCTTGCCAGCGCCACGGAATTTCGGCGGGCGGCGCGCCGTTTCCAGTGAATTCGCGCAAAATGTACTGATTTGAGCGCGCAAGTGTTAGCCGCCAGTTGTTTATCCCGGCCTCGGCGGTCATGCCTTCGGTGAGAAAAACGGCGTTCGGCGTCGAAAATTCCGTCTCGGCGATGGTGCTGTTAAAGGCGGCGAGAATATCTCCCGAACCGCGTCTTGGCACAATTTCCACTCGGCGATTCTCCTCTCTGCCGCGCGGATCACTGGTCGGCGAAGGCGTTTCCGGAAGATTGCGCGCTTGTACCGCGATACGATTGGCGGAAATTCCCCATACTTCGACAAGATATTTTTTGACGCTTTCAGCCCTCGCTCGTGAAAGTGTCAGGTTGCCCTGCTCCGCGTCAACGTTTGTATTGCAGCCAACTAAAATGATTTGGTAAGCCGGGTTGTCCGTCATTCTGCGGCCAAAAAAGTTCAGACTGTGGCCGTATTGCCCGGCTATGGAAGGCACGCGTGTAAAAGTTTCTATTTGCGGCAAATCGTCCGCTGTATTTTCTAAAAGAATGTAACGCTCCGGCGGAATTGCGGCGCTGTTTTCCTTGAAAAACACAAAATTCAGCAGGGGACGCTCTTCTGAGATGGTCTTGAGTTCCGTGATCACCAGCCGATCCGGTTGTGCGGAGATTTGTGCAGCAAGTTCAGCGCGCCGGACTCTGACCGGAACGGCCGCCTGTCTTTTGGCGCTCGGCGTTTCACCGGTTAGGGGCAAATTATACAAATTGGGAACCGAGCTTTTCGTCGTTTCAACATGAACTGTTGCGGAGTCGCCGGGCGTCAAACGTGCGGGAAATACTTGTGCTGAGATGTTGTCCGGCGTGCTCTCAATAGCAAGTCGCACCGGATTTGACAGTGCTTTCCCAGGCGCAAGCGTGACCTTGAATTGCAAATTTTTTCCTGGAATGACGCCCTTCAAAGCTTCCCTGCTTGGGGTGATCATCAATTCAAAATCATCCGCAAAGTCGGGCTTGCGTTTCCGGCGGAAATCATAGCTGAGGGTCAGGTGGAGCGAACCGTTGGTGATTTCATTAGCTGAAGTGGTTGGATAATCGTATTCAAAATCGAGCCGCCAATTTTGCAGACGATAGGCGGCGCCCAAAATCATTTTTTCGGATTGCAGATAACCTCGTAACATGGCGCGCTCGTTGAGCAGCCAGCTTTCGAGTCCAAAATTGAAATAAGTCTGACCTTCTTCGCGCTCCAGGCTGAATTGCGGGCGCAATGCACGGTGCATGTAAATGGCGCCAAAACTAAATCGGTTTTCCAAAGCGGCGAGGCCTCCGGCAAGCGAAATATCCGGCTTGTTGAGATGATCGACGCTGAGGCCAAAATAGAATTCTTTAAAAACATTCGCCGTGACGCCCGCCCCAAAATCGATGCTGGACTTTGACGCGCCGCCGGAAAGCAAGGGATCGTTTTGTTCCCGCAAATCGAATTTTTCGGCGTCGTAGGAAGTGGAGAGCATTCCCGCGCTGACGCCAAACGCGATTTTCTTGCCGCCGATTTTGAAAGGGAAAGCATAGCTCAAGCCGCCGCGCAGCGTGTTGAAAAGCGGCGCTTGAAACCAGCGCGCGTTGACGCCGATAGCGCCGGCTTTGGAGAGATTGAACCCCACGCCGGAGTAAAAAGTCCCAAAGCTTTCTCCGGCCAAAGAGAGATGCGGGCGCTGGTAGCCGGAAACAAACAAACCGTTTTCGCGAACCCCCAACGCTGCGGGATTGGTAAACAGCGCTCTGGGATCATGAAAATTTGCGACGTTGGCTGGGATTTGCGTCTGCGATTTTGCGGATGAAATGAGAAAAATGAGAAAATAGAATGCGGCGCATGCAGTGTTTTTTTTCATGGGAGGGAACTCGATGATGCAAACTGACTATAGAGATTCTTGCAATTCAACGACGATGCGTTTGTTAATTCGACCTTTGCTTTTGTAGCCGGTAATTTTAATCGGGCCGACTTCTTGGGTGTTTTGTACGTGCGTGCCGCCGTCGGCTTGCAGGTCGAGACCGACGATTTCGACAGTGCGGACTTCGGAAATCTGCGGGGGCAGCAGATTGATTTTGGTGCGAATCAAATCGGGAATTTGAAACGCTTCGTCTCGCGGCAAAATTTTGACCTGAATGGGTCGCGTCGCTTCGACTTCAGCGTTGATCTTCGCTTCAATTTCATCGATCAGCGAACGTTCCATCCTTTCGAACTCAAAATCCAGCCTGCCGCGCAACGGTTCCATATTGCCGCCGGTGACTTGCGCCTGATAGTCGCGCCAAATCACGCCGCAGAGAATGTGCAGGCACGTATGCGTGCGCATCAATTGGTAGCGCCGCGTCCATTGCACTTCAACGGTGACGGAATCGTCCTGACTTAACCCGTCGAGGTTGTCGATCAAATGCACAATTTCTCCGTCGATGCGCTTGACGTTGGTGATTGGAAATTCTCCATTCGCGCTTCGCAAAACGCCGCGATCCGCCGGTTGCCCGCCGCCGCCGGGGTAGAGAGCAGTTTGATCGAGTACAACACCCTTGCCTGTGACCTTGGCGACCGTCGCTTCGCAGGATTTTTGATAACTGTCAGTGTGGCAAATGAGTTTGGTCATGAGATAAATTCCTTGCGCTTAAATATGCCACGGGCTGCGCATCGGACGCGAGAGCATACGGTCGGCTTCGGGATCATCGACGAAACGCTCGCGGGCGTCGTCCCATTGCACGGGACGGCCAAGGCGCATGGCGATCACGCCGAGATGTCCGACCATAATCGAATGATGCGCCACTTCCGCCGGGGTAATTGTTTCCTCGCGTAATTTGACGCAATCCAAAAAATTTTGATGATGATCATTGCTCTCGTAAAGGCGGGTTTCGTTTGGGCCAATGCGCTCGCGGAGAATGGATTTCGGCTCGGCGGTGAGCTTGTTGCCGCGAGCAACGTGAACCCAACCTCCCGTGCCAATAAAATGCGCGCCCATGCCCTTCGGCTGCTGGTCGCTGTCGGCGACGATCATGGTGAAGCCTTCCTCGTACTTGCACTCAAAATAGTAAGACTCCGGCGTATCGAAAATGCCGTCTTTTGCCGGCGGATATTCCGTTTTACCCCAGATTTCAACCGGCCCTTTGCGCTCAACGCCCATGCCCCAATTGGCAATATCGCAATGATGCCCGGCCCAATCCGTCAGTTGGCCTTGCGAATAATCGCTGATCCAGCGAAAATTCCAGTGACAACGCGCGGGAGAATAGGGCCGCCACGGCGCCGGGCCGAGCCACATGTCGTAATCAAACCATTCCGGCGGGTCGGTCGGTTGTGCGCTCAGTTTTCGAACATTGTTGCCCTGCGGCAGGCCGACGCGAACGGTGTGCACCTCGCCGATTCTTCCGTTGCGCACCAACTCGCAGGCAAAACGAAAATGGCGCTGCGAGCGCTGCCAGCTTCCCGTCTGCCAAATCACGCCGTAGCGTTCCACCGCGTCCACAATAGCACGGCCTTCAGAAATGGTGAAGCCAAGCGGTTTTTCGCCGTAAATATCTTTGCCTTTGCGCGCTGCCGCCACTGCGATGACGGCGTGCCAGTGATCTGGCGTAGCGAGAGAAATCGCGTCAATATCGTCGCGCGCGATCACGTCTCGGAAATCTTTGTAGAGCGTGCAATCCTTGTTTTTATAAGCTGTGTTGACCATGTCGGCGGCGGCTTCGTTATGCTTTCGATCCACGTCGCAAACGGCAAGGACGTGCGCGTCGTTTTTTTGCAAAAAGCTGCGCATATTTCCCGTGCCCATGCCGCCCACGCCGATGCATCCGATGGTGATGCGGTCGCTCGGCGGCGTAAAACCGTTCTTTCCCAGCGCGGAAGCGGGAACGATGGAAGGTAGAGCCAACAGTCCGAGCGCCTTGCCGCTGGTTTTTAGAAAATTCCGTCGATTCAGATTTAGCCTTTCAGTCATCAGCTTTCAATTCTCCGCTTAAGTTATCATTATAGAAAATTTTTGACCCAGCCTTTCTGCGTCAATACGTCTAACGCTAGTTCAATCTGACGACGGGTAAATTGTTTTTTTCTGACGTTCCACGCATAGGTTTTTTTCACAACGTCGTCAACCGATAGAGCTTTCCCTCTGGTGCAAACCCAATGAATCGTTGATAGTAGTTCCAGTCCGAAAGGGGATTCAAATCCTTCAACCAGATTCGAAACCTTTTCAAAATTGGCAAGCGTATCCGCTCTTGTTTTGAGGAATGCTTTAGCTTCATCGAGTGCGCCCGGCACAACTTGCAATGGTTTGTCGGGTGCATCACCGCCATCAGCGTAACCAGAAACAAAGTGTCCTTCAATAACATGCAGTACATGCCGGAGGTTCTCGGCATAGGGGCCATAAGCTGCCTTCTTGAATTTTAAACGCAGGGGTTCGTCTGCGGCTTGCATAAAATACATGAGTTTATGTACTTCCAAAAGTGTGACAAATGGGTCAAGCAATCCGCTGAGATAGCGATGCATCAACCCGACCAATGCTGCTCTTCCAGGTGTCATCTTTGGCACAGGCGTTGAGCTGTTGATTCGTACATCTACCGGCGCACCACCCGGCTCAAAGATAATAATTTTAAGGTCAACAAATTCACGCATAGCAGCTTCAATACGCTGGCGTACGTCACTCCAATTCAACCCGCCTAGCCCACTGCCAAGTGGAGGAATGGCAATCGATTCGATACGACGCAGCCGAATTTCCTCCGCCAATGCATCTAGTCCGGCCTCGATGTCTTCCATTCGGCTTTTGCCCCGCCAGTGACGCTTGGTTGGAAAGTTGATGATGTAGTGGGGGTAGGTTAACAGCCCCGTTTTATAGGTAAACATACGACCCGGGAGGACTTCGTGTTGTTTACAAGCAACTGAATAGGCATTATAATTCGCAGGAAAAGCTTTTTTAAATTGCAAAGCTATACCGCGCCCCATAACACCGACGCAGTTAACAGTATTAACCAGCGCTTCAACGTCTTCTGAGAGAATGTCGCCTGTCTTAAATTCAAGCATTTTTACGCCCTAATTTAATAGTACCAGTCAGGCTTAATTTCTACTGGAGGTTTTTCCTGAAACGACGACTGGATTTCATTGACTTGATTTTTGATAGATTGAGATATTACACCGACACGAGTTATGAGCTTCCATGGGAACCTTTGTTCGATCAGGAACTCTGCTTGTTTTCTCTCTTTACATTGTTGCCAGTTTGTTTCTTGCACCGCAGCCCAGTCAATTTCGTCTAAATTTCTCAAGTCACACCGATCTTCAAAGTAGTAGGCGCCAGCATTAGAAAGAGTGAAAGCCCAGCGTAAGCCGTGTTCGTTTGCCCAATTAACAGTTTGATACATATCTGCTTCCAAGTGAATAATCGAGCTTTGTCCACCCAAATATGATAAATCGGGACTATTCGCCTTGTATATCAAAAAAAGCATAATAGATCGCGGGCAAAAATAGAATGGTACACAAGCACCAACATGTAAATCCTGATAGCTGCTCAACTTCAGTTTAAAGAGCCGGCGTTGCTTAATGTGGTTCATGCCAATTGTGGTGCCGGATGGAGCGCGGCTCTCGACTTCAGCATCACACCAAATGTTAGAATTCCTAATGATCGACGATAATCTATCGACATGAACGATATGATAAATCTTGGGTTCATCTGGGATTTTCATACTCATTCGCTATACTGGTCAGTTCAGCAAAATGCTGCAATCAATAACTCCTGTTTGACCAAGTCCCGACTTTCCTGCAGCTATGATTTTTTGAGTTCATTTGCAGCACGACTCAGTGTTTTCAACAACGCTTTACCTTGGTTCACCAAATCAGCCGAAGCGCCATAGCTTTGAATGTTTTTGTACTTAAATTCCTCAAAAAGCGTCGCAAGCGCGTCGAGTTCTTTTCTGACGGACTCATTTCCTTCTGCACCAAGCGCTTCCTGAAGAATGCGCAGTTTTTCAAAATCCTGAAAACCTTCGCGCAGGCGTTCGAAGCGCACAGAACTGCGCGCACCGGGATAAATGAGAAACGTATCGCCCGCCGACCAGGTGACAAATCGTGAATCGTACAATGGATTTGCAGGCCAGCTATTGTAAGCCCAACGCAAAAAGCCGGTGTAGCCGTTGGCGGCGGCAAACCAGCCAATCAGGGCGGCGTCAGCGGGAGGGGAAGCGGTGAAAGAATTCGGAAATCTGTTGCTGCACGAAGTGTAAAAAGTTGTGTGAAGCCCTTCAGCTTTTCGTTTGGCGAGCACGCCCTCTGGCATTGTCTGGCTGATCTGCGGGCTGAAGTCGTAAATGTCGCCGTCGATCTCTTCGTGATAATTTCCGGCCAAGACGATTTTCAACTTGGGAGATACGTCTTTAACCAATTTGATCACCGCCTTCATCGCGTCCAGACCGCGTTCGTCCATGGCGATGCAAGTTTTCTCCAGCCAGCCGCGATTGTCAAGAAATTTGGCGAATTCGGTGAGAAACGGCCGCCAATGTTCAACAAAAGCTTCGCTGCCGGCTTCTGCGCGAACGTATTTGTAAAGGCCGGTCGCTTCATCAAAATATCTGAAACTGTTCGACCAGGGAACCATCGAATAGCAATTGATTTGCTCCGTGATCCCTTGTTCCAAGCAGAACTCGACCCACTTTTCGAAAACGCTAAAATCGTAGATCCACTCACCGTTTTTCTGCTTGGTCCACTCGATCATTGCCTGATAATCGTGGTAAGTTTGCCCGCCCCAAGGTTCATGCACCAAGCTGGTGGTGATGCATTTTTGCCCGGCCTCCGCCAGCGTTTTGATCAACGGTTTTAAAAGCTGCCAATGTTCGTTTGACCACGGCTTGACGTCATGAAAGCGCGCCACAGACCACGGGTCTTGCCAAAGATCAAGGTGAAAACTCCACTCACTCGGCGATGGAAGCGTCATCGGCGAGACTTCAAGTTCAACCTCAAATGTAAGCGGGGAATTCGCTTCCGATAAAACGGAAACGACGCCTTGATAAACGCCGGGATTGGCGTCAGCGGGAACGTCAATCGTCAGCCAGACTGGTCGAGCGGATTGCGCCGGAATGTCGAGCCTTTCGATGTTGTCGAGCATATCCGGCTCCAGCGAGGTCGGCAGGCCGTCTCTATAGCCGCACTTTCCATTGGCCGGATCCGCGAGCACGTAGCGTACGAAACGGGTTTCAATGTGGGCGTTTTTTAAAGTCTTGCCGTCGTCGGTTTTTAATTCAGAGCTTCGTAGATGCGTCTGCCGAGCGCCGTTTGCGCTCCAAAGCAACAACTTAGTGTGAACGCGCTCTCCTCGCCACGCCGTCCCCCGCCATTTTTTCGTTGTCGTCAAACGCGGCTCCGCATGCCGCGGATACCTTCGATCCAGGGATGCGAATAAACCGTGCAATCCGGGCGAAACCAACTGCCAGCGCTCATCGCGAACGACAGTTTGATCGTCGGGCTCAAAACGTGCTTTTGCGTATCGTTTTTGAGCCTGTGCGCCGCCGCCGATAAGAAGCGCCAGCAGTAGGGCGGTTTGGATGGAAGTCGAGAAAGAGTTGAAAAATCGGGGCATGTTTTAGATCTGTAAATTTGCTTAATCTGGAGTCATTGGCGGGAAATGTAGTCCGCGAAAATCAGCGACGCAATAAAACTCGTCCTGAGTCGAATCTGAAGATTATCGCGGTGCGTCGAATGCCTTGATGGCGCGTTTCGGAGCCACGTTTCGCCATGCCGAAATGAGCAAAAGCTCGAACTGTCCGGGATCGACGTGATCCAGATGCGCATTTGTCCATCCCTGGTGCTCCCATGGCGCAAGGGAAAAAGCTTTCGGGTGCGCCGCGACGACTGAACTTTGGTCGGCCAACGAGAGTTTGAGCACGGCGCGTCGTTCGTCTTCCCAGAGCGTAGCAAAGATTTTGTTTCTCACACGAAACGACGGTTTGCCCTAATGATCTTTTTCTTTGGCTTCCGGCAGCGCCAGAGCCAATTCACGCACTTTTTCACAGGATAACATTTCTTTCTCTCAACTTTAAATTTTCTAATCACTAAAAATGAAAAATCCATACCCGCCCGGATCGCGAATGATGATGTTGTCGACCAAGCCGTCTTTGTTAAAATGCGTGATTTCTTCGGCGATTGGAATCTTCAACTCTCTGATTTTTTCGATAACGGCGGGATTGTTTTTACCATTGAAATAAGTCAGGGACGGATTGAAAAACAAGTGCGGACAACTTAGCGGTTTCATCAGACTCACGGTCAAATCGTCTTCGTTCTTCAGCCCAATCCAGCCTTGCTCAACGGAGCCCATGCTTTTGGAAAAGCCTAAGGTTTGCCAGATTTCCAGCGAGTTCTGCATCGCGGTCGTTTCCAGACTGAGACCGGCGTAATTGCCCAAAACCGAAGGCGAAATTTCGGACAAATCAAAATCCGGACTTTCGTCTGTTTCAATGAGATAAATCCAGACGTTACTCGGATCGCCCAAGAGATAGCCGTCGTCAATTTTTATGACGGAAGCCAACGCTTCCAGTTTTTGCACCGTCTCTTCCCAACTCGCGCCGAAGAGCTTGACTCCGGCGCGTGCAAATCTGTTTTCGTTAATTTCGATCACTGCCTTGCCGTCTGAAACGAGAGTCATTTCATCAGATGGGATGGTTTTGAAATTCAGTTTTGCATAGAAATCGAGGCTGTTTTGCAAGCCGTTTGTTGGTGTATGAATGATGGTCTTCATTTTGTCTCCTGTTTTAAAATTTTGCATTCAACCCTGACAGAATTCCGAATCCTGTCAGGATTAGGCTCAAGCGCCGATTTGCGTGATGGTCCACAAAATAAGAATGATTACGCCGACCAGGCCCCACGCGCCAAAGAAGTCAAGATAGTCCATTTTTTGCGGTTTATGAATCTCCCAACTTGTGCCGGGGAAAAGCTTCCTGTGCTCAAATTGCTCCATGCGCGCGGCGTTTTCAGCAACGGCGTTTTTATCAGCCGCGTCTGTGGGCTGGACTGGCGTGTGAATTTTGGCGTAAAATCGATCCAGCGCTTTTCGCC
>CAXHAT010000186.1:0-15285 GCA_964014485.1 uncultured Deferribacteres bacterium
GGCGGGAATCCAGTCAATCGCGCACAGCCCCTGGATTCCCGCCGGAGTTTACCCTCGCGCAGGCGGGGGCGGGAATGACGCAAAAGTGACGTTTCTCAGGTGCTATTTGTGAAATTTCCGAAAGCGCGTAACATCAGTTTATAAATGATATTTTGTTTTACCAAACTCAACACCGAGCCTTGCAAAATTCTGATCCAAATCCCGACTTGCTATTCGATCGAAAAATAAGAACTTACGCCAAACGCGTCGGGCGCGTCACAAAAGCGCAACGCCAGGCGATTGAGGCGTTTTACCCGAACTACGGCTTGCCGGTTTCCTCCGCGCCTCTTGATCTTAAGAAAATCTTCGAAAATTCCAATCCCGTCATCATGGACATTGGCTTTGGGAACGGCGCGTCCACTTCCCGGATGGCTCTGGCCGCCTCGGAAAAAAATTTTCTCGCCGTCGAAGTCTATTCAGCAGGAATCGGCAGCTTGCTTAAAACAATTGCGACGCAAAACATTCAGAACGTCAGAGTGATTCAGCACGACGCTTTGGAGGTTTTGCGAGAGATGATTCCTGATGCGAGTCTGGCCGGGTTTCACATCTTTTTCCCAGATCCCTGGCCGAAAAAAAAGCACCACAAAAGACGACTCATCAGCCCGGAAAATACAAAATTGCTGTGCCAAAAACTCGCGCCCGGCGGCGTCATTCATACTGCCACCGATTGGGCGGCTTATGTTGAAGAAATGCTCGAAATTTTTGAAGCCGAGCCCAATTTGAAAAACCGTTTTTCCAGTTTTGCACCGAGACCGGATTCTCGACCAATCACGCCGTTTGAAAGGCGCGCGTTAGCCGAAGGCCGTAAACCCAGAGATTTGATCTTCGAACGAATTTAGAGCGCCCAATAAAAACGTCATTCCACCAATATTTCCATCAGCTCAACTTGCATTCCGTCCGGCGCTTCGATAAAGGCGACTTTGAGATCAGGGGATGGTCTCAGACTTTCGCTAACGAATTTGGCTCCGCGTTCTTTATAAAAAGCGACGGCTTTGTCATGATCATCGACCTCGAACGCAATGTGATACACGCCCAAACGCTCCGTCGCAGACTCAGCTTCGCGTGGATTTTCGTCAGGATTTGGCGCGAAAAACAACGATTGGCCGCCTAACTTTATGTGCAAATGCGTTCTGCCGCTCAGCTCTTTTCCGCCGACAAATTCTCCGCCCAATACGCCGCAATAAAACGTTTTTGTCGCTTCTAAATTGCTGCTCCGATAGTGTACGTGATTAAATTTCAGCTTCATGTCCAACGATTCCTTTTTGTTCAAAGCTCTTGCTCTCTTCTCGAACACAAAAGTAGACGCAAAGCCAGCCAATGTCAAGCGGGCTCATCTATGGTTCGACGGCAATTGCTTGGCATTTTTGTCGAGAGCTTCCATTTTAGTCATACTTTTGCATAACGGATGTTACGCGCTGTCGCAAAAGAAGCAGGAGCGGGACGTCCAAAAACAAAAAAATTGCGAAGTTACACGCAACATGTTGTAGGGGTTCAAAATCTTGAACCCCTACATTTGGTATAGCTTCCATTCAGAGATCATCTTTTTTGACGGTTCCACTCTATTTTCTATATCGGCGCGTGTAACATCAGCGAACAGAAACGAGGACACGATTTTGATCAACAAGTTCCGCGAGCCCATGAACGGGCTGACCCATTGCATTCCCGGAATATTTGCGATTTTTGCTCTGATTTTATTAATCGACAAGGCGCTTGATTCTTTTGAGCCGATAAAGTTCACCGGTTTTTTGATTTTTGGTCTGGCGATGATTTTGTTGTTTACCGCCAGCACGCTCTACCATTGGCTCGTTGTTTCCGAAGAAAACCAAAAACGTCTGCGAAAGTTCGACCACATCATGATTTTCATTTTCATCGCCGCGACCTACACGCCGTTTTGCCTTGGGCCGTTAAAGGGCGAGTGGGGCTGGAGTCTGCTCGCGGCCATCTGGCTCGCCGCCTTGCTCGGCGTCTTTTTAAAATTGCGGAAAAAGGAAATGAAGCGGTGGGCGTCGACGGCGATTTATGTTTTCATGGGCTGGCTGGTTATTTTCGCTGTCGTCCCGTTCGTCAAAACCGTTCGTCCCGAGGCGCTGTTTTGGGTGGCGTTCGGCGGCTTTTTTTATACGACCGGCGCACTGATTTATGCGCTGAAAAAACCAAACCCCTGGCCGAAGCATTTTGATTTCCACGCCGTTTGGCATGTGTTTGTGGTTGTCGGAAGTTTCTCACATTTTTGGGCGATTTATCGCTATCTCGGAACACCTTCATAGAACCGGATTCTGAACTGAGGAGGAAAAGGAATGCCGCATCGTATCAAGTTGCTCGCAGCCATTGTTCTTTTATCGACGAACGCGCTTTGGGCGGCGTACAACAAAAAGGCGAAATCGAGCATGATCGCCGCCATCGAGTCGCAACATGAAATTTATTGGCAAGCGGCCCAGCAGATTTGGGAGTGGGCTGAGCCGGGCTATCAGGAAGAAAAATCATCGGCGCTGCTGGCTGAATTTTTCGAAAAAGCCGGATTCGAAATCCAAAAAGGCGTGGCTGAAATTCCAACGGCGTTCACGGCGACTTTTGGCTCTGGGAAGCCGGTCATCGGCGTACTTGGGGAATACGACGCCTTGCCAGGTTTGGCGCAAGAAGCCGTGACTGAGCGTAAGAAGCGAGCTGGGAGTGAAAACGGTTACGGCCACGGCTGCGGCCATCATATGTTCGGCGTTGCGTCCGCCGCAGCCGCGCTTGCGATTGCCGAACAAATCAAATCCGGCAAATTGAAAGGCACTGTGCGGTTTTACGGCACGCCTGCTGAAGAGGGCGGCTCCGCGAAAGTTTTCATTGCCCGCGCCGGTCTTTTTAAAGATTGCGACGCCGTTTTGCACTGGCATCCCGGCTCCGGCAACGCCGCCGGCGATCCAAGCTGTCTTGCCCGCATCGCGGTAAAATTTCGTTTTCACGGACAAGCGGCCCACGCGGCCGGATCTCCGGAGCAAGGACGTTCCGCATTGGATGCTGTTGAAATCACCAATCACGCCGCTCAATTGATGCGTGAACACACGCCCGATTTTACCCGCATCCATCACGTCGTGACTGCGGGCGGCGGCGCGCCCAATGTCGTGCCGAATTTCGCCGAGGTGTTTTTCTACGTGCGCCACCCGGACGCGACGGTTGTGAAAGCGCTTTACAAACGTCTGCTCAAATGCGCCGAGGCCGGAGCGCTGGCTACGGAAACGGAGCTTGAGGTGGAATATCTAGGCGGGACGCACAACATCATTCCGAACGACGCTCTTGCGCAAGTCACGCTCAGAAATCTGCGAGAATTGAACGACTTGAGCTACACCGAAGAAGAAGCGGCGTTTGCAAAGCAAATTCAAGAAACGCTGCCCAATCCCCGCCCGTTGGAGTCAATCAAAACGGTTTTTGACGCCAGCGGTCAAGTGACGAAAGGCTCTACAGACGTGGGCGACGTTTCCTGGGTCGTCCCAACGACCGGGCTTTCAACCGCGACCTGGGCGCCAGGCACGCCCGCGCACTCCTGGCAGGCCGTTGCGTGCGGCGGTACGACTTTGGGCAAAAAGGGGATGATGTTGGCGGCCAAAGCTCTGGCGGCCACGGCATGGGATCTATACCACGAACCGAAAACTTTGCAAACGGCGAAGGAAGAATTGGAAAAAAGGCTCGAAGGAAAAACCTACTCGGCCATGCTTGAAGAAGGCCAAAAACCCCCGCTGGATTATCGTAACGCACCGGGGAAATAGTCGGAGATTTTCAGGACGTTTCTTGACGGAGAAACGTCCTGAATTCACGATACGTCAAACGACAAATGCGATTTTTGAATTATTTCACTGATGTTACGCTCCAGCTATGAAGCTAAAGAAACTCCTGTTAAAGTCATTCCCACGCAGGTGGGAATCCAGTCAATCGCGCACCGCCCCTGGATTCCCGCCTGCGCGGGAATGACGTGAAAGCGACGTTTCTCTGGTGCTGTTTGAGAAATTTCCAAAAGTGCGTAACATCAGTTATTTCATCCTTTGCTTCTTCCAGTCACGATAAATGGAAGCGATCTTGGGTACGTTGTTAAAAAACGTCTCGCTCTTAGGCTCTTCGCCGGTCGTTTTCCAAAAGAGTTCCTTTTCATCCTCAGACCAGACGATCAGCGTATTTTCTTCAGTTTTGAAAATCTTGCCGTTGGTTTCAATAAGACTGTCGCCGCCAAAAAACTCTTCATCAAAAACAACGATTCTCTCGCCGTTCGCGACGATAAACTTCAACTCTTCATCAAGCTTTTTGGTCACCAATTCAAATTTGGCGATCACCTGATCGTTCTCGATGTAAATCTCACGATCCTTGACCGCCGTGCCTTTCCCCCATTCCGTCAGAAATGAGTCGCCCATAAAGGCTTCAACAAATTCATCAAAGTCCTTTTTGATCTTGTCATCTTCTTCTGCGTCGGAAGAAAAATTTATCAACTTCATGATAATTCTGGTCGGCGCGCCTTCCTCGCCGACAATGACGCGGGTCTCGGTCGATTCAAAATCCCAGCAACCGACAAATAAAAACATTGACGATATAATGATGAGCTTTTTCATTGGATGCTCTCCGAGTTTTAGATTCATTTTTCTAATTGGCTTTCATCATGCTCCTTGGCGTAAAAACGTCAGGCAGCGAATTGAGCTTGCGGTTATTTCGCATCAGCGAGCATTTGTAAATCCTGCAAAGTGAATTTCCCTTCCGCTCCTCTAAATCTCAAAAGCCCTCGCTTGGCCGCTTCTAAAGGATTCTGAGTCAGAGCGTTCCTTAGCAGCTTCATAAGCACAAATCTTCCTTGCAATTTTTTGCGCATGGGCGGAGAAGGAGCGGACGTAAGCGCGTTTAAAAAACGGGTTGCATAGTAGCCGCGCGTACTGCGTAATTTGCTCGTCTTGCGCAGATATTCAACGGACGCAAGTGCGGTCGTCACGGTAATTGAGTCGGAGAGCAAGGCACGTCTCTCATTTTCCGCTTGTAATGAAGTCAGCAAGCCTTGATAATCATGGCTTCGTAAATAATCTTCAGCAGTTCTGCGAGTCAGGAACGAGGTTTCGTCCATCAAAATCCATAGCCCGAAAAAAATCAGCGCCACAACCACTGCAAAAGCTGTCTGAGGACGTGCAAATATAACTTTGCCAATCATTGGCTTTTTGGTCGATGGCTTCCGAAGAGGTTTTTCCGTCGTCGAAGCGAGAATACTGCGTTTCAAGCTTGCGTAATACGCTTCGGGCAATTCCACCTCACCCATTTCCTTCGCCGCAGCGTTGATTGCTCCGTATCCCAGCAAACGCCTGGCGCATGCCGGACAGGATTTTAAATGCTCGAGGACGTTTTTCTCGTCTTCAGCGGACAGCTCGCCTTCGATGAAGCGGGACGATAACTTTTCAAAGATTTTGCAGTTCATGACGCTCATTCGTTGAAGTATTTTGAAAGCTCTTTTCTCAAGTTTCTGCGTGCGTGGTGCAAATTCACCAAAACATTATTTTCTTTGCATTGCAAAATTTCGGCGGTCTCCTTCACTGAAAACCCTTCAATATCGCGGAGTGTAAAAACGGCCTTTTGTCTTGGTTTGAGCTTTTCCGCAGCATCAAGAACTCGCTCTTGAAACTCTTTTTTGGCAAAATCCGACTCGACCGTTGAGTCAGCTTTTTTGAGTTGATCTGACTGTTTCTGAGTTAATCTGAAAAAACGCAGAACCGCTCTTTTGCGCAAAATATCGATACAGCGGTTGACCAGAATTTTCGTGAGCAGCGGCTTCAAGTCAAGTCCTTCGCTCTGCCATTTCCCGGACTCCCAAAGCCTGAGAAAGGCCTCTTGCACAACATCGCGCGCGTCTTCAACATTTCCAAGCATCCGGCATGCGATGGAGACCAACTTTCTTTGGTGATTATCAATCAGCTCTTCAAACTGATTCTCAAATGCTAAACGTTTACGATCTATGGCAGTGTCCTTGATTTCTTGCCTCGCTCGTGTTTCTAGCCAAACCGTCGCTCTTCGCCTCCAAACCAGGCGGCAACCTATCTGCACGTACGTCCGCTCCAAACGCTTCGGCGTTTGCTTGAGCAAAGTTCTGACGACGTAAAGTAAAAACCCCTTGCTCTATTGGGAAAACGAACCCATGCTGAAAATATTAAACTATTTTTTCAGCATGATACAGAGTCGTCACTTTTTATCTCACATACCGAAAGGTAAATTTGTATTATTGTGAGAATTTGCGAATGATTTTCTTCCAGTACTTTAAATGCATGAGAGCAATTTAAAAATGATTCAGGGGCGATAGAAATGGCAAGTTACCTGAAAGAGCTTTTTGAATACGGCAAGTCATTGTTGGCGACGGCGGATATTGAAACGCTGCTGCCAAAAGTGATCGATCTTGTGATCAAGGAAACGCAATCTCAGCGTTGCAGAATCATTCTTTGGACCGCTGACGGGAAGGAAATAGAAAACGTCGGCAAAGTGGCGGGGGCCGTCAATGAGAAAAACGATGAACGCAAGGTCAGCATAAAAATCATCGAATACGTCAAAAAAACGAATGAGCCGATCCACAGCGCCAACGCGATGTTTGACGAACGATTCCTGGATGATGACAGAGATCAGAACACAATTTTTCTTCAACATGTCATGTCGGTCGTCTGCGCGCCGATTCGCGAGAAAGGTTCGGACAAGAATTCCGGCAAAGTTTTCGGGGTGATTTACATCGATAATCGCAGCCGTGAGGGAATGTTCGACGCATACACCGCCGGCGTTCTGGAAGGCATTGCCGACCTGATTTCCGGTGCGCTCAAAAAATCTCTGGAGAATACTTTAAAGCGCCGCAAGGAAGCTGAGCAGCTTCAAATTGAGAACCGGCAATTGCGAAATGAAGTGAACCGGTTAAAGGGCTTTGGGGAAATTGTCGGCACAAGCGTCTCGATGCAAAAGATTTATGAAAAAATCAATCACCTCAAGGGCATTGACGTCAAAGTTTTGATTACAGGCGAGACAGGGACGGGCAAGGGGCTTCTCGCCCAAACGATTCACAATGAAAGTCCGCGCAACGATCAGCCTTTCGTTGAGGTCGATTGCAGCGCTATTCCCGAACCGACGCTTGAGTCGGCCTTGTTCGGTCATGAAAAAGGCGCGTTTACGGGCGCCGTCTCAACAAAAATCGGGTATATCGAAAGTGCGAACGGCGGTACGCTCTTCCTGGATGAAATCGGTAATCTGAGCCTGGCTGTTCAACAAAAATTGCTCAGATTTTTGGACACTCGCGAGTATGCGCGCATGGGCTCAACCCAAAATCGCAAAGCGGACGTCCGCCTGCTGTTTGCGACCAACAAAGATATCGATCAGCTTATCCGCGACGGAAAATTCATGGACGATTTGCGCTACAGAATTATGGAAGGCGTGGAAATAAAGCTGCCGCCGTTAAAAGATCGTGGTGAAGACGTGCGTTTCATTGCCGAGAAATTCCGAGAAGCTTGTTGTGAAGAATTCAACAAAAAAGTTCATTTCAGTAAGGACGCTTTGGAGCTGCTTTTAAAACACCCGCTGCCCGGGAACGCACGACAATTGCGGCAGGTCGTCCGAAACGCGGTGATTTGGGCAAAAGGCGAGAAGATTACGGCGGCGGATTTCCCTCCGGAATTTGTTGAGCATGTGGGCGATTCTCGCTTACCGGGCGACAGCATTATTTTTCGCTATCCCGCCCCCAAAGAAAAGAATCCTTATGGTTCAGAAGCAGGGAAAGACTTCATTTTCGGAATGTCTTCCTATTTCCACAATTCTGAGGAAGGGCAAGTTGATGAAAGAAGAATCTTTCATGATAAATTGTTGATTCTCTCGTCACGCGCGGCAAGAAGACCGATGAAAGAAGCGGGCGAGGCCGCCAGGGCGGCGTTAGAGCGGAATATGATTATTTCTTACCTTGAAAAAACGAAGGGGAACATTTCAGAAGCCGCCAGGCAGGCGGGCGTCGATCGGAAAACGTTTATCACTAAAATGGAAGATCACGCCCTCAGCGGAGGATGGTTTAAGGAATAAGCCAGGTAAAAATAAACATCAGAGTTAGAAGCAGCAAGATTCCTAATCCAACCATAACATTGTTGGCGTCTCGATGAACGGCGTCAACGACCGCACCGGCATGCACCGCTCCCCGACCTCGGAATTTGGCCAAAACGTCTTTTTCAAACTCAATGACCTGCGTATTTTCTTCGTCCACCGTGCTGACGTCCAGTCGCTCTTCCGGTATATTTGCAGAAGTGCTTTTGATCGTAGCTATCGCTGCAGTGATGTTATCGGGTCCGCCTTTCTCATTGGCCATATTGATGAGAATCTCAACGGCTTTTTTGTTTGAAGCGTATTTTCTCAAGACCTCAACCACTTCCTCGTCGGAAACATATCCACTCAAGCCGTCTGAGCAGAGCAAGAATCGATCTCCGGGAGCGGCCTTTCCGATGGCAACGTCTATTTTTTCGGAGCGGGCAAAACCGATGGCGCGCGTAATGTAGTGGCTCACTCTTGTGTTCACATGAGTATCAAGCTCCGGGTTGCCATAGGAAAAAGTGTGATCCTGCGTGATTTGCACCAAATTATCGTTGGAGTAGCGGTAAGCGCGACTGTCTCCGACATGTGCAGTTATGAAGGCGTCGTTATCCTGACAGAGCGCGACCACGGTCGTTCCCATGCGCGTCATTTCAGGAGAATTTTTACTCTTTTCGTAGACCTTGGTATTGGCCAAACGAACCGCAGCGACAAGTCTGCGCGCCTTTCCAGGTAAATCTTCACGAACATTCGCGCAAATTTCCTGGATTTCGTTTTCGCTCATAGCGCGAAAAGCCTGCGTGATTGTTTGTGCGGCCAATTGACTGGCGACTTCGCCTTTTTCGTGTCCGCCCATTCCGTCACAAACGACGATTAGGCCCTCATCCTTGAGCGCCTCAACAAAATCTTCATTCGTTTCTCGTCGCAACCCGACGTCCGTTCTGGTTTGAATGTCTGCGATCATTCGATTTCCTGCAGCTTGGAATTGAGTCCCTTTAAAAAAAAGCAGCCCGTATTGCATGCAGACCCGCATGCAATACGGGCTATTTCATTGATGCATTACCAAAGAAGCTGATCATAAGCTCTTTTTCGGTTCATGATCGATGAGTATGCTTCATATACCTAATAAAATAAAAGAATTATGGCCGAGTGAAAATGAAAATATTGTCACGTTTATTTTCTGTTCACAGGAAACAAAAACCACTCGTCATTCCTATTTCTTCCGCTAGTAATGAGTCGATATGCATTGTTGGCGTTCTGCCATGGCCCCGGCATGACATGCTTCAAACTTCCATCCGGATTCACGGTGACATGTCCAACTATCCCAGAGCGCTTATGCGGGCCATTCGCTTCGCCCTCAAATCCCAATTTATACTCTTCGTTTTGTAAAAGATCAATTCGAACGCCCATCTTATTGACCCGCTCTTCCTGATTTGTAATCACGAAGTCTCTTTCATGATACAGTATCCTGCCGCCAAAAATCATTCTTTTAGAATCAGAGTCATACATTGCAAATTTGTTGCCACTGTTTACGCTATCCAAAATAAAAAGCGAATCTTCAATGCCGGGGCTGATCAAGATATCTTTGTAAAAATGATTCGGGAATGCAATGGTCAAAGTCTCCCCGTCTCTTACTCTGATTCGCTTTGGTTTTTCGAGAAAAAACGTCGTGTCTCCTCGGAGGTAAGCTTCAAATTCATCAACGGACAACCTGGACTGGTAGCCGTTTTCGACATAAACGCCGCCGTTGCGCTTGCGCTTCACAATCTCGTAATCGACGAGATTTCCCGCTCGATCCTTAACCCGGAGTCTTACGTATTTTTCCAGCAAGACGTCCAACTCCGGCAACGGTTGATTTTCTTCGACAAAAAAGCTCTCAGAATATGAAATGTATCCTTTTTTAGAAGCGTTGAGCTTGACCTTTTTCCCAATCGGGAAAGCGTAAACGGTTCCATCCGCCGGCCCGAGTGTATCCGGCGCTTGTCCGTCATACTCGGCAATCAACAGCGCAAGCGGTTCCGAGCGTACAATGCGTTCACGGTAAAAGGTCGCCGAGAGCTTCAAACTCTCTTCAGAATTTTTGATAACAGCCCATTTTACAAGCGAGTCTGATTGAATTGGCGCAATTGAATCTCCAATTTCTTCGAATGCCGCGAAATCTGAAATCGTGCTGTCCGCACCAGCAATCCTGACTGTAAAATCTCTTGACGCCAGAGAATCGATGCAAACGCCGGAATCGGAAGCGACGGGCTCTTCGTTTATCCAAAACTTGGGATTCGCAAGGTTGGTCCCTATTGTAAGCAGGGTTTTTCGGCGTGCTTCGAAAACATAGAACAAGCTATTGTCAGTAAAATCTTGCAACCCCAAAGTATCAGAATAACATCCCGGCGCTGACAAGATGATTTCATGCTTTGGCAGCTTGTGGTTGACTCTAAAGCGAACCGGGGTCGAGCCAAAATATTCTCCGTTAATGAAAACAGTTCCGGGCACGTTTGTTTTTATCAAGTACGACATGTTCGCAATGTCAGACCCCATGCCGAACCTTGTTGCTAAAATCAATAAAAGCAGCGTTAAATAAATCCCGCCAAACCGCGTTGCATAGCGCCAGAACATAGACGTTTTGAGTTTCTGGAGAGCGATTTCAATGCTTTTTTGCAGCTTGAACATTTCACTCTTGAGCGTGTTCGCTGCATCTCCCCAAGAGAGCATCGCCTTGTTCAATCGCCGGGGTTGAGCTCGCATATCAGGCGCATCAGACGATTCAGCCGCAACCTCAAAATATACGATGTGCGTGTCGATGACCTTTGTCTTACGCTTTGCCGTTCCATTCATTCTGACGCGAACTTTCGGTCGAATATCCGTCAGCATCGTCTTCAAATTTTCTTCCGGGAACGGGCTGAACAATTGGTTGCGCTGCATGTAAAGCGCGTAGTATTGGCGCAAGGCGTTTTGCATGTCTCCGGCAGTCGCAAAACGTGCGTCGGGAGCTTCTTTTATCGCTGTCAGCAAAATTCGCTTCAGATCGACGTCTTCAATTTGTTCTAAATCTTGTTGAAGCTGTATTCTTTTCGGCAGCATTCTGCTCGTAAAAAGCTCAAAGGCCAGTACCCCGGTCGAAAAAATGTCGGATCGCGCATCCACCGCCCCTCCGTGAAATTGCTCCGGCGCCATGTAAATCCTCTTCCCGAACGGCCCAAGAATCGTCGTATCACTAAAGCGCTCTTCTATCGACTTGCGGGCAATCCCGAAATCAATGATTTTAACGCCGCCATGATACGTTAACATAACGTTGTTTAAGGAAATATCCCTGTGGACAATATTCAGCGGTCTGCCTTTGGCGTCCACAGCATTGTGAGCGTAATCGAGGCCTTTGCAGATCTCCTGGACGATATAAAGGGCGGTCTCATGCGAGATTTTTTCGGAAGTTTCCTGGTGATATTCGAGGAATCGCTTCAATGTAACGCCGTCGATATACTCAAGAATCATATAAAAATTCCCTGAGTCGTCGCTGTGCAAGCTGTCTCTGATCGTTACAATATTGGGATGATTGAGAACTTGGGTGGTATTCAGTTCATCGAAAAAGCGCTTTTGGAATGCAACGTCGAGGGCTACGTCCCGGTGGATTTTTTTGATCGCGACCCGGACGTTTTTGTTGTGTTTCCCCAAACCGTGTCCTTCAAAGACTTCCCCCATGCCGCCTTCTCCGATTTGGCGCACGGCTCCATATTTTTCACGGCCGCTTTCATCGAGCAGCTTAAAAATATATTGGTCTTCTTGTCCCACGAAGTAAACCCTTGGGTCAGGCTAAAACTTTGAAACGCTTACTTTAAATAATGAAACTGAAAAACAAGACGCGTCCCGGATGACATGAATGAATACGAAGAAGCAAAGTCATAACCCCAGTTGATGCTCAAAGATGGCAAGAATGCTTCCGGGCGGCAAGCAAAACGATACTGAAAAAACGTATTTCAAAACAAGCGTTGTTTTTTCGTGGAAAAAAATCCACAATTGTGGCGCGCTTTCCTAAAATTCGGCTGCAATCAGCAATTGTTTTTTTCTTGCGGGCCTTCGGCTAATGCGCTATCTTCACGACCTTTTGAGACTGACAAGCGGCGGTTCTTTTGAAAATCTAAATTCATTCACACGTTCCAGCGACTTGTCGAATTTCATTCCGAAACAGATCAAAACACTCGAATTGCAATCATTTGATAAAAAGAGATCACGAATGCCTCAAAAATCAGCGCGTTTGCTTGCTTCAAAAAGGCGGCTCCAAACCCTGGCCCGCAACATTGGCGTCTTGAATGAAAAAAGCGGTCGTTTATCGACGCTGAGAGCGGCATTGTTTACGGCGGCTCTTGCTGTGAGCGGCATTTTTCACTTTTGGATAGACGAGACGCTTAGCTGGGTTTTCCTGATCGCAGGATTATTAGCCTTCATTATCGCCGCAATTTACCATCGCCGGATAAATCGAAGTTTAAAGAATCATGAGCTCTGGTTGGAAATGAAAACGCGCCAAGTTGCGCGAATGGAACTTGACTGGGAAAAAATTCCCGAACATCCACCGACTGAGCTTTCCACTGAACACCCGTTTGCCGTCGACTTAGGGATCGCCGGCAGACGCTCACTTTTTCAACTTTGCAACAGCGCCGTTTCTTTGGAAGGCGGGCAAAAGTTGCTGCACTGGTTGACCGATACAACTTTGGACGAAAGCGCCATTCAGAAACGTCAGAAAATAGTGCGCGAACTTGTGCCGCAAACCCATTTTAGAAATCGCCTCTACCTCGATTTCGCCAATGTCTCGCAGAAGCATTTGAACGGCGGTTCATTGATTCGCTGGCTTGGCAGGCATGAAACGCCCAAAGCCCTGCGCTGGCTTATTCCGCTATTAACCACTCTTGGGCTCATCAACATCGCGCTTTTTTTGCTCGCGATATACAAAGGTTTTCCCGCCTACTGGCAGTTATCCTTGTTCGTCTATATCGCTCTCTTGCTCTGGAACTGGAAACCGGCGGCGAACATTTTGAGCGATTCAGTTTTCATGGACGACGAGTTAAACAAGGCACGAGCGATTCTTGATTTTCTAGAAAAGTACAACTATCAATCGGGCTCGGCGCTCGCAACCTTGTGCGAACCGTTTCTGAACCCCGCCACCCGGCCGTCGAAATTCCTTCGCAGAATAAAATGGGCCGCGTTTCTCACCGGGCTTCGCGGCAATCCGGCGATTGCTATCGTGCTCAACATCGGCTTTCCGTATGATTTATACTGTGCGCGCTTTGTGAACAAATGTAAGCTCGATCTCGCGAAACAAATGCCGGTTTGGCTCGACGCCTTTTTCGAACTGGAGGCGTACCTTTCTCTTGCCAACTTTGCCTGGCTCAACCCGCATTACTGCTTTCCGACGATCTCCCAAAACGGAGAAGACGGCGCTCTGTTTTCCGGGGAAGACTTGGGACATCCGCTCATCCCCGACCCTCAAAAAGTCATCAATCCCGTTCGTTTTCACAAAGTCGGTGAAATCATGCTCATTACGGGATCGAACATGTCCGGCAAAAGCACTTATCTGAAAACGCTTGGCGTGAATCTGGGACTGGCTTATGCCGGAGGGGCGGTGGACGCTTCTCGATTCTCCTGCGGCATGATGCGAATCTATACCTGCTTGAATATTAGCGATTCAGTGACGGAAGGGTATTCTTTTTTCTATGCTGAAGTCAGGCGTTTGAAAAAGCTTTTGAATTTGCTGGAGGAAGAGCACGAAACTCCGGTGTTTTTTCTGGTCGACGAAATTTTCAAGGGCACCAATAACCGCGAGCGACTGATTGGCAGCCGGTCATTCATTCGCGCCATCGTTAACAAAAACGGCCTCGGCGCGATTTCTACGCATGACCTCGAGCTTGTCTCGCTTGGCGAGGCTTTTGAAAGCATTGAAAATTATCATTTTAGGGAGGAAGTGATCGACAGCAAGATGGCGTTTGATTACAAAATTCGCACAGGCCCTTGCCCCACCACAAACGCTTTGCGAATTATGGAAATCGAAGGCTTGCCCGTCGACGAAAGCCAAGGGTGAGGTCGCAATAAAAAAGCCCTGCTTCCATATCTTTGCCGATATGAAAGCAGGGCGATAAACCGGATTCCAAAAACTCAGTTCGACGAAATCGTGTAGCGTACCAAAACGCCTTCGACAAACTCCATTTTCACAATCTGATCATTTTTTTCAAATTCACAAGTCGTCACCTTAAAACCGCAATCTTCGCGTTGAGAAACATTGCTCGGGGCGCCGTACATTTGTGCGACTTCTTCCCAAAGCAGCCCCTTACGAAGCTCCGTTTCAACAACGTCAGCGACAGGACTTGGCGCGTCCGCTCTGGGAGCTGCGTCGAAATCAACATATTCTGCAAGAGCTTCCATAATCGCTTCCGGCGTCATGTCTTCCGGAGTAAGGTTGCGGCCAAAGCGAATATTGAAACGCGACCCGGCCTGCAGCGCCTTATTGCGAATACGATCTTTTTTTGCTGCTTCCGCATCTTCCTTCATCAATCGCAACCGTCTTTCTTCAGCCCGGCGTTCACGTCGAAGTTCATCGATTTCAGATTTCAGGGCTTTCTTCGTGCGCTCATTGGTCTCGTCTTTCAATCGTTTTTCCAGGTCTTTCTCGCGCCGCGATTTTGGCACGTGAGTGGAAATGCCAACGTTGCCGGATTCATCGCCAAAAGTGCCGTAGCCGCCGCCGCCAAGCTGGAATTCAATGTGTTTTCCCTTTGTCTTTACTTTTGTGACCATGCTTTCTTCACCGGCGTAAATTGCTGTGCCGTATTCTTTGAGCCGATTGCCAAGCTGGGTAAAATCAACCTGCGGCGTTTTGGCAAGGCGCACTTCAACGCCGCGTGACGTTGCCGGCATGTCGATTTTCAATATCACCATCTTACCTTCAAAATAAGATTCGATGACGTGCTTGTTTTGGCTAGAAAGCGGCGAGGTTAGAAATATCAAAAGACCGACGACAAACAATGTGTAAACTTTTTTCTGTGTCATTTCACTTCTCCTATGCATAATTTGTTATATTTACAAATACGCTCAATCCCTGCTTGGCGAAAAAATTAAACTGTGATTGAGCAGTAACGCAAGACGTATTCTACCGTTTGCTGATACAATGCCCTTACTGTCTCTTATACACATCTGACGCTGCCGACGAGCTTCTTGGTG
>CAXHAT010000187.1:0-15212 GCA_964014485.1 uncultured Deferribacteres bacterium
CGTCCATCAGGCGTAAAAGCAGCGCCTGTGGTCTTCAAATTGTCCGGCTTCGGCTGCACAAAATCAAAATCCCAATCGAAAAACAGCGGGTTATTTTGGTTGTAAACGTTCAGCACGTTGAATGCGATCTCAAAACGCCGCCCCGCTCGTGAAAACCCGGCGTCGAGTCTGTGATAGTCGGGATATCGAAATGAATTTTTCTCGGCGAATATTTTTGCCGAACCTTCGCCAACAGATGAATGATAAAATCGCACATACCTTCCGATGATGGGCGTATAGGGCAGGCCGCTGAGAAACGCCCACGCCGCGCTAAAGCGCCAGCCGCGACCGAGCCGCAAACTTGCCGCGCTTTTCAAGCTGTGCCGCCGGTCGAAGTCAGTGAAATAATTTCTGTCCGGTGCCTTGATCCGCGAAAACCCCAGCGAATAGCTCAAATTCCAGTCGATTCTGCTGTTATTTTTTTCAAGAAACAGGTCAACGCCGCTTGCATTGATGCGGCCTTGCTCGGCTTGCCTGATTCGTTCATCAAAAACCGGTATATTGCGTATACGTTTAGCGTAGGCTTCCACTCCCAGCTTCATACCGCTGTCGAAGTTCAGCGTGGCGCCCAAGGTCGTCGTTACCGCTTGCGGCGGAGACGCGTTTTCGGATACCGGAAAATAGATCGAGAACGGCGCGAAAATATCTTCATTCTTGACGTTCTTCAAAGTGTAAGCGTGCTGGACATACCGCCCAACGCCTGCGTGCAAACTGAAGTTTGGCCGCACGGCGTAACTGAAATGCGCTCTCGGCAAAATGGCCGTTTTTTTTGAAAGCGTGTTTCGTTCGCCGCGTAAGCCGAGCAGGGCGTTCAAACTCGGCGTCAGCTTGAATTCGTTTTGCACAAAAAGATCGATTTGAAATGCGTTATTTTGCTGTTCATAGTCCGGTGGTGCGCTGTCGAAAAATATTTCGGCGGGTTTGTCACCCAAAATACTTTCGATCTTTTCCGCATTTTGAAACCGCCACAAATAATCAAAATCTGACCACGCCAATCGCGCTCCAACCTGGAACTGCCCTTTGTCGCTGACGCGGCGCCACGTGCTTTTCAAAAACGCTTCGGACATTTGATTGTCGAGATCAAGGTGCTGCGTTCGCGATGACATCACACCGGCGCTGTAGGCGGCCTGCGTTTCCAGAAAACTGTTTGGCGATTGCTGAATACGCCAGCGCAAGCTCATAATGTTGTTGCCCCAAATCGGCTGTTTTAATCCAGTGAGTCCTTCTTCATCCGGCTCCAGAACGTTGCGCAAAGCGTCGCGCGAAAAGAAGCCGTTGAACGAGATTTTATGGCTCGGTGAAGGTTTCACGGTCACGCCGCCTTGCAAATCATGAAAAAAATAATTGACGTCCGTGGTGTTCACCAGCCGCATGATAAGATCAAGATAGGTGCGCCGCCCGGCGACAAACCAGGAACCGCCGGACGCAGGTCCTGACGCACGGAATTTTGAGCTAAGAACGCCAAAAGACGCTTTTGCTCTAAATTTGCGGGCTTCGTTTTGCCAGGGAAGAACGTTCAAGCGCCCCGCTAATCTGCCGGAAACATTGGCGCTGGAAATTGTTGGCGAGAATTCAACGGCCTGCACGCCGTCTGCGTTGAACATGCTGAAAATACCGCCGATGTGGTAGGGCGTAAAAACCGTCACGCCGTCATAGGCGATCAGTGTTTGGTCAGCGGGACTGCCGCGCACGAAAATCTGGCTGCTAAAATCGCTGGTGGAAACCACGCCGGGCGCGGATTGTATCACGCGCAGAGGATCAGCTTCGGCCAAAGCGGGTTGGCCGTATTTCAAACGTGTTGATGAAACAATCTTGTCAAAAACGCCGGGGCCGGGCGGCGGCAATTGATCGACAACGACGACTTCTTCGCCTTCATACGGCCGCTGTTCGAGGTAAAAGTTTTGTTCCAGCGTATCTCCGACCTGAATTGTTGTTTTGAACGTTTGCCCCGCGTATCCAGCCATTTTTACGTACAAAATCAGCAGTCCTGCAGGTGCTCGGAAAATGTAGCGGCCGTTTTGATCGGTCACGGCGCCGATGCGGGCGTCAGGCACAAAAACTTCCGCATTCTCTAACGGCACGCCGGAGTTCTTGTTTGTGACTTTTCCCAGAATCCAGCCGAACTGAGCCGACGATTTTCCGCACACGAAAAAGGATAACGAAATCAATATGAAGTAAGCGGCCTTAAATGAAACGTCAGTTCGTCTGTATAGCATGTTTAGTCGAAGTTGCGATTAAAAGCTCGCTTGAGTATCTGGCCAAGACTATGAGCCGCCCAATTTTGATATTCCGGAAAGTTGCTTGAAATAAGAATGAAATTTCAAGTAAACAAGGGTTTTCTGTGATAAATCGGTGACTGTTTCAATTGCGTTATGCTTTATGCAAATTGCTTACATCGAAGGTATACTTGCATTTATTTTTGATCTTGATTTTACAGCGAGGATTTACTGAATAGAATGCGAGTTGCAGTCGTTGGCGTTGGGAAAATGGGGATGCTGCACGCGGGGATCATGAACGGTCTGGACGGCGTGGAGCTTTGTGCGATTTCTGACAATTCGAAATTTCTTCTTGGGTTCGCCAAAAGCTTAAAAGGCGTTCCCGGCTACGAAGATTACCTCAAAATGCTCGACAAAGAAAAACCGGACGCGGCGGTTTTGGCCACGCCGGTTTTTTTGCACGTGCCCATGGCGCAAGCCTGCATCGAGCGCGATATTCCATTCTTTCTTGAAAAACCGCTATGCCCGAGCAGCGAAGAAGCGGCGGGGATCGTTGAAACGGTCGACAAAAAACGCCTCACGACGATGGTCGGCTACATGATGCGTTACATCGATACTTTCAAAAAGGCGAAAGAAATCATCGATTCCGGCGCATTGGGGCGGCTGATAAATTTTACTTCTACAATCTACGTCTCGCAACTTTTTAAAACCGGCAAAGGCTGGCGTTATAGCAAGGAACAATCCGGCGGCGGCGTTGTGATCGCACAAGCGACGCACCTGATCGACCTGCTAAAATGGTATTTCGGCTCACCGCAATTTATTTCCGCTCAGACGAAAAGCTTCTACTCGCAAGAAGTGGAAGATTTTGCCCACGCCTATATTCGCTTCAAAAACGGCGTTTCCGGATGGCTCGACTCGACCTGGAGCAAGCGCCACCATCGACTGCTCGAAACCGGGATTAATCTCGATGCGGAATTCGGCAATCTTACCGTCAATGACGACGAAGTTCGTTTGTTTTTAGAAAAGCCCTTCGAAAATTATCCGGCAGGTTGGACTATCCTGAAAATGCCCGATCTCTTTTCCGGTGTAGAAATTGATCTGGGAGGACCCCAGTATACGCGACAGGACGTCGATTTTATTTCCGCTGTGCGCGAAAAACGCTCTGTTGAAAGCGATCTGCGCAACGCCTACGACATCCAGAAAATAGTCGACGGCCTTTATGAATCCGCAGGTAAAAACGGCGAACCGGTGAAATTGTAGTCAATTGCTTAGCTGTCATTTAGCTTCGGAGTCATTGGCGATGCGTCATTAATTGCCAAGCGTAGAAGATGACCGAATGACGCACGGCAGAATGACAGCGAAGCCATATTGGCGCGCGGCAAATGACAATATTTTTTTCTCAAGAGTTTATACTTGCAATAATTATCCTCAATTTCTTGGCAAAATATGATAGACCCCATTCTTTTAGGACACAATCAATTTTTCGGCGTGAATCATCTTTCAGCGCAAGGCGGTAATGAACGCGCAGCCTTTTTCAGCGACGTTTCGCGCATCATGGACATGGTACATTATTCTCACGATCTCGGCGTGACCGGCATGATGATGTCCACCCACGAACGCGCGCTTTTGGTCGCTGATGAGTTTAAAAAAGACAAAGAACTGCTTGAAAATATGGGCATTTACTTGCTCGTTCCCTACGCTGCGAAGTACATCCGCATGTCGAACGAAAAGGGCATTGTCAATGTGGTCAAGGATTCGCTGTCCGGAACGAGCTTGCAGGACAAAATGGGCATGTTCTGGCGCGGCGGGTTTGGCTTGCTGACCAAAGACGTGACCAAGATTATCACTTCACTGGTTGATTTTGAAGTGGCGCCCTTTGCACACTTGAACCTTAAATCCGTTTTTCTGCACGACGTGATGACCGATCTCGTTTTGGGCTGGGACGTGCCGGAAGTTTTTGCGGCATATGCCAAACACATTGAGCAGAAATACAACGCGATTCCAGCGTGGTGCAGCAAGAATTTGCCGAAGCTGGTCAAATCGCTGAAAAGCGTCGGCATTGAGAATCCGTTGATCATGGCGTCGATCAACAGGGTCGGCTATCAGGTCAATCCATCGCTGGAAGCGTTCGAAAAATGTTTACGGGAAGAAGACGTGCAATTGCTGGCGATGAGCACATTGGCGGCGGGATATTTGAAGCCGAAAGAAGCGTTCGAGTATTTGTATTCCTTGCCGAAAATCGTTTCTTCCGTCGTCGGCGTTTCGAAAAAGACGCATGCAGAAGAGACGTTTAAGATTATCAAGTCGCATTTGAATTAGCATCCGTCCGGAAACGTTTAAAAACTGCCAGTGCAGTCTTGTGACAACGGTCTCCGTTGTTACGAGATTCATTTACTTCGATTTGCATCACATATTTTTCCCGGAAGATTGTGCCTGAATCAAGCCGCGTAACGCATTGTTTACAGCTTCGGAATCTTTGAAAACTTCAGCAACGTCGGGGTCGAGCGCGACCAGAATTCGGTTTCCGGGAAAGGCTTTTGCGAAGCGATTTGGTTTTGCTTTGCTGTAATCAAGTGAATATTCTGGCGGCAAATCTTTTTGATCAGATTTTGGTGATTTCTTCATGACCTTTTCAATCATAGAATTAAAAAATATTTTCCCCGAACTGTGATTTTTATAATACGCCTCAGTGCTTCCGATCAAAATAGATTCCTCCTGAATGACATTTTCCGTGAAAGAGCGTCTTTGAAACAATGAGCAGTCTTCGTGTTTGCTACTACGGCGCATACGATCTCACCGAACCGCACAACACAACGTTCCTTGCCGGACTGCGAAAAGCTGGCGTAGAAGTCGTCGAATGCAACCTCCCGCAAAAGGGCAAGCGCGACGAGGCGGCGAACTACAAAGGCGCCGGTAAGATGCTTGCCGTGGCCTGGGGGTTTCTCAAAAACGGTTTTTCCCTTTTCTTCCGGCTCTTACACCTGAAAAATCTCGACGCGATCGTTGTCGGCTATCCCGGCTATTTTGATGTGCCGTTCGCGCGCGTTGCAGGTTTGGTCAAGCGCATTCCTGTACTTTTTAACGTCCACATTTCTCTTTACGAAACGATTGTCGTCGACCGCAAATTCGTCGCCGAAAAATCCGTGCTTGCGCGGGCGTTGAAATTCTATGACCGACTTTTGTTCAAGCTGTCCAACGCCGTCATCGTCGATACAAATGCGCATTGCGAATACTTTTCCGAGCTTTACAATATTCCGCGTGAGAAATTTCAGCGCGTTTTCGTTGGCGCCGACGCGATTTTTCAGCCGCGTCCGGCAAGTAGAAATGAAAAGATAAAGGTGCTGTTTTACGGCAGTTTCGTGCCGTTGCAAGGGATCGAGCATATTATTCACGCGGCGCATCTGCTAAAAGACGAACCAGACATTCTTTTTGAAATTATCGGACGCGGGCAAACACGCGACGAAATGCTGGCGCTGGCGCAATCCCTGAGTCTCAAAAATATTAACTTTATCGAATGGGTTTCGCTAAACGAACTTGTCGATCACATCGCAGCGGCCGATATCTGCCTGGGCGGTCAGTTCGGCGAAGGTACGAAAGCGAACTTGGTGATTGGCTATAAATGTTTTCAGATGCTCGCATGCGGCAGGCCCGTAATTGTCTCGAATTCGGCGGGGAATCGCGAATTACTGACACACGGCGAAGATTCTTTTATGTGTAACGCCGCCGATCCCGAAGATTTGAGCCGTGCAATTCTCACGCTAAGTCAAGACGCTGATTTCAGAAAAAAAATCGCCGCCGGCGCCCTGCAAACCTATCAATCGAGATGCAGCGCCGAGCACATTGGCGCTGAATTGCAGCGAATTATCGAAAATGAGATCAATCCGCGCAGTGCTTCAGCGCAAGAAATTTTGCTTCACACGCATGAACCGCAATAATCCATCACTCCAATAATCCAGTCTTTCGAAATATGCTTTGGCGCGGTACGTTTCTTCTCTTGATCGGGCAAGCTTTGGCTCTGCTCAGCGGTTACGGCATTCAGGTTTTTCTGGCGCGCACGCTGGAACCGGAAGCCTACGGCACGTACGGCGTGGTGCAATCGGTGTTGATGATCATCGAATTGATCGTTGTCGCGGGGATTCCTGCTGCGCTCAGGCGGTTTGTTGGACAAAGCCCGGAAAAAGGTTTTGCGCTGCACAAATTTCTCTTCAAATGGCAGGTCAGTCTTGCTTTCATTCTTTTTGCAGCCGCTTTTGTGTTTGCACCGCAAATCGCGGACGCGCTTAACGACCATAGGCTGACGCCAATTCTTCGGTGGGCGGTCGTCGATATTATTTTTTTCGCGTTCTACTGGTATTACAACGGCTTTCTCACAGGCCAGCGAAGATTTGCGCAACAGACGCTTGTCGTCGGAATTTACACCGTCTCAAAATTCTTTTTAATGGTCGGCGTTGTTTCGGCGGGCAATCATCTTGTCGGCGCTTTTGTTGCAAATTTTTCCGCTTCAATTGTCGGCTGGATCGCCGGGGTTGCGGTTTTTAAGCTCGAAAAAAGCAAGGGCGTTGCCTCAAAACGCGAAATGGCGAAATTCATCGCGCCGAGCATCCTTTATTCCGTGGGGCTGAATCTGTTTTTCTATATCGATCTGTGGTTCGTGAAATACTACGCTTTTCCGGCGGAAGTCGGCTACTACAACGTCGCTTCCGCGCTGGGACGAATGCCCTATTTTTTTTCGACCGCGCTATCGGGCGCAATCATCCCGTCGCTGGCCTTTGCTATTGGCAAGAACGACGAGAATGAAACGCGCAAAATTGTGCGTCAAGCGATGCGGGTGCTTTTACTTGTGCTGTGTCCGGCCTGCGTGCTCGTCGTCGGCGATGCGGAAACGATTATTGGCTTTCTCTTCGGCGCAGAATATCTCGCCGCGGCGCCGATTCTTGAAGTTCTGTTCGTCGGCATGTGCATGCTCACATTTTTTTCCGTGCTCAACGCGATCAACATTGCCAAAAGCGGCATGTTGACCTGCGGCGTCATCGTACTTGGCGTTGTCGTACTGGATGCAGGCTTGAACGCTTGGCTAACGCCTAAATTCTACATGCAAGGCGCCGCGTGGGCCACCACGATTTCCATGATTTTCGCCCTTATTGCCAGCGCAATTTATGTCTACAAACAATACCGGCTTTTTCTGCCGTTCAAGTCCGTTTTGCGCGTGAGTTTAATCACGATTGTATTCTACCTGAGCACGATCTGGTTCGAAACGGACAAGATTTGGACTTTTGTTTTGAAAGCACTCGGGTTATTGATTTTTTACCTGATCGCTTTGCGGGTGACGGGCGAGTTATCCGCTGAAGAAGTGCAAAAAATGAAAAGCTTTACTTTAAGAAGCGGCAAAAAATCGTAGTTTGCATTCTGATTGGATTTGTTGATGAGACGCCGACTTCGAGCAAAAGTTGAGCATTCTCAGCCTCGGGCAGAATAGATTCTTCCTGAATGACAGGGAAGCGTTTTTGAACACTCTGCGTTTTTTGCGTCTTTGCGTTTGATCGAGTTTTACTCAACGCAGAGACGCAAAGGCCGCCGAGAAAACTTACTGGTGGATTAGAGTGAGCCTTGCTTACAGCGTTATTATTCCGAATTTGCATTCGCCGCGCATTGGCGAAGTTGTCGAAGCTTTGCGCAGGCAGGAAGGCGTTGACGCGCCGTTTGAAATCATTATCATCGGCCAGGACAAATTCGGGCGTGTTGAAACGCAAAAAGCGCAGGACGAGCGCGTTGTTTTTCTCGAGTCAGAAAAAAAGCTCAACCCGGCGGAAGCGCGCAATCGCGGCATTGAAGCGGCTCGCGGAGAAATCATTCTCTTTATCGACGCAGACTGCATTGCTCGCCCGGATTGGATGGCCAATTTGCTCAAAGCGCACGCTCAAGGCAACCGCGCCGTCGGCGGAGCGATGGAGTTCGATGGTCGCGACGGCTTCTGGACGCTTTGCGATAACATCGCACATTTTAACAATCATCACTACAGCAATGAAGCGCGCGTTTTTACCACCGTACCGCTGCTCACCGCCAGCATGTGCGTCTCAAAAAAAGCCTGTCTTGAAATCGGCATGTTCAACGAGCGCTTCGCCCGCGGACAAGACTTTGATTTTTGCATGAAACTGCGCCGCCTCGGTTTGGATTTGTATTTCGAACCCGCCGCCGTTGTGCGCCATCGCCCCACACGCGACAGCCTTGCGACTTTGATTAAACACACCAGTTCCTGGGCGCCGTTTTCAGTGCGCATCCGCCAGGAATACGCCGATCTCCTTCAAACGCCTTGGTTTCTGAAAAAAGCGTGGTCGGCGTTTGCGCTTTCCCCGCTCATCGCCGCCGCCGTGACCTGGCGCTGCTTTGCAAAACACCCGCCGCTGCTCAAATATCTCCACACCGCCCCGATTGTTTTTTTTGATAAAATGGCCTGGTGTTATTTTGTGTCGAAGGAATTAAAAAACGGCAGGTTAAAGCAGATTTTTGAGAGAGAGTTTACCCCGGTCACGCATCTTTAAACTGATCAGTCCGCGAAAATTTCGCCCCAAGCTAGACGCAAGTTCGGCAAAATGCCCGACTTGGCCGACCCATTTTGTTCCAGCTTTTGCGCGAGCTCAAACTTGCCGTCCTTTGATGCAAACAACTCCAGAGTCTGCCGCTTGGGATCAACAATCCAGTATTCCAAAACGCCGTAATGCTCATAAATTTCTTTTTTGCCGATCAGGTCGTAATAAGCGGTGCTTGGGGATAAAACCTCAATCACGAGATCAGGCGCGCCTTGGATGTTTTTTTCAGTGATGATTTTCGAGTTTTCATGGCTCACAAAAAGCAGGTCTGGCTCAAGGACGTTGATCTCACTCAAAACGACGTCGACCGGCGAGAAATAAACCCTGCCAAGATCATTTTCTTTGGCGTGCTTGCGCAATACTTCATACAAATTCCCAATGATTGCCTGATGAATGAGAAAAGGCGCGGCGCTCATTACAAGCTCCCCCTGAATAATTTCATAGCGTTTGCCGTCTTCCGGCGTTTTAAGCAGGTCTTCGTAGGTATAAACTTTGGGCCGCGTTTTGTAAGCGACGGAGGCGTCTTTGACTTTGTTCATTTTATCTTTCTCAACTTGACGTTAACACGCAAAAATTTCACCCCAAGTCAGACTCAGATTTTGCAAAACGCCGGAATTGACCGAGCCTTCCCGCTCCAGTTTCTGCGTAAGCTCGAACTTGCGGTTCTTTGATTGCAAAACTTCCAGCGCCTTTCGTTTGGGGTCAACAATCCAGTACTCCAAAATGCCGTAATGTTCATAAATTTCCTTCTTGCCGATCAAGTCGTAATAAGCCGTGCTCGGTGATAAAACCTCGATCACGAGATCAGGCGCGCCTTGAATGTTTTCCTCCGTCAAAATGCTTAAGTTTTGCTTACTGATAAAAAGTATATCAGGCTCAACCACATTGATCTCGCTCAAGACAACATCAACCGGAGCAAAGTAAACTTGTCCAAGATCATTTTTCTTTACATGACCGTGTAGAGCAAACACTATGTTCTGGCTGATGATTTGATGAATCACATAAGGCGTGCCGCTCACAACTAGCTCCCCCTGTATGATTTCATAGCGTTTGCCGTCTTCCGGCGTTTTCAGCAGATCCTCATAAGTGTAAATTTTGGGCTGAGATTTGTAAGCAACGGCGAGGTCTTTGACTTTATTCATTTTACCCCTCGTGGACATGAAAAACGTTTATTGGTCGCAAAATAAACATTGAGCGGTCGAATGTCAAATAATCAATGATCGTGCGAAGTTCCATGACTTTTACGGCTAAAAGCGATTTATTCCGCTCGTTTCCCAATGATTCAAAATGTGAGCAAAGGTGAGAGCATGACTTATTCGCCAAACGATTCTCGTTATGACACAATGATTTATCGCCGCTGCGGCAAAAGCGGGCTAAAACTGCCGGCAATTTCGCTTGGGCTTTGGCATAATTGGGGCGGCGCGGATTCGTTCGAGAATGGCATGAATATGGTTCATCGCGCTTTTGATTTGGGCGTGACACATTTTGACCTTGCCAACAATTACGGCCCCCCGCCAGGCGCGGCTGAAGAAAACTTCGGACGCATTTTAGACAAAAGTTTGCGCGCATATCGCGACGAATTGATCATTTCCACCAAAGCGGGCTGGGGGATGTGGCCAGGGCCTTACGGCGACTTTGGCTCTCGCAAATACCTCATCGCCAGCCTTGACCAAAGCTTGCAAAGAATGGGGTTGGATTACGTCGATATTTTCTATCACCACCGCCCCGATCCGAAAACGCCGCTGGAAGAAACGATGGGTGCGCTCGACCACATTGTCCGTCAGGGTAAGGCCTTGTACGTTGGCATTTCGCAATACAATCCTGAGCAAACCCGAGCAGCGGCAAAAATTCTGCGCGAACTTGGCACGCCTTGTCTGATTCACCAGCCCAGTTACAACATGTTCGACCGCTGGATCGAAAACGGGCTGACGGACGCCTTGGACGAAGAAGGAATCGGCTGTATCGTTTTTTCGCCATTGGCGCAAGGGCTGCTTTCAAACAAGTATCTGGGCGGCGTTCCCGAAGACTCACGCGCCGCCGGTGCTAGCGTTTTTCTGACGCCAAAACATATCACGGAGAAGAAGCTAACGCGCATTCGCCGACTCAACGAACTTGCGAAAACGAGAGGACAATCTCTGGTGCAAATGGCGCTCGCCTGGACGCTGCGAAATTCAACGATCACTTCGGCGTTAATCGGTGCGAGCAAAGTGCGTCAGATTGAAGAAGCGGTTCAGGCTGTTGAGCGTTTGGAGTTCGAAGATGAAGAGTTGAGCGAAATTGACAAGATATTGAGGTAGGAGAGAAGCGTTGGCGAGGTCGATTATTGTGTACTGCGAGGCTCTTTGTCAATGTTGACTTTGTAGCCGACGCCGCGAATCGTCTGGATGAGATCAGCATAACGCTCGCCCAATTTTTCGCGAATTTTGCGAATATGAACGTCAATTGTGCGACCGCCAACCGAGTCTTGTTCATTCCAAAGATTTTTAAGCAAAGCATCGCGTTTGACGACTTTTCCCGCTCGCTGTGAAAGGAAGTTGAAAACTTCAAATTCTCTTTTTGTTAGATTGAGTTCTTTTTGAAACAGCTTAACCGAGTAATTTGGCGGGTCGATCTCAAACCAGTCCGTACTCACGGCCTTTTCTTCAACTCTGCGCGTGGCAACGGTTCTTCGCAAATGTCGCTTGAGTCGGGCTTGCAGCAACCTCTCATTCACCGGCTTTACCAAATATTCGTCCGCTCCTAATTCAAGGCTGATCACCTCGTCCGCTTCGTTGTCCCGGCTGCTGAGAAAAGCCACGGGCATATCGCGCGTTTTGGAGTTTTTACGCAACTCCGTCAGGACTTCCCAACCGTCCTTTCCCGGCAAGACAACATCCATGATAAGCAAATCAAAATCTTCCTTACGGGCAAACTCGAGTGCGCTTGAACCGTTCGTTGCAGTAAGCACGGAGTGGCCTTCTGTTTGAAGACTATTTTTGATATTCGTGAGAAATGTTTCGTCAGAGTCGGCGATTAAGATTTTCTTGGCTGGAACGTGTGTAATCATTTTTGGCCTTTATGTCGATTCAGCCTTATGCTGAATTCTTCCGGCGTAACAGTATGGATAAAAGGTTAATGACCAATAAATGCTTTGTTAAGATTTAGTTAATGTAAATTATGAAGAATTTTATAAGCATATTTCATGTGCTTTTTGGTGTTTTTGTGCTCATCAATGGGCAAATTCTTGCGCAAACCGGGACGATTTCCGGGCGCATCTTAACCAAACAAACAAACGAACCCCTGCCCGGCGCTAACATTTCATTAATTGGAACGAACCTCGGCGCAACGTCAAACAAAGATGGATTTTACCTCATTTCGAACGTTCGGCCCGGAACGTATCAGGTGCGCGCTTCTTTTCTCGGCTATACGCGCACAACGGTTGAGAACGTGAGAGTGCGCGTCAATCTGGCGACGAAGATCGACTTTGTTTTGCAGGAAGAAGTTTTACAGGGCGAAGAAATCACGGTCGTCGCCGAGCGCAAAAACATCATCCCCGAAGTTTCGGCAAGCATGGCTAACGTTGACGCCGAGAATCTCGAAAGCCTGCCCATCGCGACGCTGGAAGACGCGATTAAATTGCAAGCCGGAGTCGAGCCGGATTTGACCATTCGCGGCGGCAACATCAACTCGGTTTCGTTCATGATCGACGGCGTGAATTTGCGCGAGGGACGAACGAATGCACCGATCATGGGATTGAGCTACACAGCGCTGGAACAAATGCAGGTTCAGACGGGCGGTTTCAACGCCGAGTTCGGCAACGTGCGTTCGGGGCTGGTGCAATTCGTGACCAAAAATCCCCCGCGCGACCGCTACTCCGTCGACGCGATGTTTCGCTACCGCCCGTCGCAAAATTTGAGTTTTGAAGATTCGGAGACCACGTCTAACATCGATTTTGCCGGCTATGACGCGGACGTGACTTTCGGCGGGCCGGTTTTTCCGAAAAATGAAAAGCTGCGTTTTCTCGCCTCATTTCGCCAAAACCAAACGCCCTACACGGAAATTTATGATCGTGACCAACGACGGGATCGAACGGCGCAATTGAAGCTCGTGTCAGAAATCAAGCCCGGTTTGAAACTAACGCTGACCGGTTTATCCGCGGCACAGCGCGGCGTGGCGGATTCCATCGCTTCGATGCTGCAAGCAGGCGTGCCGTCCTATCCTTGGGGATTTGACAATGATTTTTTCAAACGCGAGGGCCTGTTCAAGCTCGATAACATTGGCTTATCCGACATCGACCACAATCTCATCGCCGCCAGCCTGACGCACACGCTCGATCCTAACACGTTTTTCGAATTCAAAGCCAACCGCATCGCTTCCGATTATTTTTTACGTCCAGGGCCGCAAGAATTGATCGTCGAACGCGACACCTCCAGCGTCGTCGTTTGGACGACGCGTTTTGATTTGACCAAACAAATCAGCAGCCGGTCGCAATTTAAGGCGGGGTTGGAATACATCGTCAGCGATTACAACATTTCTTCCGAAATCAACGACGCTTGCGCCACGCGCGTTTCCACGCCGGGTTCCGCCCACGCGCTGTTGTGCGGCAGCCGCCACGATTTTGAATCGCCCTACCGCATTTTCGAAAACTGGAGGGCATCGCCGAAACAGGGTGCGGCTTATGTGCAGGGAAAATTCAGCTTCAACGGCATGATTCTCAATCCCGGCCTGCGATTTGATTATTTCAATTCCGGGGCCGCGCGCTTCGTCTTCGATGATTTCAGCCCGCTGCTTGGTCAGGAAAATCCTGGTCTGCGCAATGATTCACTCGCGACGGAAAGTCCAAAAAGACAATTCGCGCTCAGTCCGCGTTTCGGCGCGTCTTTTCCTGTGACCGAGAATTCGAAGCTCTATTTTAATTATGGCTTGTTTCGGCAAATGCCGCAGGCGCAGCATCTTTTCAGATTGCAAGAACAGAGCTATTTCGCCGAGCGCAGTTCTCTCGTCGGCATTGGCAATCCCAACATCCCAATGGCGCGCACCGCCGCGTACGAATTTGGCTTCGAGCAAAACCTGTCCGAACAATTTTTGCTGACTGCCGCCGCGTACCTGCGCGACGTGGACAAGCAGACGAGCTTTCGCGCTTTTGTCAGCGAAAATGTCAATTACACCATCGAGCTGCCGTTCAACTACAACGACGTCAGCGGGCTGGAACTGGCTTTGAGCAAGACAAAGGGAAGCTGGCTGCGCGGCTTTGTGAATTTCACTTTTATGTCTTTCAACGCCGGCAATTTCGGCCCGTCGGCGGTTATTCTCAACCCGATTGATGAAAACGAATACGAGCGAATCACGCAGGATCATTACGAATCCAAAGCCGCGTCACAGCCGTTCGCGCATTTTAATCTGGAACTACTTTCGCCGTCAGATTTCGGCCCCAAAATCGGCGGCGGGGATCCGTTCGCGGATTGGCGGATCAATCTTTTGGGTCAATGGCGTGCGGGAAAAGTTTTTACCTGGGGCGGCCCGATTGTAGACGAAGACGATGCAACCGGCGGCGTGCAATATTCGCCGCATCCCTCGCTGCGCAACAATGTGCGCACGCGCGATTTTTACAGCCTCGACTTACGCCTGAGCCGGAAATTCCAAACGGGCTCCGGCGCAATCCAGTTTTTCGCCGATTTCAATAATTTGTTGAACCTGAAATTCATGTACTTCGAGCGCTCTTTTGCTATCGGCGACGATGATGATTTGTTCGCGGATTACAACGATTACATGTCCTCGCTGCGCCTGCCCGCCGACGCTTTCGAAAATCTCGAAGAATTCGAAATTCCCTACATTCTCCTTCCCGGAAAAGACCGCCCCGGCGACGTTCGTAAGCCCGGCGTCGATTTCGTGCCGATTCACAAAGTTCTGTTCCAGCGTCAATTGCCAAACTCGCCCCGATCTACCGAAAACGCCGTCGAGTTGTACTATGTCCGCAGGCTGGAAAGACACATGCAGTACGTCGACGGCGCCTGGCAAACCGCAGATCCCGCGCTCGTCCGGCAAGTGCTCGCCGACAAAGCTTACATCGATATGCCGGACAAAATCGCGCAAACTTTCCTCAATCCGCGCAGCCTGAGTTTCGGCCTGCGCGTTTCTTTTTGATTGAATCAATGATCTCGCTAAACTTGTGGATCGGAGGGATTTTTATTATGTTTGCTCAAGTTATGACTTTGGCCGGGAAGCGGAGTGCAAGGCTTGCCTTGCTAAACGCTGAAGGCTTTCTCGATTAGCATCCGGTTGTACTCGTAATTCAGCGGGCTGAATAGAAAGCAAAGCAAACTTTGCACTCGAAGAAAATGCGGCAGATATTGAACTCAATAACCTAACGCAGAGACGCTGAGATCGGAGA
>CAXHAT010000188.1:0-15166 GCA_964014485.1 uncultured Deferribacteres bacterium
AACTCAAATCAGTCCCGGAGGGACGGTCGAGAATAGCCCGCCAGTTGACTGGCGGAGGAAAAATAAGCCGCTCTTTGAGTTAAGTCCCGGCAGGGACGACTGATATTTTTACACGACGTCGAACTTCAAGCGTCCCTGACGAGACTTCATGGAAATCAGACGTAACTCTAATCCAGCCAATGAATTGGCTGGCTATTTTCGAATGTCCCTCCGGGACAAGGTGCAAGTTATCCACAACCTTTTTATCGCGCGTGCGCCTGCGCGGGTATGATGTAAAAGTGACGTTTTTCAGGTGCTGTTTGGGAAATTTTCAGGAGTGCACAACATCAGTTTTTTACAACAAAATAATCGTCGAATTCCGTTTCAAGGAGCGTGGAAATTCTTTCTTGCAACTCTTCCAGGTAGAGAATGCCGAATGCCAATTGTTGTTGGTAATCGAAAGGGACTTCATGAATGATTTTGGAGAAAAGCCCCCTGAATGACGGCCAGTCCGGCTCATGCGTTTGAAGATTCGCGTTGGCGCCATTGTACGCAATGAAAAAGGCAAAAGCTTTGTCCGCGTTTTCTTCCCAAATCGCTTCCCAGTCGGGCTGAGCCTCATCGATGAAACTTTGGTAGGCGTTGCTCCCAAATCCGTAATAACTCAAATTCGCCAAGCCCATGCCGCCAAATCGCAGGGAATTTAGCTCGATTGGAACCAGTTTGTCGCCCTGTAACCGAAACTCAGCGTGAATAGGAATTTGCGACAGATTGAGAATTTCGTTCAATTGTTGAAAGAAATCCTGAGCGGGCTGATAGATGCTTGAAAAAACTTCGGCGCTCGTGTAGTACATCATGTGCAAGTAAGCCGGATTGCGGGGCATTGGATGATGGTAAATATTGGTGATCATTGGCTTGCCGTCACGCGTGTAAAACATATCGACCGCGAACTCTTCACCGACGACGCACTCTTCAACAATCAACTGCTCTGGCGATAAGACACTGTCCGAAAAGAGCGCGCTGTTTCTGGCAAGTTCTATTTTGATTTCAGCTTCTAAAGTTTGCAAATCGGCGTTCCCGTTTATCACTCGCACGCCGCTGCCAAAGCAACCCTTGACCGGCTTGACGACATAAGATTTTTCAGGGTTGAGCTTCAGGGAAGAAAGCGCCTGGGTTTCGATTTGCTGGAAGAAGAAGTCTGGGAAGAGCGGTTGCAGGGCTTCGCGAAAAGCAGTTTTGTCTTTCATCACCCCGATTCCCGTTTGCAAGCGCGAATCTTCCAGACGGGAGATCACTTCGTCGATGACGATTTCAGAAGTAATGCAAACTTTATCCTCTGAAGAAAAACGCAAGTCCTTCTTCAGCAGTTCATTTTTGGTGAGAACGCGCAATCCCGGCGTTTCAGGCAACGTTTCAATCGCGCCCGCTTTCGCCGAAGGTTCTGCAATGAGCCAAGTATTCATGGGAATTTTAGCATTTGTCATTTTGTGATAATCTGAATGCCGCCGTTGTCAACGCCGTAAGCGACTTGTCATCTTTAAACTGGCGAGGGCCCCATTTAAGCAATGTCTAAAAATACAGGATCACTTTCGGGCGCCACCAAAATTTTCGAACCTTATTCTATAAGATTTTCCCCAGCGTCGAAGTAAACCCCACCTGCAACACCCAATTCGGAGCGGCGTCGTTGAGGCCGAGGGTGAGCGCGACGTCTGAGACCAGCGTTGGCGAGTGAGAAAAGCTAAGGCCAAAATCTACCCCGATAATCTCCGCTCCAGAGCCCGCCTGACCAAAGATTTCACCAAAAGCGCCGATTTTCCCGTCCAGAGTCGGCGAGACCGAAACCGCGCCTGTCAACGCGCCGCCGTATCCGGAAGATCGATCCATCAAAACCAATCCCGCCGTACCGTCAATCAAAAATGATGACGTTTGCCGGCTGGCCGCGCCGTAAAATGTGAACGTCGGGTCAGCGTCGCCGCGCGGAAAATCAATGCGCCCGGCGACAGCCAGGGCGTCGGAGCCTTCATTGTAAATTTGCGCCTTCGCCTGCAAGCCGGGAGCGCCCACATCCGTGTCGCTTTCGCCTCCAAAACTGACGCGGTCTAGAATGCCGGACATGGCAAAGCCGAATTCTAATTTTTCGCTGACCGCAAGCTTGAGCAAAGCTGGCAGCGTGGTGAAATTATTTTGAAATGAAGCGCCGAACTCAATTTCAGCATAACCTTTCGCGGTCAAGTAGGCATTATCCGCCGCGGACGGGCGGGTGGGGTTGGCCGTCACGCCTTCCTGCGCCAACGCAATCGTCGGCGCAAGCAAAACGAGCAGAAAAATCGCCAGTTTTTTCATTGCATTCATAGGGTTTTAAAATCCTTTTTGACTGGATTTACGAGATTAACCGGATCATAAATATGCAACAGTTCACTCCGTCATTCCGAGTGGACTGTTCTTTAGGTACATATGCTGTTGCAAACAACACGACCTTGTTTTTGAAAAATGTTTCAACAGTTTGGAGCGAGGAATCTCAGGCGTCCCAAGAGGCGCTGCTGAGATTCCTCGCTTCATGCGTTCGAAAAGTTTACGTTTCCACGTCAATTCAGCCCTTCCAATATCGTCTGTACGGAAATAAAAATCCGCTCGGAATGACAGGATTACAATTGCCGTTTGATGAGACAGTTTTCAATCTAATTTTTGCGGAGTAAAGAATTTGTTTGATCACAAAAATCAATCTCGTGATCCTGTTATCCCGTCAAAAAATCACTCAACTTCAATCCGTGGCTTGTTTTTTCGGCTTCTTGTCTTTTTTGTCCTCCGGCTTTTTCGCGCGCGCTTTTAGGTGGTCTTTCATTTCAAGATGCGGCACGCCTTGCTTGAGCCATTCCGGCGCTTCCTTTCCTTTTAAATAGTGGTCAAAAAATTCGAGCATGCGGTAGGAATAGTCGCGGCGGTTGGCGGGTTCGCGCACGCCATGATTTTCGCCCTTGTATTGCAGCATGACCACCGGTTTTTCCAGACGACGCAGGGTGTTAAAATACTCGATCCCCTGGTTCCAGTCGACCGCGCCGTCCTTGTCGTTATGTAAAAGCAGCAACGGCGTTTTGACTTTTTGCGCGTAATAAACCGGCGAGTTGCGCGTGTAGGCCTCCAATTCTTCCCAGTATCCGCCGGTAAATCGTCCCTGACTGCTTTCAAAAATGGGCTGGTTGGCGCCGCCGGAATTCCAGTAAATCGAGCTGTACATGCTGATCATGTTGGTCAACGGCGCACCCGCCGCAGCGGCCTTAAAAACCTCCGTTTGCGTGATTAGAAACGAGGTCTGGTAGCCGCCCCAGGAATGGCCGTGAATCGCAACGTTCTCGGCGTCGACTACACCGGTTTCGATCGCTGCTTTCACCGCCGGAACCACGCACCAAACCGCCGACATGCCGGGGTCGTTGACTTCATAAACGATGTCCGGCATCAGCACTGCGTAACCTTGACTAGTGTAGAGCGATTTGTTAAAACCGCCCGCCGACGGTGTAAAATATCGGTGCCGCCACTGCGAGAGTTTTTCGTAAATGTAAACCACCGTCGGATAGCTCTGGCCTTCCTCGTAATCCGCGGGCAAGTACAAGACGCTTTGTAATTTCTTGCCTTTGTCGCTCTCATACTCAACCAACCGCGTTCCGGCGGACCAGGTGAATTTTTCTTGCTGGGCGTCGCTGTCAGTGAGCTTCTTAGCCTTCGCCAAATCTTTGTTCGCCGAAAAATAATCCGGCGCATCGTCGTGATCTTGCGCGGCATAAACAAAAACGTCGGCGTCTTTTGCCTTTTGTAAACTCGTGTAAAATTCGTCGCTCCAGAGCAAAGATTTTGCACCCGGCTTGCCTTTGTCCACACGCGCAATTCCGTTCATTTTTGTGAATTCCCCGTAAGCGCCGAAATAAACCGAGCCCGCCAAATCGATTCCTTTTTCTTCCGGATCGAGCCGAAAACGCGAGCGGTAACGAATGCCGTCTTTCTTGCCATTGACGGTCAAATTTGCGCTTTTGCCGCCGTGAACATCGACGTTCCAAACATCCCAGCCGTCGTAAAGCAAAACGGATTTGCCGCTTTTCGCCCAACCAATCGGGCGAATCGGCGGCTTGACGATGTTGTGATCGTCTTCCACATTGACGAAAGAAGTCCCCGCTTTTTCGGTCATGTTGTAAGTCTTGCCGGTGGCGAATTCGTAGGAAAAGAAGTGACCGTCATTGTAAAAGTAGAAATGACGGTCGTCTGGCGACGGGCCGTAGTACCAGCGATTCTTTTGCACCGCCAATTTCCGCGCGCCGGTTTTCATATTCACCGCATAAATATCGCGGAACCTTTGACCGTCGAGATTGCCGCGCCATTCGTAAGGGCTGACGTCAATGCCAACACCCCATTTTTGATTTTGCGTCGGCGTCACCTGCCGCAAATCGTCGTCCGCCAAGCGAACGAACTTTTTGTCTTTGAGATGGAAAATGGAAAGATAGCTGAAATTCTTGTCACGATTTTCCTGCACTTGCTGGCGCGACTGCATACGCTTGTCCTTCCAATGCCAGATGACCAAATTGGCCGTCTCCGGTTCGGTCTTCTTTTTCCCCGGCGCTTTGGCGGCTTTTACTTTGGCGGAATCTTGCTCGGCTTCCTTTTTCATCGCTTCTTCTTTCATTTCAGCGTCGTGAACGCCGAACAGAATCGCCGAAAAGTCCGCAGTCCATTCCGGTCGGCGGTTTGGGCTGATAGTCATGCCTTCCGGGAAAGATTCATCATCTGTGGGTTCGTAGACAGTCTTGGTCGGAGATTTTTGCGAGAAGCCGTTAAAACCAAGCAGCGTAAAAAGCTTCTTCTCGTAATCTTTGGACGGCTTACCTTTCACTACGGCCAGCGCTTCGCCTTTTTCCGTCCAGTTCAGGCCTTTGTATTCGGCGGTGTCGCTGTCCAGCGTATGCGTCATGCTGCTGCTCATCTCGCGCAACTGCACGCCGTTGCCGATTTTATCGCTCGCGTCAACCGTCCACGCCAAATGATCGCCGGGTTTATTGAAGGCGAAATCCGCCACATTGCCGATGTTTTGCACGGCTTTCGTTTTTAAGTCATAAAGCAATAAATCCGTTCCGCTCCAGCCGTCCTTGCCTTTTTTGCGTCCTTCTTCCGGGTATTTGTGCAAAGCGAGCCAACCCGGATTTTCATTCGAGAAAGCGTATTTCTTGACTTGGTCAAATTCCTGCATTTCGCCGCTGGAGAGATCGACGAGACCGGCTTTATTAAACGATTTCTTTTTCTGCTTTTTCAGTTTTTCCTTCTCTTTTTCCGTCGGGTAAATCGTAAATGCCAGCCACTTTGCGTCCTCCGAAAAAGCCATGCCCGTTCCGCCGCCGCGCGTCGGCGCATTGCCAATTTTGAAGGAATGCTCCTCGCCTGACTGCACGTTTTTTACAAAAATTTCGCTGTCGCCCTTGTTGGGTGAAACGCGCCATGCGAACCAAACGCCGTTGTTCGAAAGCAAGGTTGTTCGAACGCTTTTCCAGGTAATGGCGTCTTCAATGCCAATAGGACGCGGCGATTCTTTTTCTGCAGTTTCCTGAGAAAAAACGGTATTGAAAAGCAGAAAGGCGAAAGTGATAATCGTGAAAATCTTTAGGCGGGACGTTGCCATGATTGACCTCGCAGTTTGAGCTTGATTGTGGGTTTTGACAAGCTATTCGCGAGGGGTGAGAGATGCAAAAGAAAAGGCGCCGGGGCCGGGGTTCAGCAGGAGAAAGAGTTGGAATGAAAGCTATCGATTTGGCGTTTTAAAGGGCGATTTCCAAAAGATTATGAGTAATCCAACGATCAACAAAAATAACGGGTACATGTCTTTTCTCCTCTATTAAAAAGCCCCGGTTGGTCATTTACGTTTTGATCGAAAATTCATCGGGGATTATCTTTCAAGCGCGTTTAACCTAATAGACAATGTTTATAGGTGAATGGTTTAGATTTTCGGAGATTTTTTTGTGAAAAAGCTCTGTTTCGTTTTAACACTGGGGTTGGTTTTCGGTTTTTCAAGTATAGCGACGGCGCAATTCGGCGGAACTTCAAAGCCCAAAAAATTAGGGTTGGGCGCGAACGGCGGCCTGTTCCGGGTTTCTCTCAATGTTTTCGATGATGCTTACGGAGAACGATGGGGCGGCGCAGCCGGAGCGCACGCCTCGTACCGCTTCGGCAGGACGTTCAATGCGCTAGTAAAATATCGTCAATTTTCAAAAAGCGCCGATCCGCAACGAGACAACGTTGGAGCGGCGCGGGAATGGAAAGAGAATTGGGTCAACGTCGGCGTGCGTTACATGGGCTGGAAGTCGCGCGGCGCCGGGAGTTACTTGAGCATTGGGCTTACTTTTTTTCAGGTTGATGAGCAGGGGCCTTCTTCAATCATCCCGGGGAACTTTGGAGAAGTAGGCGAATCGAACCACAGTGGTTTTTTCCTTGATTTGGGCGTAAATTACAAGCTCATGGAGTATATCGCGCTCAATTTTGAGGCTGAGATCACATCGGCAAACGTCGGCGGGTTGGAGACCACAAGCATTGGCGGCCTTTTCGCTTCCGTCGGTCTGACCATTTTTCCATTTTAACGATAATTTGAATGTTCGGAGGAGAGCATGCGCGGAGGGTTGGGTAACGTAAAGATTTTTTTTCTATTCGCACTTATTGCCGTTTTGTCTTGGGGGTGCGGTTCAGGCGGCGATGAATCCGGAGCCGTGCGCGGCGTGACGGATACGGAAATTGTGATTGGCCAATGGGGGCCGCAGACTGGCCCCGCCGCACTCTGGGGCGCAGTCGGGCGCGGCACGGACGCCTATTTCAAAATGATCAACGACGAAGGCGGCATTCACGGCAGAAAGATCCGCTACATCTACCGCGATGACGCCTACCAACCGGCGCGAACCAAAGCCGTCGTGAAAGAGTTGGTGGAACAAGAAGGCGTTTTTGCGGTTGTCGGCGGCGTCGGCACGGCGCCAGGCATGGCCGTGAAAGATTATCTTATCGCGAAAAATGTCCCCTGGGTTTGGCCTGCGACAGGCTCGACTCATTTTGGCTTCCCGCCGCAAAACAATATTTTCGCTTCCTATCCGCTCTATTGCGACGAAGCCGCAATTCTTGTCGATCACGCTTTCAACAAGCTCGGCAAAAAGAAAATCGCCGTCATTTATCAAAACGACGATTACGGCAAGGGCGGCCTGACCGGCGCTGAGATAAAAATTGGAAACTTGGGATCAGCTCTGGTGGAAAGCGCTGCCGTCAATCCAATGGACACCGATCTCAGTTCGCACGTTTTGAAACTGCAAGAATCCGGCGCTGACGCCGTCATTATGTACTTGCTGCCCAAACAAGCGGCCATTTTGCTCGGAACCGCTGAAAAATTCAGCTTCAAGCCGCAATGGATCAGTTCAAGCACATTGAGTGACGTGCCCTTGATGCACAACGTCACCAAAGGCCTGTGGGAGGGCGTTATCTTCGCCGCCTTTGGCGAACTGCCAGACGCCGATCATGAACTCATGCAGAAATACCGCGACATGCATCAAAAATACGCTCCGGATGAAACATGGGGCACCTTTTTCTACTCCGGCATTCTTTTCGCTGAACCATTGGTCGCCGGACTCAAAGCGGCGGGACGCGATCTGACGACGGAAAGCTTTATCAAAGCAATGGAATCGCTGAGAGATTTTAAGGGCATCGGCCCGCACGTCACTTTTGGGCCTGGAGAGCGTCAAGGCGCGCGATCAGTATTTTTGGCGAGATGCAATTCCGCAACGGAAACCGAAGTCTTGACCGATTGGGTCAAGTCTGATATTTCACTTGACGAGGCCATTCAGCGCCTGGGCAATTAGTAACTGACGTTACGCAGCCAATGTAGAAAATGAAAATGGAGTGCAAGGCTTGCCTTGCTATTCCGCTACGCTTTTTCCTAAACTTTTTCGTTAAAGTTCTGAATGCGCCGCTCCTTGCTGGCCGAAGCTGAAAGCAAAGCAAGCTTTGCACTCCTTACGTTTGCGGCGCGCGTAACACCAGTTAGTAACAACCAATTCATCATGGCGATCACAATGAACAATTGCTGCTCCTGACGACTTCGAAAGCCGTGATTTTGGAATGATGGATGACTGGATTGATGGAAATCCAAACTCCAACAATCCAATCATCCATTTACCTCACCAACCCATGAACAACATCCTTTCCAGCCTTACAACCGACTTCAAGGTGCGCTCGTACGAGATCAATCCCGACGGGTGTGTTTCCTTGCTCGAAATCTGCAACTATCTCCAGGAAAGCGCCGGGAACCATGCACGAATGCTGGGCGTTGCCGTCGATCAGCTTTTGGAAAAAGATATGACCTGGGTGCTTTCGCGTATGCACGTGAAAGTCGCTGAATTTCCGAAATGGGGCGAAACGGTCTGCGTCAAAACGTGGCCTGCGGAAGTGAATCGTCTCTTTGCAATTCGCGATTTTGAGCTGTGCGATATGCAAGGCCGTCAAATTGGCGCAGCGACGACGGCATGGATTTTGGTAAATATCGCGAAAAAGCGCCCGATGCGCTTACCGCAAGACATTCGTGAATTTCACCCTGAAAAACCGGTGCGCGCTTTGAATGATGATTTTCCAAAACTCCCAATAGTTGAATCGCCGGATCACGAAACCGATTTTTCCGTTCGATTCGCCGACCTTGACCTGAATCGACATGCAAACAACGCAGCCTACGTGAAGTGGGTTTTGGAGAGCGCTCCGGCTGAAATCTTGGAAAACCATCGAGTGACGGAATTGGAAATCGAATACAAAAATGAAAGCGTCTTCGGCGAAAAGATTCGTTCAACTTCAGCGCTTTTTTCTTCTGATGAACCTTCATCAACCTACGTTCATCAGGTTTTTGCAGAAGAAAAAAACATCGAATTGACGCGGGCAAAAACGAACTGGAAAAGTATCGAGTGACTGATGATGATTGACGCCCAAAAACTGCTTCCCGTCTACCGTGACGGCCTGTTAAACGACACGCTGCCCTTCTGGCTCGAGCATTCGATTGATCATGAATTCGGGGGGTATCTTCATTGTCTGGGCCGTAAGGGCGAAATTATCGACACTGACAAATCGACCTGGATTCAAGGCCGGTTCGCCTGGATGTTGGCGACGCTGTACTCAACAGTCGAAAAAAAACAAGAATGGCTCGACCTCGCTAGGCATGGCGTTGATTTTCTGCGAAAATACGGATTCGATCAAGACGGACGAATGTTCTTCCGTCTAACGCGTGAAGGCCAACCGCTGCGAAAACGACGCTATCTTTTCTCCGAAACGTTTACCTGCATCGCCTTTGCCGCCTACGCGAAAGCCGCTCAGGACGACAAATATGCTTCACTCGCGCATGATCTTTTCAAACGCATTATCCGCTATCACACCACGCCGGGCCTGCTTGAGCCGAAAACGGTGAATCGCGAAATGAAAGGCCTGGGTATGCCGATGGTTTTGATTTCGACCGCTCAGGTATTGCGCGAAATGGACGACAGGATGATGTACCGAGAGTGGATCAACCGCTCCATCGAAGAAATCAAAAGCGACTTTATGCATGAAGAATTCCACGCCGTCATGGAAACCGTTGGACCAAACGGCGAATTTCTCGACGGGTTTGACGGACGTTTGATCACGCCGGGGCACGCGATTGAGGCGGCGTGGTTTATTCTGCACGAAGCGAGACTGCGCGACAACGATTCAGATCTGCTCGAAACCGGTTTGAAAATTCTGGACTGGTCATGGGATTGGGGCTGGGACGAGGAATTCGGCGGCATTATTTATTTCCGCGACGTTAAAAATCTTCCGCCGAACGAGTATTGGCATGACATGAAATTTTGGTGGCCGCAAAATGAAGCGATCATCGCGACGCTCCTGGCTTACTCGCTTACCGGGCAAGAAAAGTACGCCCGCCGTTTTCAAATGGTTCACGATTGGGCGCACCAAAAATTCCCCGACGAAAAATACGGCGAATGGTTCGGCTATCTCCATCGCGACGGCCGCATCTCGACTCCGCTCAAGGGCAACATGTGGAAAGGGCCTTTCCATCTGCCGCGCATGCAATGGTATTGCTGGCAATTGCTTGAATCTTTTTAAGTCAAATCGTTGGGAAAAGAAAATCCGGGAGGTTTTTAACAGCGCCTCTATATCGGCAAATAAATGACACGATTATCCCATTCTTCAATTTTGCTGCAGTGAGTTATCAGCAATAAATCATCTATTACGTTCATGGCCGCCGCATCTTGGCTGATGATTATGATCCCAGTCGTTTTGTGCCCTGATGTAATTCGTTCGTAGGCAAAGAAAGGTACTGTTTCAGCATCATGTGTTAATAACATCCAGTTATTTTGGGCGGCCCATTCGAGTATTTCAGGATCGCTTGCCCCAGACAATCCGATGTCTTGCACTCGTGTAATGATTGTTGCTTTATCCTTCAACAACAAACCGCGCAGGATTTTGTTGTTGAAGTTTTCATCCGCCAGTAGTGGAATCATGAGGCGTTATCGTTTCTCGCCCGACGCTTCAGCAATTTCTCCCGAATTCCTCGTGAATCACAAATATCCCCCAGCTTTTCGCGAATTTTGGCCGCGCTTTGCCCTCGTTCATCCAAGTAATCTTCTATTTCAGATTGGTGACTCAGATAATAATTGATAGTTGAATAAACATCCGCCAAGCCGAGACAAGGGAATTGAAAAACAATCTCCTCGCAACTTGAACCGCTTTTGAAGGCGCTGATAACGGTCTCCAATGAAACACGAGTACCGCCAATGCGGACAACTCCTTGAGAATCTTCTGCAAAAGGCGGGGGAGGCGCAGGTTTGGTTAGAAGCATAACTCTTACACAGAATTTAGTAACCGGTTGTCTGTTTCACTAAAATAGTTATAAATTCATAACTATGCAAACGCCTATAGAGAAGCGTTTGTCAAACCCGTTTCTTGACACGCTTTCTACCCGGCTCTTCTCCTCACTTTAACGGTTATTCGCCATCCACGGCGCTGAATTGTGGAAGTTCGCCGCAAAACTTCCCGGCGGGACGAGCTGGTCGCATGCTTCGCGGACTTTCGGCGGCAATTTCATATTCAAAATCGGCAAGTATTGTTCGAGCTGTTCCATCGTTCGCGGCCCGATGAGCGGCGCGGTGATTCCAGGCTGATCTTTCACCCAAAGCACGGCAAGCTGCGCCGGAGAAACGCGAGATTTTTTTGCCAGTTTTACGAAACGCTTTCCGATGTCGACGCCTTGCGGCGTAACGCGCTCTGCATAAATGCCGCCCCTGAGTATTGCCCGTGAATCAGGCGGCAGTTTTTTTGCTTTCTCATATCTCCCAGCCAAAATTCCCATCGCCAGCGGCGACCACGGCAGAATTGCAAGACCGTGCGATTGACACACCGGAACCAATTCATTTTCGATGCGACGGTCGAGCAAATTGTACGGCGGCTGCTCTGATACAAAACGGGACAGGTTTTTCAACTCGCTCATCATTACGCTTTCCATCACCTTCCACGCCGGAGCCGTCGAACTGCCAATATAACGAACTTTGCCCTGACGCACCAAGTCCGTCAAGGCGCCTAAAGTTTCTTCGACAGGAATATCGAAAACGGGGCGGTGCAACTGATAAAGATCGATGTAATCGGTTTTTAACCGGCGGAGAGAATCTTCACAGGCTTTGATGAGATGCAAGCGTGAATTGCCGCGTTCGTTCGGTCCCGGGCCGGTCGGGTAGTGCGCTTTTGTGGCGAGAACAACTTGGTCGCGTCGCTTGTTGGCGGCCAAAGCTTTGCCAATAATACGCTCGCTCTCACCCTTAGCGTAGCTGTTGCTGGTGTCGATCAAATTGATCCCGGCGTCCAGCGCACGCTCGATAATTTGGATCGATTCCGCTTCGGGAGTCGGGTTGGCGAAATTGTCCGTCCCCAAACCCAGCGGCGCGATTTTCACTCCGGTGCGGCCTAAATTTCGATATTCCATTTTGGCGTAAAATGCTTCAGTATTTTTTGGTTAGAAGATTTCAGCGCGACAATGAATTGCCGCACTCCGAAAAGGAGTTGCCCAGAAGCTTAAAAACTCTAGAGCGTGATTGGGAAGTCCTAAATTGTCATGCTGTAGGCGTCTTTTTTAGATTTTCCGCAACAATTGTGGGAACGTTCATGCCTGGCGACCCAAAAAGATTCCTACGGAATGACAAGAAAGGGACTTTCCAAATACGCTCTTATCTCGCAGTAAAACCGGCGTCTACCGTCACCAAAGAGCCGGTCATGTAACTTGCGGCGTCTGAGGCCAGAAAAAGCACGACGCGGGCGATTTCGACCGGGTCGGCCAGTCTGCCCATCGGCACGGTCTCGGCTAATTTCTGCATCAATTCCGGCGTGACCGGCTCAGAGCGCTCGGAAGCCAGCATCGGCGTGTTGACTTCGCCGGGACAAACGGCGTTGATGCGGACGCCGTCCTTGACATGATCCAAAGCCATCGCCCGCGTGATTTGGTGCACCGCCCCTTTTGATGCGCAATAAGCCAAAACGCCCGCCGCGCCAACGTCGCCCCAAATTGAACCGAAATTGACAATGGCGCCGTTCCCTTGTTTTTTCATAGTCGGCAAGGCGGCGCGACTCATAAAAAACACGCCGTTGACGTTGACTTCCATTACGCGACGCCACTGCTCATCGGAAGTGTTTAAGCCGCCTGCGCGCACAATGATACCGGCGGCGTTGACGAGAACGTCCAAGCGGCCATATCGCTCCAGCGCGGTTTCCACCGCACAGTTGCAAAACGCCGAATCCGCGACGTCACCGATCACTGGTGCGTCGGCGCCGATTTCTTCAGCGACTACTTTCGCCGGTTTTTCATTTCGGTCAACGATGACAACTTTGCCCCCGGCCTCGCAAAACTCACTCGCCGTCGCCGCGCCCATACCGGAGGCCGCGCCTGTAACGACGGCGACTTTTCCTTTGAAATCCGTCATCTCAGGCGGCTAAATTTGACATATCACGCGAATGCAAAATTTCATCAGCGGAAAAAGGCCGGATGTCAGAGGCTGTAAGCGTGAGTACGGAAATCGTTTTCCCGCCCGCTGTTGAGAACTCAACTTCAAAGCCCGCTTTGTCCTTATAGTTATGAACGATCGTGCCAATATCGCCGGACTTCAGCTTAAATTCTTCGATGTCACGCGTCAAAACGACCAAATCGAGTTCATTCATACCTAATTACCGTTTTTAATTTGGGTGCATCGTAATAAATCTCGGCTCATCTTCACCGCTTTCGATAATCCAAACTGTTCGAACCTTGACGAGTCTTCCTATTGGCGTGCGAATTAAGCCGTCTATAATGTACTTCTTGCCAAAGTGAGAAGAAACAGAATTTGTTATACTTTGAGTTTTTGCCAATTTGAGTAACTCGCTCCCCAAAACCGAACCGCTTCAAAAATCGTGCTTTGGATTTTCCTGTTTCATGAGTTTCCGACAACAAATATGCCGTCAATTTTGATTCTGGAACAAAAGCTTTGTCTCGATTCGGTAGTTTTATTTCTGATCAATGATCTCTTCTCTGATAGCTTAAAATTCCACTTCGTCGTCGGATTTGCTGTGCTAAACACGGCCTATCGCTACTTTCCTTGAAAATTAGCTTTTCTTTTCTCCAAAAACGCCTTCGTCCCTACTTTCATATCCTCCGTCGAAAAAGCCAGGCCAAACAAGCTTGCCTCCAGATTCACGCCTTCTTCCAGCGTCATGTCCATGCCGTGATTCACCGCTTCGAGACAGAGCTTGACGGCAATCGGGCCTTTTTGAAAGACGGTTTGCAAGAATTTTTCACAGGTTGAGATCAGCTCTTCCTGTGGGGCAACATGATTGACCAAACCAATGCGCTCCGCCTCCGCCGCGTCGATCATTCTACCGGAAATCGTCAATTCAATCGCGCGGCCTTTTCCAACCAGACGCGGCAAGCGCTGGGTGCCGCCGTTGCCGGGGATAATGCCGAGATTCACTTCCGGCTGTCCAAATTTAGCGTTTTCGGAAGCCCAGCGCATGTGACAGGCCATCGCCAACTCACAGCCGCCGCCAAGAGCAAAACCGTTGACCGCCGCGATTACTGGCTTGGACGCGTACTCGAGCGTCCGTAAAACCTCCTGGCTGCGCATGGCAAATTCCTTCGCTTCCACCGCGCCGCGTTCGGCCAATTCGGCAATGTCAGCCCCGGCGGCAAAAGCTTTCGGCCCGGCGCCGGTCAAAATAACGCCTTTGACGTTTTCGTCTTCCATTGCCGATGAGACGGCGCTTTGGATTTCCTGCATCGTTTGCCAGTTGAGCGCGTTGAGCTTGTCAGGGCGGTTTAATGTGATACGCGCTATCGAATCGTTCACTTCATAGAGAATATTCGTGAAGCTCATCTTGATCTCCTGATTTACATTAATTCCATAGTTCGCCTTAACTCCACCATCCACTGCGAATTGTCATTCTGCCAAGAATCTTTTTCAGTCGCAAGTTCTGAACTATTGGCAGGTCTGTTGCCAGAGTCAAACAAGATGCTTCCAGCATGACAAATTTGAGCAGTCAATAGTCAAACAATTGGATTTTGTACAAAATCGCCGCCGCGACATGATTTCAAATATTTCAAGCTATGCACTTGCCCGGTCATTTCCAAGTCTCCTTTGTACACCGGATCATGCCAGCCTTCAATGTCAATCGCGCCTTCAAATCCGGCGGCGCGCAGGTCGCTGATAACGTCCGTCCAGTTGCAGTCGCCGAAGCCGGGCGTACGGTGAAAGGCGAATTGCTTTGAGCCGAACACGCCGTATTTTTCGATGACGCCGCGCCGGATTGTGCAGCACTTGCCGTGAACGTGAAAAATCCTGTCCGCCCACGCGCGCAGTTGCGGCATAGGATCGATCAAGGCGAACATTTGGTGGCACGGCTCCCACTCCAGGCCGATATTGGGCAATTGCACAGCCTCGAACATCATTTCCCAGGCCGTTGGGTTGTGCGCAATGTTCCAGTCGCCGCACCGCCAATCTCCGTCCATGGCGCAATTTTCAAAGGCGATGCGCACGTTCTTGGCGCCGGCGTTTTCCGTAATTTTCCCAAAAACTTCCCGGAAGCGCGGCATGGACTCATCGATAGGCTGTCTCTTATACACATCTCCGAGCCCACGAGACTCCATTGCATC
>CAXHAT010000189.1:0-15142 GCA_964014485.1 uncultured Deferribacteres bacterium
CTTCCGAAGAAAAATTGCCGGGGATTTTGGGCTGAGCAAAATCTGGCGCGCTCTCAGTTTGATTTAAGAAATTCGGTGATGTATCGTCTTGTTGTGCGGCTTGCGGCCAAGTCAGCTTAAATTCTTTTGAAACCGGCTGTAAGCATGCGACGTCGTTGCAGGCTTGGTAATAGAATTCGCCCTGAATGGCGATATTTTCAGCATTAACTTTTTCAGAGAGCTTAAGCTTGGCAGTAATCGTGAATCTCTCTTCAAAGACGGCGAGCTTTTTTTCTGAGAATGAAAATTTGGCGAGCTTGTGCTGCGGATAGGAAATTTTTTCAATCGTGTAATCCGGCGAGTGCTGAAATTTTAAAGCCGTTGGGATTAAGAATTCTTCGAGAGGCGTGTTGCTGTTGATGTGCCACTCCGGGCGAATGTCCACTTCGACCGAAATGTCGAGCACTGCCCCGGGCTTGACGTTTTGGGAAACGATGTGCGGCCGAATTTCGAGAACCTCTTCCGGGTTGACTATTTGAGCGAGGCCAAGAGTCCAGCCAAAAGCGAGCATGAAAAATGTTTTTGCAACAATTATGTATTTCAATTTGGCGGTCAACATGTTATTTTCCTGAATCTTGGGCGTGAGCGTTTGCAGATAATTGACTCAACGTTCTATCGGCAAAAAAAATTCCAAGCCAAACGTCGTCAGATTGACAGAAGTTGAAGCGTTGATCCGACATTGACAGGCTTTTGTGTCACATGGGCAAAATTGACATTAATGAAGCGAGTTGTCGTAAGGTCTTCAAAGCTCTGTTTTTATTGTATCTTAAGCAGATCAGTGTTAGCTTGGTATAAACATTGCGCAAAGCAGAATTTCAATTTTTTGATCCTGATAGATCGTCATTATTGTAGGCTACGTTTCTTACAACTAAAATCCCGAATATAGATTCACTGCCTGACACTTTTTGTATAGGCTTCTAAAACTGGCGAAAAAGGCCGGAATTGTCATGCTGGAAGCATCTTTTTTGATCCGTACCCTTGAACTTTTGAGCATGCTCTGTACTGGGCGATAACAAAGATTCCTACTCAATGACAAAGCGAGGCTTCTCGACGGCTCGAAAATGCAGTTCACAAAAAGTGTCAGGTAGAGAGAATATAGAAAAACCAATTTCGAGAAACAAACTTTTGAATATATACAAGGAATGGTCATGAGCGAGAATAACACAACCAGCGATGTTGCGGATGAATTGATCGATTTTGAAATCCCGCAGGTGCTGCCGTTGCTCCCTCTTCGAAACACGGTTATTTTTCCCCATCAAATTCTGCCGTTACAGGTCGGCAGAGAAAAGTCTCTGCAATTGCTTGAAGAAGCGACTGGCGACGAGCGTCTTCTCATGGTCGTTGCTCAAAAGGACGCTGAGCTCGAAGATCCTGAGCCGGAAGATCTTTTCCGGTGGGGAACGATTGTTCGCGTATTGAAGATTTTCAAGCTCCCCGACGGTTCACGCAGCGCAATGGTGCAAGGCTTGGATCGCGCCCGCATACTCGATTTTATTGAAACCGACCCTTATTTGCGTGTTGCCGTTCAAGCGGCGAAGGAAGAACGCCAGGAAGGCTTGGACGTGGAAGCTATGGTCTCCAATCTTCGCGGGTTGTTCCAAAAGGCAGTCGAATTGGCGCCTTATCTCTCGCCGGAACACACCATGTTGGTTCTGAATACTGAGTCGCCCGCCCGGCTGGCTGACATTGTCGCATGGAACTTAAACGTCCCGATGGAAGGGAAGCAGGACATCTTGGAAATTGTCGATATTCGCAAACGGCTGGAACGCGTTACGATTATTTTGAGCAAAGAATTGCAAATTCTTGAGTTAGGCAGCAAAATTCAGGATCAGGTTCAGGGCGAAATCAACAAGAACCAGCGCGAATATTATCTTCGCGAACAGATGAAAGCCATTAGAAAAGAGCTTGGCGAAGAAGGTGACGACGGCGCCATCGAGCAGAGGGAATTAAGGCAAAAGCTGAAAAAGGCAAGATTGCCGAAAGACGCGAAAAAAGTCGCGGAGAAAGAGCTGGACCGTTTGTCCCGAATTCCTCCGGCCGCCGCTGAGTATTCCGTTTCAAGAACTTACCTCGATTGGCTGCTTGACTTGCCGTGGAGCAAATCTACCAAGGATAACCTGGAGATTAAGGGCGCGCGAGAAGTGCTTGACGCCGATCATCATGACCTTGAAAAAGTGAAAAAGCGCATTCTTGAGTTCCTCGCCGTTCGTCAGCTAAAGGCGGACATGAAAGGCCCGATTCTTTGCCTGGTTGGCCCGCCCGGCGTCGGAAAAACCTCACTGGGGCGTTCCGTTGCTCGCGCTATGGGGCGCAAATTCGTGCGCATTTCTCTGGGCGGCGTGCATGATGAAGCGGAAATTCGCGGCCACCGTCGTACGTACATTGGCGCGCTGCCGGGAAGGATTATTCAATCCGTCAAAAAAGCGGGCAGCAACAATCCGATTTTTATGCTCGATGAAATTGATAAGATCGGACAAGATTTTCGTGGCGATCCCAGCTCTGCGCTCCTTGAAGTGCTTGACCCGGAGCAAAATTCAACCTTTTCCGATCATTATCTCGAAGTTGAATTTGATCTTTCGAAAATCATGTTTATCGCGACGGCGAATGTGGTTTCGAGCATTCAACCCGCATTGCGCGACCGGATGGAGTTTATCGAGATTCCGGGTTATACCGAAGAAGACAAAGTGCAAATCGCGAATAAGCATTTGTTGCCGCGTCAACTGGAAATGCACGGACTGACAGAAAAGCAAATCTCTTTCGATGATTCAGCAATCCACCGTATTATCACGCGTTATACCCGTGAAGCGGGCGTGCGAAATTTGGAGCGCGAGATTGCGAATGTCTGCCGAGGCGTTGCGCGAGAAATCGTGGAAGGCGTGGCGGAAAGCAGGAGCATCTCGGACGAAGATATCCATAAATATCTCGGCGCTGAAAAATTCTTTCGCGACGTGAAGGAGCGCACCTCAAGGAGCGGCGTCGCCACTGGTCTTTCGTGGACGCCGACCGGCGGAGATATTTTATTTATTGAAGCCACAAAAATGCCGGGAAAAGGCGGGCTTGCCCTAACAGGCCAGCTCGGCGACGTTATGAAGGAATCTGCTCACGCGGCGCTTTCATTAATTCGTTCAAAGGCTGAAGAATTCAACATTGATAAAGAAGTTTTTCAAAATCAGGATTTGCATGTTCATGTTCCGGCCGGGGCCATTCCCAAAGATGGGCCAAGTGCGGGCGTCACGTTGTTTACCGCGATTTTGTCGCTCCTGACCGAACAAAAAGTGCCTCATGACGTTGCGCTTACCGGCGAAATCACGCTTCGCGGGCTGGTCTTGCCAGTCGGCGGAATTAAGGAAAAAGTCCTGGCGGCAAAACGCGCCGGGATCGACAAAGTGATTATGCCGGATAAGAACGAGAAAGACCTCGAAGACGTTCCGGAGCACATCCGCAAGACGATGGAGTTTCATTTTGTGAAGGAAATCGAGGACGTCATTAAACTGATTCTGGACAACAAGCCGAAGAAAAGACAGCGTCGTAAGAAAACAAAGCCAATCGATGAACTGCCTGTTGAAACGATGCTTGCCTAAATTCAAAAGCCCCGTAAGTTTCGCAAAAATCTACGGGGCTTTTCAATGACCGCGAACTCAAACCACTAAACAGCGTTCCGCCAAGACGCTCGATTCTATCTTATCCACGAAATAAAAACGCCTCCGCAGCCTTCTCTTGCCTTACATTTTTCATTCTGCCATTTGAATCCGACGAAAAGTCCAAATTATCAGGACAAGACTGTCTTTGATAGCATTTACTACCTGATGTTACGCACGCGTCGTATGGCACGCGCGATCAGAGTCCACGAGCAACTTTTGATTCTCATTAGCTCCGCTCTTCAGAGCGGAGATTTTTGAAAGCGACCGCCCCTTCTCTTCCGCCGCGCCGGCGCGGCGGAAGAGAAGAAAAGGAGCGTCTTGTGCGTCACCGGGCTGAAGCTCGGCGCTAATGAGATAAACTTTGCTCCAAGACTCGGCATGTGCGCTGCTGCGCGTAACATGAGTTACTACAACATTGATTGAGCTTCACAATCATGCCAATCTGTGCATAGCTGCGTTTGAAAGACTGTCTTGTCCTGAAGCTGGCTAAACATTGTCGAACTGTCCGGGGATCGCCTTCTGAGAAAGTAAATTGTTGGAGTCTGGCGTTTCAGGGTGACGGAAAACGGTTTCCCATTTTCCCCGCGGAGAAATTTTCTTCTTGGATTATTAGATTGAAAAACTATATTTAGGCTAACCTAAAAATAATTTTAGGCAATCCGTTTTTTTTTGTTGAGCGGCAAAAATATTTTGGTTGAAAAAACAAAATGACCGATCCGTTACAAGCGTTAATTTTTGTGAGCGTACTCAGTCTGTTGACCGCATTTATTTTTTGGCCTGAACGCGGAATCTGGGGGCAGTTGAAGCGTGCGAGGCGAAATACTGAGCGCGTGCTGATCGAAGATGCGCTTAAGCATTTGTACGACATGGAATCGAAGGAGCAGCCCGCAACAATTGAGAGCGTGGCTGGTGCCTTGGCGGTCAATCGCGATCAAATTGCGAAATTAATGGCCCGTCTTGAACAACTCAATCTCATTTCCTCGCAGCATAACGCGTTTGCTCTGAGCACGGAAGGCAGGGCGTACGCGCTGAAAATGATCCGGGTGCATCGTCTCTGGGAGCGCTACCTGGCTGATGAAACCGGCGTTCCTGAAATCGAATGGCACGACAAAGCTGAAAATCTTGAGCACACCACAACGTCGGAACAAGCGGAAGATATGGCGGCGCAAATGGGCAATCCGCTCTATGATCCCCACGGCGATCCAATACCCACGAGTACGGGACATTTACCGCCCGTCAAAGGCGGCCCGTTGACTGATCTGAATGTCGGCGATATTGCGAGAATCACGCATCTGGAAGATGAGCCTAAGGTGGTTTATGCACAAATTATCGCTCAAGGCTTGCACCCGGATTTGATGATTCGCGTCGAAGAAAAATCACCTGAGAGAATCCGTTTGGTCGCTAACGGCGAAGAAGTGATCCTTGCTCCCGTGATTGCTGCGAACGTCACAGTTGAAAAACAGAAAAAAAGTTCTTTTGTCAAGACTTCCCATGAAACGCTGGCTTCGCTCGATATTGGGGAAAAATGCGAAGTGATCGGCGTTTCGCAGCTTTGCAGAAGGACGCAGCGTCGGCGATTGATGGATTTAGGTCTGGTGCCTGGAACCGAAGTTTCAGCGGAATTGCGCAGCGCCGGCGGCGATCCAACGGCTTATTCTATTCGCGGCGCAACCATCGCCTTGCGAAAAGAACACGCTGAATTGATTCACGTTCGTCGAAAGGAGGCCGCGTAATGGCTGATATGAATAAACACGATTGCGCCAACTGCCCGGTGCATAACGTCGGCAATCTCGTCAAGCTCGGCGTGAACATGGACTCATGGGATTATGTCGTCGCGTTGGCGGGCAATCCGAACACCGGCAAAAGCACGGTTTTCAATGCATTAACCGGTTTAAGACAACATACCGGCAACTGGCCCGGAAAAACCGTAACGCGAGCGGAAGGCGGTTTTAATTATCAGGAAAAGCGCTACAAAATCGTCGATCTCCCCGGAACGTATTCCTTGCTTTCTACCAGTACGGATGAAGAAGTGGCGCGTAACTTTATCCTTTTCGGACAACCGGACGTCACGTTGATCGTCGTGGATGCGACGCGTATTGAGCGTAATCTCAATCTCGTTTTGCAAGTGCTTGAGATCACCGACAGGGCCGTTGTCTGCGTGAACTTGATGGACGAAGCGCGCCGTCACGGGATCAAAATTGACGAACGTTCATTGGCGAAAAAATTGGGCGTTCCCGTCGTGCCTGCCGCGGCAAGAAGTGGTGAAGGAATCCCGGAAATTTTGACGCAGATTCACGCTGTTGCAACCGGTGAATTTGTTTGTAAGCCTTACCGTATAAAAAGCGGTTCAAAATCCGTTTCCGGCGCTTTGGAAAAACTCTCGGCATTAGTGGCTGAACGTTTTCCCGGGCTTGTCAACGCGAGATGGGTGGCGCTGCGTTTATTGGAAGGCGACCGTCGTATTGTTGAAGCTGTCTCGACTGGTGAAATCGCATCTTTGGCGCGCGAGGAAACGCTTGTCACCGCGCAGTAAATTGATCTAAACTCTGGCTATGAATCATAAAACAAAAGAAAACGAAGCGATCATCAACGCCGCGAATGCGCTGCGTTGGGAAATCGGCGAGAATTTTCACGATGAATTGATGGCTTCGATTTACAAAGACGCGGCGGACATTTCCGCGCAGGTTGTTGAAAAAGAGGGCGTCAAACGCGCGTTTAATTGGGATCGCACGCTTGATCGAATCTTGACTGGACGTTGGACAGGATTGCCTGTGATGCTCCTGCTTTTGACGTTTGTGTTCTGGTTCACCATCGCGGGCGCAAATGTGCCCTCGGCCATGCTCGCGACATTGCTGGTGGAAACCGTGCAGCCGATTTTGAAGGACGGTGCGGCTGCAATTGGGCTGCCGTGGTGGCTCAGCGGTTTTTTGATCGACGGCGCTTATCTTGCAATGGCGTGGGTGATCGCGGTGATGCTGCCGCCGATGGCCATCTTTTTCCCGCTCTTTACTTTGTTGGAAGACTTTGGCTACCTCCCGCGCGTCGCTTTCAATCTCGACAATCTTTTTCGCAAATCCGGCGCTCACGGCAAGCAAGCTTTAACAATGAGCATGGGCTATGGCTGTAATGCGGCGGGAATCGTCGCCACGCGGATTATTGACAGCCCGCGCGAACGGCTGATCGCCATTATTACCAACAACTTCGCGTTGTGCAACGGGCGCTGGCCAACACAGATTTTGGTCGCGTCGCTGTTTATCGGCGCATTGGCGCCGCCTGCGCTCGGTGGTTTGGTTTCCGCCGGAGCGGTCGTCGCTGTTGTTTTAATCGGCGTGGCGCTTACGTTTTTAACATCTTGGGCGTTATCGAAAACAGTCTTGAAAGGTGAAGCGTCATCTTTTAGTCTGGAATTACCGCCCTATCGTCCGCCGCGAATCTTACAAACATTGTACACCTCGTTGATCGACCGTACAATTTTTGTCCTTTGGCGCGCCATTCTTTTTGCCGTACCGGCAGGCATGGCTATTTGGCTGGTCTCTAACATCATGATCGGCGAAATCAGTCTGGCAGAGCACATCATCGATTTTTTTGATCCTTTCGGTTTGTTGATCGGATTGAACGGCGTCATTCTCTTGGCTTACATCATTGCGATTCCGGCGAACGAAATCATCATCCCGACGATTTTGATGTTGACAGTTCTAAGCGCGAAAATCGCGGGGATGGGGGAAGGGGCCGGCGTGATGTTCGAGTTGGGCGACGACGCGGCTTATATGACCGTTTTCCAAGCGGGCGGCTGGACATTGCTGACTGCGGTCAATTTGATGCTTTTCAGCCTTGTACACAATCCGTGCTCGACCACGATTTATACAATTTACAAAGAAACCGGCAGTTGGAAATGGACGACGGTTTCGGCAATTTTGCCGGTGGTCATGGGCTTGGTTCTCTGCTTTTTTGTTGCGCAGTTTTGGCGATTGTTGAGTTGAGAAATGTTAAAATTTCCAATGCCGGTAGAGACGCGATGCATCGCGTCTCTACGAAAACCGATTGCATTTTGAGCTATAATTTTTAAATTATTGCGCTTGACGCAAATTCCCGGGGACGACATGGTTTCGACGGGGGAACGAGCGTCGTGGATGGCATGTCGAGGTTGTCTGGCCCCTCGTAAAATAGCCTGACGCCTAAAATTAATTGCAGATGATTATTCATACGCAATGGCTGCCTAGAAATAGATAGCCCGTTTCCTCGATTTGGCGCCGCCACGGCTCGGGGAAGCGACGACATCGGCGGCTGGCTCGCTTTCGCGTCTGGAGGAAGCGGGTGAGAAACACCGGACTGGCGATGATGCGGGTTTGTTCATTGAGCCAATTCGTCGTGAGAAACAATCGATGAACTAAGCATGTAGAAGTCTGCGAGACTTGTCCTTCGGACGCGGGTTCGATTCCCGCCGTCTCCACAACTTGAAAAAGCCGCAACCGCGCGTCAAACGCAGTTGCGGCTTTTTCTTTTTGCGTTCCGAAGCGAAAGCATTGCAAAGCCGTCATAGTGAAATTATATTTTGGCGAAAAGCAAAATTTACTCGCTGTAAAAATAGCCTGACAAAAATGCAAAGCGCTCACCTGAAAAATTCCAGAAAAATGTGCCGCCGTTCCCCAAAATGTCATCTAGAAGGAATCCATTTTGAACACGGGGTAAAAAGTAACCGCCGCTTCAAGAAGCTCTATCGAGAAATATTCTCGAGCCGCTCTGATTCTGATGAAATCAGGCGCCGGAAACGAGATGGGCAAGATAGATTCTTCCTGAATAACAGATACAAGAGCTGCGTTCTATCCGGGATTCTCGCCGTGCTTTTCTTCCTCGCAACGCTTCCGCTATCCGCTCAAAACTACGCCGCCTTCGACGTTCAGCATTACGATCTGCATCTTAAACTCTCCGACGAAAGCGACAACATCGAAGGCCTTGCCGCCATCAAAGTTCTCAGAAAAGGCGGTGCGTCTGAGTTCATCTTGAACCTGAACGGCTTGACGGCGAAAAAGGTTAGTTTGAACGAACAAGCGATAGAATTCACACAAAAAGATTCGTTAATTCACATTCCGATTTCAGATAAAGCGTCAGAAGCATTCGTAGTTGAAATCGAATACGCCGGCGTTCCGAAAGACGGCCTGATTATTAAGGAAAACAAGCACGGGCGGCGCACGTTTTTCGCTGACAATTGGCCGAACCGCGCACAGTATTGGTTTCCCTCCGTCGACCATCCGTCCGACAAGGCGACCGTCAATTTTACCGTCACCGCGCCGCAAAAATATCAGGTGATCGCCAACGGCAGCCTTGACGATGTCACGGAAAACAGCGACGGCACAAAAACCTCAACTTTTTCGGAATCGCGCTTGATGCCAACCTATTGCATGGTCATCGGCGCGGCAGAATTTGAAATTGTTGAAGGCCCAAGCGCCGGTTCAATTCCAGTGAGTTATTGGTTTTACTCCGAAGATCGCGAAGACGCGCTGCTGGAATTTAAGCGCACAAACGAAATGATCAATTATTATGCAGATCGCTTCGGCGCGTTTCCATTCGAAAAACTGGCGATGGTGCAGTCTTCCACGCGCTTCGGCGGCATGGAAAACGCGGGCGCGATATTTTTTTCAGAGCGCAGCGTCGGCTCGGAACGGCGCATGGAAACCACCGTCGCTCATGAAGTGGCGCACCAATGGTTTGGCGACGATGTCACCGAAACGGAATGGAACCACCTTTGGTTAAGCGAAGGGTTCGCCACCTATTTCGGGATGCAATTTTTCGAGTTCGCCGACGGTGAGGAAGCTTTTCAAAACCTGATGCGCCGGAACCGCGAAAGATATTTTTCACAGGAAAAGTGGCACAAGCGCGCGATTGTAGAGGAAAACGTTACGAACCTTTACGAGCTTCTCAACGCCAACAATTACAGCAAAGGCGGCTGGGTTTTGCACATGCTGCGCGACGTGATCGGCGAAGAAAATTTTTGGAAAAGCTTGCGCGCGTACTATCAAAAGTTTAACGGCAAAAATGCCCTGACCCAAGACTTGCTGGCAGTTTTCGAAGAAATCTCTCATCAAAACTTGGGCTGGTTTTTCAAACAATGGGTGCTTGAACCTGGAATCCCGAAAGTAGCGGCCCGATGGCAATGGGATGAAAAAAACAGCGCCTTGAAGATCGATTTTGAACAACAACAAGAGCCTGTGATGCGCTTCCCGCTTGATGTTGGTATTGCTGGAGAAAACGGCGTCAAAAAGCGCGTTTGGCTTGAAAAAAAATCGCAGCAGGTCGTCATTCCTGTTGTGGTGGAGCCGTCCGGCGTAGTCCTCGATCCGGGCGTGAAGTTACTCGCCAAATTTGAAATTCAGGATCACTAAATGAGCAATCAGCATGTTACAGAAGATGAATGGATTGCCTGGCTTTGTCGCGAACTGAGCGAAGAGCGAAAAACCGCTCTTGACGAACATGCTGCGCAATGTCGAAAATGCAGAATGGAGAGAATGCTCTATGAGTCGGTTTTCGAGCAAATCATGCAGCTCGCCAGCCCCTCGGAAGCCGGGCTTACCGGAACGGCATTGACGCAATTTGCCCTGAAAAGCCTCAAAGAATTGAAAGTTTACTACGCCTATATTTCCCCGGTCAATTTCTCTCAAATTTGCGTCGCAGTGACCGTGAACGGACTGGCCGCCGTGTTGATCGAGCACGAAACGTCGGATCATTTTGAAAACTGGCTGCATGAACGTTTTCCGGAAAAATGGCTGATCGAATCGGAAAAAGAAACCACAGAAGTCAGGCGGCAATTGCAGGAATATTTTGAAGGAAAACGTACGCGATTTGAGCTTGAAATTGACGAAAGCGTCCTTGCCAGCCGTTTTCAAAAGCGCGTTTTGTGGGAATTAAAAAACGTCCCGTTTGGGCGTTTGACGACTTACGGCGAATTGGCGGAGCGCATCGGTCAGCCGGGAGCAAGCCGCGCAGTTGGCGGCGCCATGGGCAGCAATCCTATTCCCATTGTCCTGCCTTGCCATCGCGTTATCGCGGGCGACCAGACGCTGGGCGGATTCAGCGCAGGATTATCGAACAAAAAATTGCTGTTGGCGCACGAAGGCGTAACGACTTTGCAGCCTACCGACCAGATGGACCTTTTCAGCATCGCGTATAATGGATAACGCCAACCTTGCGAGTCGCCTGGCCGCCGCCTACCCTGATTTTTCCATCACAAATTTATTTGAAGATACGGCGCATAAATTGGGGTGCGGGCTTTCTTGGCGCAGAGTTCGTTTCACGCTTAAATCCAAAGAAGGAGAGAGCGCAGGATTGTGTGTGAATGCTTTGAAATTTTCCGCCAAATCACTCCGCCCGTTTCCAATAAAATTTGGCGAGCAATCGCGTGAAGCCTTGCTCCAGGACGCAGATTTACAACGATCATTCGCTTCCGCTTATTGGTACACAACCTGGGCTGAAGGCGCTTTGCGCGGGGCAGGGCGCGAAACCAGTCCGGTCGCTTTTTGGCCGGTCGTTCGTTCGAAGGCGTTTCGAAAATCACGAAACGTGACCGCTGAAGATTTTCTCGAAATTGAAAAAGGATACTGGCTGGTCGGGCAAGACATTCTCGAATTAAGACAAATTAGAGAAAAAGTCGAGACGGGCAAAATTCGCTGGCGAGACGGCCAGTTTTTTGGAGAAGTTTCAGCAAGCATTTTGGCCAAGCTGAACCAAAAAGCTTTTATTGATCGATACATCGGCAAGAATTCTGAACCGTCGAATAACTATGCGCCGCGAAAGCTCATCCCTGTGAATGGCAGCCATCTGATCAGCCGTTTACTAAACGATGAGTGGAGCGGCTTTGAAAACGGTTCATTGCTTAACAAAATTGCAGCCGTGGCAGCGGCGACGAACGGCGGCTTTTTTCTTAACTTTCCCGAAGAATATGTGCACAATTTAAGTGCAATGAACGATCCCGTCGGGCTTTTGATGCAGGACGGCCAGATTGAGCAATTGCCTTTAGCGCTCCGGAGCGCATTGCTCGTGCGGCGGAGCGGCCAAGCGCGGATCGCCGTCGTCGGTTTGGAAGATTTCGAACTCCGACTGCCGTGGCGAAGAGAATGGCAAAGAAACCGTCAAGATGACGGTTTTGTGGTGAACAAGGAAGATTTGGCGGGTAAAAGCAATGTCGTTTACACCCCGTTTTTCAACGCCCAAAAGCCGCCTGGGGAACAAAGGACGCCGCCGGCGGAATCTATTGATTTAGCGGTTGTTTTTGGAGAAATTGCTGAGGTAAAGTTAGGCGGTCGACTGGAAATACCGCCCAACGGGATTGTGCTTTCGCTTCCAATGTCCGAGATTTCTCTCTCAAACGCATTGAAGAAAATCGAAGAATTTGGCGGCAACGTCGCATTCCGCCCGGCGCAATCAATCTCACCGAAGGACGATCCGCTTGTGACCGCGATTGGCGCCGGCCCTTTGCTGGTAAACCAACAGGGGATTGTTTCGGATGACTTTTTCGAAAAGGAATGCACCGAGGAGTTTTTGGGAATGGATTCTCAGAGCGGAAATATCGTCGTCAACGGCGCGGCCCCAACGCGTTTCCCGCACGATTCGGCGCAAACGCGCGCGCCGAGAACCGTGCTTGGGTTGCTCGACGACAGAGAAGCTTTAATCCTGGTTATAGACGGGCGTAATTCTGAGCACAGCATCGGCGCCACGCTCGTTGAAGCCGCGAGAATTGCCCAGGCATTTAACTGCCGCCAAGCGCTCAACCTTGACGGCGGCGGATCGTCAGTGCTTTTCCTTAAAAGCAAAATCGCAAAAAAGGTTAAGATCAAATCCGAGATTAAAACGGGAATCGTCAACTTGCCTTCCGATCCGGGCGGGTGTGATCGTCTCATGCCGGTTCCGCTTTTTATCTCGGGAGCGAATAAAATCCAGGAGGAAGTTCAATGAAACCAATAATGACATTCGTTTTACCGTTTTATGAAGAAACACAAGACTTAACACGGCAAATTCATGTGCTCAGCAAACAAACCAAGGCGTGTGAAATCATCATATTCGACGAGCGGCTTCGGCAAACGCCAAACGAAACGCTCGAACGTGCGAAGAGTATGGAAAACGTCAAAATCTTTCAGCGCGCGCACCGCAATCGCGCTGCGCTTTTCAATGACGGCGTTGAACAAGCCGAGGCCGGGCTGGTCAGCATTCTACCGGCGGATATTTTTCCCAGACCAGATTTTTCCGAGCGTATTTCAAGCGAATCTCAAAAAGAAAATTTCAGCGTCGCTTATACTGATTTTGAAGTTGACGAGCCGGGGAAGCCTTTGCGTGAGGAAAAGCTCTGGCCTTTTCACAATGTAATCGAAGAGCGCTTTTCGCTTGGCTATTTTCGCGTTTATGAAAAAAAATGCGTGCTGGAAAACGGCGGCTTTGACGAAGATTTGGATTACGCCGAGGAGTATGATTTTCGTTTGCGTGTGCAGGATCGTTACGCCGTCAAGCATATTGCGCAACCGCTCTACCTTTGCGAAATACAAGAAGCGGCGGAAGCGGACGTGGCGACGAGCAGGTTCTTCTCACCGGGAGCAGGTTCGAAAGGCGGATTTAGCTACCTTTTTTATACGCCGGAAATGGAGCGCGAAACAGAAACTGTTTTCAAAAACTATCTCAAACGGATCGGCTGTTTTTTAACCCACAAAAATCAAACGGTTGCGTATACGCCGAATGAAGAGTTTGAAGTGATGGTTTCCATCGTCATTCCAATTCTAAATCGCAGGAGATTTATTGGGCATACGGTGCAAATCGTGCTTGACGGCACATTTAACGACTTTGAAATTTTGATTGTAGACAACGGCTCGACAGACGGCACCCAGGACGAAGTGCGAAGTATTGCCGACCCGCGCGTGCGGCTTGTGCAACACGATGGAACTTGCATCGCGGAGGCGCTGAATCGCGGTATTAGCGAGGCGCGAGGAAAATATATCGCCCAGTTGGATTCCGACGATGAGTACATGCCGGACACGCTGGAAACCATGACGGCGTACATGGAAACGCATCCCAAGTGCGGCCTTGCCATCAGCTACTATGATTTGATCGACATCGACAGCCAACCGATTGAAGAATTGGGCGTCATTAAACATCTGGAATTTGACCGCAACAACATTTTGCGCGTGGACGGCGGCGGCGCGCTGCGTTTTTTCCACAAAAAAGTCCTGGAAGAATTCGGCCTGTACAACGTTGATGATTATGGCAATTTTGGCGAGGACTATGACATGGTTCTGAAAATCTCAGAAAAATACGATGTAGATCGGGTGCATAAAGTGCTTTACCGCTATCGCAGACATGACGACAACACGGACGTGCAGCGCCCGCCGGAAATGAAAGTCTTTAATAAAAACAATGCGAGGCAAGATGCGCTGAAGCGCAGGCGGGCAATCAACAACGACCGTTGATGGCTGAAGAATCTACGGCGGCATTCTAACAAAAAAAGCCCTGCGTGCGTCTTGCACTCGCAGGGCTTTTTTGTGAAAACTGAAGTTTTGAGCTTACTTGTCTTTCAACTGTTCGTGCTTGTCGAAAGCTTCTTTGCTCTTGTCGGCGTTGCCGGCGTGGGTGTGCGCAACGCCAAGGTTGAACCAGAGCGAAGCATTTTCAGGCTGGGATTCCAGCGCTTTCTCGATGAACGGAATCGCCGCAATATAATTTTCCTTGGCCTTTGCCATAAGATCGGCGTACTCCGAAGAGTCCTTGTCTTCTACGTCTCTGGCTTGAGATTGATACTTGCCCGCCAATTGAATGTATGAATCACCGGTGTGCAAAATGACGTCGTAGTCGTCCGGCTTTACTTCATAGATCGCCTTGAATTTTTCGACGGCTTCTTCAAACATGTCCTTGTTATAAAACAGACGTGCGTAGTTGAATTGCAGATCAGTGTTGTCAGGACTCGCGGCGATAGCGTTTTTGTATGCTTCCATCGCCTTGTCGGTCTGGCCCATCTGATCGTATGCGATCCCTAATGTTGAAATGGCGTCAGCGTTGCCTGGATCGAGTTCCAGGATTTTTTCCAGTACTTCAGTTGCTTCGGTGAAATTCTTTTCCTGATAGTGTACGATGGCAAAGTTATAGAGCGTCTCAACATGGTCGGGCTCGGCCTCAACGGCTTTCTCATAGTTGGCAATTGCTTTCGCGGGATCCGGCGGATCAATTTGCATGTATGCAACGCCCAAATTGCGATAGGATTCAATTTTTTCAGGGGAGATGAGCGCGGCTGTTTCAAACGCCTCGATCGCGCTGTTCAAATCCTTTTGGTTGAAGCCGTTAACGCCCTTGTTGAAATTGTCTACCCAAAAACGCTCTTTTTCGAAAGTGATCTGGCTTTCGAATTTGTTGTCGATTTTCATGCTTTCTTCAAAGGACTCCACCATCTGTCTCTTATACACATCTGACGCTGCCGACGAGCTTCTTGGTGT
>CAXHAT010000190.1:0-15122 GCA_964014485.1 uncultured Deferribacteres bacterium
TCATTCAGCTTGTGGCTGAATGACGGCCTTTTGCTCTTGGAAAGCATTATCCAGCATGACAAATCATTTCAACAAAACCGCCTTTCTCACTTGTTTGAACTCTCCATCGACATCCATTTTGACGAAATAAACGCCCGAGCTATACGTGGAAGCATTCCAAGATAAATAATGCACGCCCGCTTGCATTTTCCCATTGATCAGTACTTCGACGAGTCGTCCATTGGCGTCATAAATTGCGATATAAATTTCACCGTCTTTCGGAAGGTCAAACTGAATTTGCGTGACTGGATTAAATGGATTGGGATAGTTTTGGTGCATGGCAAAAGATTTCGGCAGATTTGACGTTTGATCGCCGACGTAAACTGTTGGGTTTTGAATAACTTGCTCTGCCACGTTTCTTTCTGTAAAGCCTTCGTTGAGACGCAACTTGCTGATATTAATTTTGGCGGAGCTGCGAGCGTTGTCGATGATTCGGAAGCGTATTATAGCCACTTCCGCGTTCTCCGGCACATCGCCTATTCCGGCAAAACGGACAACGCCGTTTTCAAAATTTGTTTCGGCTTGAAAAGCTCCGTCCGAGATACTCCAGTTTATTTCTTGCGCTTCCAGAGCAGATTCGTCGAAAGAGAGTAAACCTTCCAAGCCGCGCACGTTTTTGGCTTCTGAGAATTGAAGAGGCACATCGATTAGGTTCCCATCAACATGCAGTGGTTCTCCAAAAACCACGTTTGCTGAAGCAAGAAACTCATCTGTATTCGTTGGAACAGGCAGACTGTCAATTTCGCCGACAACAAAACTCAAAATAAAAGAAGCGTCCAAAGTAGAGAGCGTGCTGTCCAGCGAAACGTCAGCGTTGAACCATTGCTGCGGATCGAGATCGGCTGTCCCAACAAGATTTTTGAGAATGAGCGCAGCATCGAAAGCTTGTTTCGTTCCATTCTGGTCAACATCCCCGTAAACTGGATCATAGAGCACGCGAATGCCGCCGGAAGTTATTTGTACCGGCAACTCGCCTGTGTCGAAAACAGCGTTCGTCAAGTTTACGGGAATAAAACCAGCAGCATTCTCGGCGACAATAAATTCGAGTTTGAGGAGATTCCCTTCGCTGAAAATCGGGATCGCTCCCGCTCCGGCAATGCTTAGAGTTGAATCGGTCAAGTGTGTGGCGATAAGCCAGTCAAGACTATCTAAAAGCGTATTTTCAATATTGAACAAAGTGTATTGCGCCAAATCGTGAAAGCCTTCAAAGTAGAGTTGAAAGGAATTGATCACAGCGTTGTCGGGAAAATCCACGAAAACACTGAGGCTCACGGTATCTCCTGGACAGGCTTCTTTCGTTTCGACATCGACGAAAGTGTTATTGATTTGCATTGACTCTAACCTGATTCCCGCGATATAGACGTCCCATTCGTGGTTTGTCGTTAATCCGAAATTGCCCCAATCGAGCGTATCAGCAAAAAAACCGCTGATAAATATATTCTCGAGGTCTCGAGAAATTTTCGAATCAAACTTGGTTCCGTTGCCGCCGCTCTGAATAAATCCAATGATATTGCCTGTTCTATCGTAATGAATTACATAAGCGTCGTTAGCCGGGCCGGATTCGACTTCGAGCGAATCGAACCGTGCAACGTCCGCGAATGACCCGGTTACAAATACGCCGCCGTTATCGCCAACGGCCAAGCCTGTACCTGTATCATGCCAGCTTCCACCGCCTGACTTTGCCCATATCACTTCTCCTTTTGCGGACAATTTCGCAATGAACATGTCCGAGCTATCTGGAGTTGCAGGAAAGAGTTTGCCTATGGCGGGTGAGACAACCAAAAATTTGTGAAACGTACCTGTCATGAAAATTTCATCGGCGGCATTTGTTTCTATGTCGTTTGCGATCGCAAATAAGCCGTCTTCAAATTGACGCGCCCATTGACGCTCGCCTGATGAATCAATTTTGGCAAGCCATATCGCGAACTTGTCTGATGACAGACTGTCCGGGCCAAACTGGATCGCCCCCTTGAAAAGCCCCGAAAACACAACTCCTCCGTTTTTATCGGCATCAAGAGCGATAAGCTCATCTACTCGGGTGCTTCCTCCGGCGACGCCCCACAATACGTTGCCTTTTGCATCATATTTAACTACAGCCAAATCGCCGCTGCCAGCGTAGTCAACAAGCAAGCCGGAAAAAAGCGCATCACCTGAAATAGTCGCTCCCAAGACCACATTGCCAAAAGGATCAGTTGCGACATCATTTACGTGATCGCCTTCTGCGCTACCGCCAGTGCGAGCCCAGGCAACTCTGCCGGAAGGATCGAATTTTGCCAGAAATATGTCTCTTTCTCCTGAACTGTCGAGGGTGTCGTCATCAGCAGCAATCCTGCCGGAAAAAGAACCAGCAACGTAGAAGTTGTTTTGACCATCTACAGCAATGCTTCCTTCTTGGGCGCTCCCATCCCCACCGATTTGATCAACCCAAAGTAATTCTCCCGCTGCAGTGTATTTAGCGATAAAAATATCCGGACCGTTCACAATGGGTCGAAGCTGAATTCCTCCGAAATCCAGCTCGTGCGAAAAACCGCCGACAACAAAGACGTTACCGTCACTATCCGTCGCGACGTCTTCAGCAAAATCATACGATTGAGAACCAATCGAACGCGCCCACTCTACATTGCCCAACTGCCCAATTGCAGAAGAAGCGGCCGTCAAAAGTGCAATAATTGTGATGGAAAGTAATTTGTGTGTGGAATTTGACATGACTTAACCCCGCAGTTTTTGGTGGAGATGATCAGAAATGCAGTAGGAGAATTTAAAAGAAAAGCTTCAAAATGCGAGTTTTTTTTATGAGAGTCATTGCGCTAACAAATATTACATTCACTACTCTCGGATAATCCCCAGCCCCAGAACGGTCATTTTGCTAACAGACGAGGTACAATGAAGTACTGCGTTTTCATTACTTTCTGTTCTTCATTCGCTCAAACAAAGTCAAATACTGCTCCATCACTCGATCCCAAGTGTAGTTTTCTTCGATGCGTTGGACGGCGCGTTGGCGGGCTTGTTGAATTTCTTCAGGATTGTCAATCAAGTACTGCATTTTCTCGGTAAGATCAATTTCACCGTTGCCGTTGAGATTAAAAAAATACCCTGCATCCCCGAGCACCTCGCGGTGTTCCGGCACATCGTTCGCCAATACGCAATTTCCGTGTCCCATCCCTTCAAGCAGAGCCGGGTGCGTTCCTCCAACTTCGGTTCCTTGAACATAAAAAAGTGCGTTTGACTGGAACTCTCGATAACCTTGCCCAAAAACATAACCCGTAAAAACAATGCGCGGATCATTGGTGTTTTTGACTTCGCGAATAAAATCCGAGCTATAAGGCGCGTCGCCGACCATGACCAATTTCATGTCGGTTTTGACTTTCTCAAATGCGCGCACAACCCGATGCGGATTATTTTCCGGCTCGAAACGACTAACGTAAAGCACATATTTTCCAGGCTCCACGCCAAATTCTTCCAGAGCATTTGTCGTCTTCACTTTGCCGGTCGGCGCGCCGTACGGGATGAAAGTGGATTCAGCTTTGAATTTCTCCTGGTAGTATTTTTCGATGTCTCGCGCATCAGTGACGATCTCATTGGCGGTGAAAGTGGCCAGCCATTCGGACATTTTGTAGAACCATTGTCCCAGAATATTCCACTTGGCGCGCTTCCATTCCAGGCCGTCAACATTGATCGCCACTTTCGTTCCGCCCAGACGCGGAATCCAGGCGAAGGCCGCGTTGGCGCTGTTGCAGACGAGAATGACGTCGAAGCGTTCTTTGAGCGAATGCAGCGAGCAGAGAAATGTATTGGCGACAGTGTCGAGATATTTGTGACTGATCGTCGGCAGGAGCGTGATGCGTACGCCTTTGTAATATTTGTCATCATATTCGACGGTGTTCGAACGCCCGTAGACGGTGACGTCATGCCCGGCGCGCACCAGTCGCGGGGCCAGTTCTTCGGCAAAAGTCTCAAAACCGCCATAGTTCGCGGGAATGCCGCGAATGCCCAGGATTGCAATTTTCATTTTCTATTTCTGATCGCTCAGACCCCGTCACCAAGAGATTTGTCCAGAATGACAAAGGAGCTAGTTCGCGATTTCAGATGTTTCCGTTAGATTATTTACTTTTCTACGCAGCGTTCGCTTGAGATCGCTGTTGATGTTTTCCAACCCGACGTCATTTTGAACCCGGAAATTGAGCATCCCGAGTTCCAGTTTTTTCACTCGATAAAGCGTGTCTTCAGTCAGTCGCCTGTTCCCGGCGATCAAATCCGCCGCAAGGCCGATAAAGAAAAACAAAAAACCGACGACGATTAGAATCGAGCTTAGAATCAAGGATTGTACATGCCCGCCCCCGTCGAACACGACCTGCTTGTAGAGAAACGTAACCGGCCTGTATAAACCGGCCGCGACAAAAAGCGCGCCGACAAATGAAAAAATGCGCATCGGTTCGTACATCGCATAAATCCGGAAAATCGTTCCGGCGCTGCGTCCGATATATGACGGGATGCTCTTAAACAAACGCGACTCGCGCAGCTTTTTATTGGTTTTTATGGGGACGTGCGTCACCGCGATGTTCTTGCGACCAGCCTGGATAATCGTTTCCAGCGTGTAAGTAAATCGCGAAATAACATTAAGGCGAAGCGCCGCTTCACGGTTGAAAGCGCGAAAGCCGCTTGTCGTGTCCGGAATGTCCGTCCCGGATACCTGGCGCACAACCCAGGAGCCGAGGTGTTGAAGTTTTTTCTTTATTGTGGAGAACTCAGCGACGTCATCAATCTGGCGATCGCCGATGACCATGTCCGCTTCATTGTTTAGAATTGGTTGAATTAAATCCGGAACGGATTCGCCTGAGTATTGATTGTCGCCGTCGGTGTTGACGATAATGTCCGCGCCGAGCTTAACCGAAGCGTCCAAACCGGCCAAGAATGCAGCGGCCAACCCTTTGCGATTCGTCATGTTGACGATGTGATGCACGCCGTTTTCACGCGCTACTTGCACCGTGTCGTCCGTGCTGCCGTCGTTGATCACCAAAATTTCAATTTCATCAACGCCGGGAATGCTTTTCGGCAAGTCATTGAGCGTTAGCGGAAGCGTTTTTTCTTCGTTAAGGCAGGGGATTTGGATAATGAGTTTCACTCGCCAATCACCGTTTCAATGTTGTATTCCTGGATGTCGCGCGCATGCGTATAGATGATCATTTCCCCAATCAGGCCGATTGAAATCATTTGCAGGCCGATGACCAACAGCAAAGCGCCGAGCAAAAGCAACGGTCGCCCGGCTATCGCGCCAAAGCCCATGATGCGATAAATGAACAAGTAGAGGTTCATACCCGCCCCGGCCAACGTGAACACCATGCCGAAAAAGCCGAGAAAATGCAGGGGTTTTTTGGAGTATTTTGTGAGAAAAAGTACAGCCACGATGTCTAGTGCGCGCTGAATGTATTCGGTCGGATAACGGGATTGCCGGAACCGCCCGGCCAATTGTTCGATTTTTTCTTCAGTGACGCGGTAGCCTTTATTCGCGGCCAGAATCGGCAGGAAAATATTGAGATTGCCGTAGAGCGTTAGATTGTCCAAGACGTTGCGCCGCGTGACAAAAACGCCGGAGTGGACGTCGTTCAGTTCGACCTTAATCAGCTTGCTCACGATCCGATTAAACCAGCGGGAAACGTTTTGATTGAGCTCAGAATCTTTGCGTGGTTCACGCCAGCCAACGACGAGATCGTAGTTGTCATCAAGTTTCTCAAGCAAGCGCGTCACAGTTTTGAGATTTGGCCGAACGCGCGCGGCGGCGTACAAAATAATCTCGCCTTTTACATGCTTCAGCGCCGCGTCCAGAGCGCTGGCTTCACCAAACGCATTTCTCATCCGAATGAGTTTGATGCGTTTGTCTTTTTGGGCGATAACGTCGAGCAAATGCCAAGTGGAATCCGTGCTGGCGTCATCGACAAAAACCGCTTCGAACGGGTGACCGTAGGCGTTTAGACCTTCAATAAGGTCTTCATAAAACCCGTCAACGCTTTCTTCCATATTTTGAATCGGAATGATCACGGAAAGAACCGGTTTCACCAAAGCTCTCTCCGAATTTTCGGCAGGGATGGAAGGCGCAGCTACTGGCCCGTTGCCTTCTAATCTTTCTTTCTCAAGGCTGATTGTTCCGGAGTTGTCTGTCATGTTGCTCTTCGTTTAAAACGGAACTTCTAAAAACGCGCTCCGCGACAAGTCATCTGCTTCTTATTTACTCACTGATGTTACGCGACTAACCAATGATTTAGCATTTGACTAAAAACTTTGCTCTACATGTCATTCCTGTCCCCGCCTGCGCGAGGATAAACTCCGGCAGGAATCCAGAAAATGGTGCACGGCCACTGGATTCCTGCCGGAGTTTATCCTCGCGCAGGCGGGGACAGGAATGACCTTAGAAAACGTTTTGGAAGTCAAACAGCACTATTTTCAATCACAATACTCGACTCTGCCGGAAATCAATCTACGGCATGTGTTATTGGCAAGTGCGTAACATCATTTACTCAAGAGTATTGCTGAACGTCATAAAGTCGTTCGTCGCGCTTCTCGCCGCTCTGAACGACCATTTGTCCCACTAGCCCGAAAAACACAAAGTTGGCGGCAGCGGCCAAAGTCAGAAATATCAAGGAGCCCTGAATATTCAGCTCTTCGGCGATAAGCTCGTTCCCGAAAAGCAGCGTCCCAAGAAATCCTAATGTTGCCAGCATCGAAAAACCCAAAAAACCGCAAGTGAGTGCGCCAAAAAAGTGCAGCGGGTTGGTCAAGTATTTCAGCAACAGATTCAGCGTCGTCAAATCCATGATCACGCGAAACGTTCGGGTGATGTTATACTTTGACTCGCCAAACTTGCGCTCATGATGATCGACCACGATCTCGGAAATTCGTGCGCCTTCGATGCGACCCAGCGCCGGGATAAACCGGTGCATTTCGCCGTAAAGTCGAATTTTTTCAACGACGTCTCGGCGGTAAGCTTTTAGCGAACAACCTGTATCATGTAAGGTCACGCGCGTGGTTCTGCGGACGATCCAGTTGGCGATCTTGCTCGGCACTTTTCGGATAATCAGCTTGTCTTTCCGGTTCTTCCGCCATCCGCTGACAATGTCGTGGCCTTCGTTTTCCAGCTTCTCAACAACGGCGGGAATGTCCTTGGGATCGTTTTGTAAATCGCCGTCCATCGTAACGACAACTTTGCCCTTCGCCGCCAAAAACCCGGCGCCCATTGCAGCGGATTGTCCGAAGTTTTTGCGAAATTTAATGACTTTAAGATGCTCGTCGTTGCTCGCCAGCCGTTTCAAAATCGGGAATGTTTGATCCGTGCTGCCGTCATCGACGATGATCAATTCGTACGGCCTTTTGTAGGCGCTCATCGCCGAGGTTACTGCTTCATAAAGCGGCGTTACAGATTCTTCTTCGTTCATCATCGGCACGACAACTGAAATGTCGAGCGTTGGCGCGTTTTGCATAAACTCGTTTTAAAAATGCGGTTTTCTGAAATGGAAATTGAACAGAATCGACGCTCGTACAACGGCGAGCCATTGTATTCTGAACTAAGGAGAGCCGAACCTTTTCTTGTTCAATCTTCTGCGCCAAATCGTTGCCACGAGGGCGACTGGCGTCAAGATTAACAATTCCTTAGCGGCTACAAAGAGGTTTTGCAGACTAAAAACGCTTTGGAAAAAAGTCGAAGAATCGGAGGATTTGTGGACGGGACTGAAAAAGGCGCGGGATGACATAAACCAGTCTTCGCTGAACGGCCAGAAAAGCATGACGCCGAACGGCGGCCGACCGTCTTGATTGAAAAAATCGAGCAGGTTGTGAGAATAGTAAATCAGACCGACAAAAAGAAAGTAACGCCAAAAACCGCCATATTTACGCGCAAAGAACCATCCGCCGACAACGCCGACAAAGAGCGCCGCGCCAAGCGTATGCGTGTAAGTTTGGTGGTGTAGATTTGGATTTCCGACCAACAGACCCGGTAAAAAATCGATATCTGGAAGATTGGCAAGTATGACGCAAAAAAGGACGTCCCGCCACGTACGGCCAAACAGCGGTAAGGTCTGGAATTGTCTTAAACTGAACCCCAAAAGAGAATGTGCGACTGGGAGCGGCATTTTAGGCGTTGAGTTTCTCTGGCTTCATTTGGTACAAAAAGAAAAAAACGTACTGTGCTTGCATGCGATCGCAGATAAAATATTCACTACCTGACACTTTTTATGTAGGCTTCTAAAGCTGGCGAAAAAAGCCGGAATTGTCATGCTGTAAGCATCTTTTTTGATCCAACCCTTGAACTTTTGGGCATGATCTGCACTTGACGATAACAAAGATTCCTTCAGAATGACAAGACGGGACTTTTCGGCGGCTCGAAAATGCAGCTCACAAAAAGTGTCAGGTCGAGAGATAAAATAATCACTTGCGCCCAAATTGGCGAAACTTCTGTTGAAATTTTACTTTTTAATACTTTATTGAATTCTCATCGAATGTAAAGCGAGAAAACGTGTCTCATTTTACAAGGCGTTCAGTAATTGTGACCAAAACAGGAGAGTTAAAATGAACGACGTGTGCATCCCGATCCCCAGAATGCTTCCGGAGCAAGCGGCGGAAGTAGAAGTTAAAGTGAACGGCAAGAGCAAGCGATACAATTATCGCGTTGAGTCTTTTCAGTGGGGCGCGGCTTCCAGCGAAGAAATCGCGAACGACAGCTACGGCGCTTCCGGCGACAGAATCAACTCACTAAAAAATCAGATCGAAGGTTATGACAACAGTTGGGAACTGGTTCAGATTTACAATCCTCGCATGACTGACGAGCGCATCCATGTGCTGTTTCGCCAGCGCGCATAACTCAACAATTTTAACCGGCTCATCCCGCTGTTAGGCGTTTTAATTCAGCAACGACGCGATTGACGATATCTTCGGGCGGAAGGGACAAATTCTCGGAGAGTCCAATCGGTTGCAAGCTGGGGTAAAGTTCTTTGTGATGATTCGGCCAAAAATCACCCCAACCGTAAAGCACGCCGGTAAAGATCGTAATCGTCGGTCGATCAATCGCCCCGGCTGCGTGTGCGATCCCGGTGTTTGTCGTCACGACTGCGTCCATGCATGAAAGGGCGCCGAACAAATCCAGAATATTTTCTTCATGCGGCCATAAATTCACCGGTCCTCCCGGGTAAATTTCCCCGTCATTTTTCTCTCCGTAAATGCTGCAATAATAATCTGCATTTGGAAATTGCTCCACTATTGTCTTAAACCATTCAATCGGCAAAATCCGTTTGGAGTCGAATGCGTGCCAATGCAGAAAGACGCGCGGCTTGTTTCCCTTAAAGCGCTCTATCCATCGCTCGGTAACGCCTGGCGGCAGATTGATCTTTGCTCGAAGATCGATCTCACTCCAGTCTGACACGCAGGCTATGGTCTTCAATCTTTCAAGCTTGATGCCGGCTTCCATAAAATAATCATATTTTGAGAGCGTTTCTAACGTCGGCGCTTCCGGCAAAAATTCATCGAGATAATCTTGTTTGTAAAATAAATGTCTGAACTCGTTGCTGCCTGAAATATGGATTTTCCCGGGTAATCCTTCCGCTTTCAATTTTTCAGAAAATGCGCGTAAAATGGGTTGAAACAAAATAATATCACTGAGCCCGCGTTCCAGATTGGCGGTCAAAAAGACAATATTATCAGAAGGAGGTTTTCTGAGCGAATAGATGCGTTTAGGCGCTTCCGGATGTTCGCTTACGTCTAACGCCGAAAGCTTGCACGATTTTAACGCCATGTCGGACTTGCGACGTTCCTGTAGCTGCTTCGCAAAATGCCAATTAATAACAGGCATATTTTGACCAGCCCGGTTATGATGAGAAACGTCAATTTCCTGGGTCATGTAAGAATTGAGTCGAGAAAAGGAGAAAGAATTCGGAGAGTCGAAGTGTTCAGAGGCGGTCACTTTCAGCAGATACATAACGTTTCTCGCATTAATCGATAGGTTCGGAGCATGCCGGGGTGATTTTGATGCGCGAGTATAGATAAGGCGGCATAGAAATTCAAGAAAAAATATCCGGAAACCCTTGTTTTATCTCAATATTGCCGACATGTAATATTTCGTGCTCCCATGTGTTCGGCTTTATGATTTTTTAACATTAGAGCATGCGGTTTTGCGAAACGCTTTCATTAATTTAGCCTAAAATTAACTTCTAACTTGATTCTTTTCAGATGCAGAACAAAATGCGTTACTTCCTTTCGACGCCCAAGCCTTTTTTGGCCGGCGGCGCTATCCTCCCTTTAGCCATAAAAGCGCCCTTGAAAGGATCGTTTTTGATCAACAGATTTCCGTCCAGATCAAGCCAATCGACTAGCGGAGCAAGCTGTGCGGCGGCTGTTATTCCAAGCGAACTTTCAACCATGCATCCCAGCATAATTTTCAGATCGAACAGCCTTGCCGTTTCAATCATATGTTTCGCTTCCAAAATTCCCCCGGCTTTCATCAGCTTAATATTTATCCCGTCATAACATTCCGCAAGCTTCGGAATATCTCGCGCCGTTAAAACGTCTTCGTCAGCAACAATCGGCAACGGTGATCGCCGCTTAAGCCATCCGACCTCGTCAAATTTTCCAGCAGGCAGCGGCTGTTCCACAAATTCGACGTTCTTTGCCGCGAGCCATTCGATCATTTCCAGCGCTTCACTCCCTGTCTCCCAACCTTCATTCGCATCAACTCGGATTGTGCGATCCGTCACTTCTCGAATCGCGCGCACTGTTTCTTTGTCGTTTGCACCGCCCAGTTTGATTTTTAGAATCGGGTAGTCGGACGCCGCCTGAACGAGTTCTTGCACTTTTTCCGGCGAATCGATGCCAATCGAATAGCTGGACAAGGCTTTCGTTTTTGGCGACAAGCCTAAAAGTTGATAAACCGGGACGCGGAGTTTTTTCCCAACCCAGTCTAACAAAGCCATGTTCAAAGCCGCCTTTGCTGCGTTTTGACCATCTGCGAGTCGGTGAATTTTACGATTAATTTCATAAAACTCCATGGGGTCGGCTTTTGCAAAAACACTTTGCGCTTCGCTCAGAAAAGCGCGTATGCTTTCCAAATCTTCGCCGTACCTGGTGTTATGCGCCGCCTCGCCATAACCAGTAATTTCCTGATCTTCCAGAGCGACGAACCAGTACTCTTTCTCGTTTGTCGCCCCGCGAGAGATGCGCCAAGTGTGGCGCAATTGCATTTTTTTACGTTCAAATGTTAGCTGCATCGGTTTAACTCGTCGCTTCGCCTTTAAGATATTTTTCGTACCATTTTACCATCCGGCGGCAAAAATCAATCTGGTGCGCGCGTTCACGCAGACCATGCGGCTCGCGCGGATAAATAATCAATTCCGTCGGCACTTTCATGTGCTTCAAGCCGCGATAAAGCTCATAAGCCTGACCGGTCGGGACGCGTAAGTCACGCTCGCCGTGGCCGATCAATGTCGGCGTTTTAGCGTTGCGAATGTACTTGATTGGCGAACGATCCCAAACCAGGTCCATGTCGTCATAAAGCCAGACGTTCCAATGCACGCCCGCGTTTTCCACCGGCGTGTCCGTCATCCCGGCCTTGGAAATTTGATTCGCGATACCAGCAAAAACAACAGAGGCTTTAAAACGATCGCTGTGTTTTGTCGCGGCCCACGCCGAAGTGTATCCGCCGTATGAACCCCCGCCAATGCCGACACGGTCGCCGTCTACAAAACCCTGATCAATGAGAAAATCGATTCCGGCGAGATTGTCTTCCATTTCTTCGCCCATCAAATCGTTGTGGTCGCCCTTCGTGTATGCGACGCCGCGCCCGGTGCTGCCGCGATAATTTGGCATCAGTACGACAAAGCCGCGTTGAGCGAGCATTTGCACCGGCTGACTATAGCGGGTATTCCAGCCGTCCAGCATGGCTGATTCCGGGCCGCCGTGAACCTGCACCTGGAGCGGATATTTCTTGTTGGGGTCGAAATCGACCGGCTTCACGAGCACGCCGGTGATTTCAAGACCGTCACGTCCTTTCCACGCAATCGATTCCTGCTCGCCGAATTTCATGTCCGCAAGTTCGGGATTGGAATCTGTAAGCCGGGAAAATGACTTTTTCTTATTTGTCAGCGCAAACACTTCGTTCGGGTGGGTTGACGTGCTGCCCAACGTTGCAACGACGCCGCCGCCTTTTGAAACGGACAAACCACGAAAAACCGGATCATTGCCGCCGGCGATTTTCTTGAATTTTCCTGAAGTAATATCAACTTCATATAAAAAAGTGCGCGTTCTTTCGAGCGTGCTGAGATAAATCGTCTTGGCGTCTTTCCAGGCAAATCTATCAGCAGTACCGGGAAAATCCGGCATGAGGTTCTTCGGCGCGGTTGTGTTGACTGGTTTAACAAACAGCGTCCCCGTCGCCGGATCATTGAAACTGGTGGCGCCCAGCCAGGCAATGTTTTGACCGTCCGGCGAAAAAGCGGGGTTGCCGAGCTTGCCTTCCGTATCATAAACAAGCTCGCCTGCGCCGCCTTCCATAGAAACGACGTAGTTATCCGTGTACATGTAGCTGTCGTCTGTAAAAGGACGCTCGCTGGCGCGATAGAGAATTTTCTTCCCGTCCGGCGACCAGGAAAACGCCCACACATTCACGTCGTCCTTTGTGATCACATGACTTTCGCCCGTTTCTAAATTTTCAACGTGAACGCGCGTGATCGTTGTCCAGGTATCGATCACCATTTGGTCAAAGCCCTTTTTCTTGGCGTCCTTGACTTCTTTCGACTCTTCGTCACGCATTCGGTACGCCACCCATTTCCCGTCGGGCGACAACGCATAGCTCGAGACGCTCCTTGGCGCATGACTCAATTGCCGCGCTTCTCCGCCGTTGAGCGGCACGGCGTAAACCTGAGTATTGTTATCAAAACTCGTCCGCTTGCTCAAAAAAGTAATGTGTTCTCCGTCGGGCGTCCAGCCGGGCGATGAAGCGGAGAGCGGTTTGCTGGTGTATTGACGCGGCGCGCTGCCGTCCGTCGAAACGACCCAAATTTCCGTGCAGCTCCCGCCCTTATCTTCGTCCGCGCCCCGCATCATGCGCAGCGTGTAAGCGACAAATTTTCCCTGCGGCTGCACCGCAACACTGGTCGGGGATTTCAATTCCACCACCATTTCAGGGATCAGAATCTGAGCTTGTGTAAAAGAAGATAGAAAAATCAGAGCGATGGCGGTCAGCGAGATTCGTTTGAGCAAACGCATGGCTTATTCTCCCTTTTCAAAAAATTTTGATTCTACCCGGAAGGCTTCGCGACGGTGAAGTGAATGACGACGTCAAAATAAAACTCACACGGATTGCGGGCAAGCGCATTCCAGCAAAATCCGGTTTTACGAGTTGGGATGCTTTTTTTTGGCGTATCTTAAGCGCGCATCTATATTTAGTGTCCATCCGGAAACCCTCTATTGGCGTTTCTGGGTCCCGTCATGCATTAACCGGATGACGCCTTATCATCATTTTGTTGTGCTTATTCTTGTTTTTCACGTCATTATTGGCATCAAACGGCGCTTTGGCCGTTTCATTGGCTTCGTAACTTGAAACAGAGCGTACGTCTGCCTTGCTCGTCGTGCTTGTTGCTTTTTCAGTTCATGTTTTTAACGACAAAACGTGCGATCACACGCAAGTTGAAAACGATGACGTTCCACAAGACGAATTTTTGGAAGGCTTGCCAGCCCTTCCATGTGCAAGTTCCTGCGTTGAGTCCACGTTTAAAATTCGAGATAGCCGCTTCAACGCCGGCGCGCCATTTTTTGAGCATGGTCTCCATTTTCTTGCTGGAGGCGACGTTTTTAAGCGCGCCCCTGACTTTGTTGAAAACGACGTTTTTGACGCCCTTTGCCAAGGCGTAGTCTCTGTTTTTCAGGCTGGCAAAGCCGCCGTCCGAGGCGATGGAGTCGGGGACGATGCTCAGGTTTTCTTGAAGATTATCGATGGTTTTCGGGTAAAGTTCAACGTCGGCAGGGTTGCCGCGTTCGATGATGCAGTCAAAAATAAGCTGGCTTTCCCCCACGGTCAAGTTGACCTTGTGACCGAAGAACGGCTTCTTGCCGCCTTTGCAAATACAGTCGGTGTGGTCTTCAAAAATTGAAAAGAGCTTTTCGGCGACCGGCACTTGTTCTTCGTCTATCTCGCATCGGCGAGCGACGTCGCCGACTTGCTGCATTTTGGGCAAAAGCGTTTGGAGTTTTCGCAAGAGCCTTTGACGCTTCCTTTCTTCAATCTCGTCGCTCATGATGCAGTCTGAAAGCGCGGCGGCGGCTTCGACGACTTGATTCTCGCAGGCCTTGTGCGCTTTAAGCAGTCTCTTGAACAGCGGCCTGCGCTTCTGTTTGGCGTTTTTGCCGTTGGTGTTGACAATCTTGAAAAACAGTTTCTTCCCGGCTTTGCGATAGCTGCGAAAGCGGATTTCATGAAGCAGGGCTTTGGCTTGCAGAAGCAGGCGGCACGAGACGCGAACGCCGTCCCATAACAGCGAAGCGTTGGTCGGATAGTGGATGTTGGTTTTGATGACCGTAGAATCGGGACGTACCTTCTTGCCTGAGTCAACGTCCAGATCAAGAGCAAAAAGCGTCAGCGCCCGGTCAAAGGCGGCGAGCGCTTCAGGCGTGATTTTCGAGATGTTTTCCTGCAGCGTTTGCGGCGAAAATTGTTTTCTGAGACCCATTTTCATAAAGGTGCGGCCGAGTTTTGAATCGGCTGCGGCCCGGCTCAATTCGGCGTAAGTCAGGCGGTTGTGCTGCTTGTAGATCGTGCAGCGAACCACTTGCTCAAGCGTCATGCCGTCGCGGCCGACAACGCCGGTCGTTTCCGCTTTGGCGTTGGCAAAGCAAGGCTGAAATAAAAGGATCAAATCTTCACGATTTTCCAAAATGTGGTGCATAATAAAAAGCGCCGGATCTACGTCCCAATTGGCGTTGTCAAAATCGAAATTTAACTGCTTTTTGAAAAGTTTCATCTTTTGCCCTTTAAGTTTCTGTTCTTTATTTGGTTAGCACCTTTAAAGATAGAGCTTGAAGGGCAATTATTACAGCTTTTTCTGACGTTTGGA
>CAXHAT010000191.1:0-15115 GCA_964014485.1 uncultured Deferribacteres bacterium
CGCCGTCCGGGCTGAACGCAACACCGTTAATTCCACCAGTATGCCCGGCGAGCCGCGCCACTTCCTTGCCGCTTTTCGCCTCCCACAAGCGCACCGTCTTGTCATCTGAGGCGGAAGCCACGGTGGCGCCGTCCGGGCTGAACGCAACACTCCTTACATACTCGATATGTCCGGCGAGCGTCCTCAGCATTTCTCCAACGAATTTGCGGCCGGGGTGGTTTTCGAACATGGGGACGGGGTTGGTGCGGCTTGGCATGGTTGGTTGTCCCCTCGTTTGCGGGTTAAATGGTCTGTCTTTTACATCGGGTTTCAGGGTAAACATTTTTCAGGGTTGGCGCAATAAAATGTCGCGCCGTCGCCTTGTTCAACTATATCAGGCGGCGAGCAGCGTATACGTCGGTCAACCGCTTTCGGATGGATCGAATTTCAACCCTGCCGAGGCTTTCGAAATATCCCAATTTGTCATGCTGAAAGCGTCCTTTTTGATCTAACCCTTGAGCTTTTGAGCGCAAGTAGATGAACAATATTTTTCAAATAATTGATCTGTTGTTTTTTAACGATTTAGATTGACGTTAATATCAAAATATTTAGGTTCACCTACTTAATCTGCACTGGGCGATAACAAAGATTCCTCCGGAATGACAAAGCGGGAGCTTTCTCGAAAGCCTCGGCAGGGTTATGCCGGTTGTTATTCAATTAAGACCGCGCTTTTTGCCCAAACATCTGAGCACGGGGTTGGCCTCACAGCCTAAACGCGCTTGTACGGCAAGTACTCCGGCGACCACATGGCCGCGCGAATCCGCTCTTCCAGGTCATCCTTGCGCAAGCCGCATTCCGGGTTGTCGTCGATATGCTGTTCGAGAATTCTCCTGGCGACATGCACCGAAATATCGCGCAAATACTCAACGCGCGGATAGATCGCGCCTTCCGCGTAATCCCGCCCGCTGACGCATTCGGCCAAAGCCGCCGCCGCAGTGGTAAACGCTTCAGGCGAAATCGTTTCAAAATTGCCAAGAATGGCGGCCAAGCCAACGCCGGGAAAAATGAAAACATTGTTCCCCTGCCCGATTCGAAATTCTCGCTCGCCGAAAGCAACGTTTGGAAAAGGGCTGCCGGTCGCCGTGAGCACTTTGCCGTCGGTAAATGCGAACAGATCGTCGGGCGTCGCTTCACTTTTGTAGGTGGGATTTGAGAGCGGAAAAACCAAAGGTCGGTCGGTGTATTGCAACATGCTCCGAACAAGCGCCTCGTCAAATGATCCGGCATGCCCGGAAACGCCGACAAGCACGGTAATTCTTTGGTTTTTGACCAGTTCCGCCAAGCTAATCCGGCCTTCAGTTTTGACCTGCCAGGAGGACGCGAGCGAGGCGTCTTTTGCAAACGGCCGCTTGTAGTTCTCCAGCGCGTCGCGGTTGTTCAGAATCAGGCCTTTCGAATCAAGCAGGAAGAGCCGTTCCAAGGCTTGCTCTTGCGTCAAGCCGTCATTGGTCAGCGCCGCGAGAATTTGTCGCGCAATCCCGCCTCCGCCGGCGCCCGCGCCGTAAATGGCAAAATGCTGGTCCGCCAACTTCTCTTTTTTGATTTTGAGCGCAGAGAGAATCCCGGCTAGCGTAACGGCGCCCGTTCCTTGAATATCATCGTTGAACGACGGCAATTCGTTTTCAAAGCGTTCCAGATTTTTGAAGGCGTTGTCTTTACTGAAATCTTCCCACTGCAGCACAGCATCGGGAAAGCACTTTTGAACATTTTGGACGAATTTCTCGATGAATCGATGATACTCTTCCCCTGTGATTCGGTGTTGCTTCACGCCCAGGTAAAGAGGATCGTTTAATCTTTCTTCATTGTTCGTCCCTACGTCCAGCGTAATTGGCAGGCAGCTCGCGGGATGAATTCCAGCGCCCAAAACGTACAGCGAGAGCTTGCCGATGGGGATGCCCATCCCGCCGACGCCTTGATCGCCAATGCCCAGAATTCCCTGACTGTCGGTGGCGACGATGATGCGTATATCTCGGGAAGGAAAATGATGGATCATTTCGGGCATTTCATCCACGTTGTCCGGCGTGATGTAGAGCCCCCGGGTGATTTGGAAGCGATGGCTGAACTGCTGGCACGCTTCGCCGACAGTCGGCGTGTAGATAATCGGCAGCATCTCTTCCAAATGCTGCGAAACGAGGGCGTAGAACAGAATTTCCTTCCGATCCTGCAAAGCGCGAAGGAAAGCGTATTTGTCAATGTTCGATTGATTGCTGAGATACCCTTCGTAGACGCGTTCTATTTGTTCGTCCAGGGTCGTGATGTGGGGCGGCAGCAGACCTTCCAGATGGAATTCTTCCCTTTCTCTGGCTGAAAACGCCGTGCCTTTGTTTAGAAACTGATCATGAAGCAAATCCAGGCCGTCGAGAGGAACCGGAATGAATGATTCGCCTTGCTCATCTTTCCATTTGTAGTACTTCTCAATAGACATTTTTGCACTCCTATGGCATTGAGTTCAAAACCTGTCCGCATTCTTATCTGAACGCCATTCCTGGCATGGGGCCGGAGCCGGCGCGACACATCCTGAGGCGTCATAGATTAAACATTTCTCCGCAGCCGTGCAACGAAAAGTCGCGCCGGTTCTGTTCGCCAGCGGGCGCCGCGTGTTTGCTTACGGATACCGCCGTCGCGGGCGTCGGCCAGCGCCACGCTCAAACCGGCGGGCTGGCACGTTTGTTGGCAATTCGAGAGCGGTGAGTGAGCGAGAAAAAATAGATTTGGAAACGTTGGTTTCATGAAAACGCCGCCCGGACACGCTGAAGGCTGTTCATGTTCTCCAGCGCCTTTTGAAGGCAAATTCATCACAAAAAAGTCGCGAGTATTTTAGGATGCGGGTGAATTTACTCACGAAATTTGGCCGACGGGAATTGGGGTGAAAGCCAAAGGCATTGTGCATATCGGATTGGAAATTCCGCCGCGTTGTTTTGTTGAATCCTTTCAGGATTCTTGGTTTCTCGGTGTGTCGGTTCCCAGGGTTCGTGCGAACCCTGGGCTGTGTTGTGGAACGCCTTCGGCGTTAGGCAAGAGTCGGCTTTCGACTCGTCATAAAAGCACTTTTCCGTGTAAAATCCGCGCCGTCCGTGGCTAATTTCAATGTTCAACGGAGAAAATCATGTTTAAAAATTATCTCAAAATCGCGTTTCGGGCGTTGTGGAAGGAGAAGTCGTACGCGCTGATCGCGGTGTTTGTCGGTTTACTGGCGGGCGGCTACCCGGCTTTTTTCATTTCAGCGTTCCGCCCGATTGAAACGGTAAAAGGCAAAATGGGATTTGGCAAGAGCGGCAATTTCTCCAGAGCGACGTTGCTGCGGCGCGGGCTGGTCGTGCTGCAATTCGCCATTTCCATCGCGCTGATCGCCGGAACCATGCTCATTTCCGGTCAGCTCAGTTTTTTGCGCCAACAAAATCTCGGTTTTGAAAAGGAGCAAATGCTCACGCTCACCGTGCGCGGACGCAGCGACCTGCCGCAGCGTTATGAAGAAATCAAGACGGCGCTCTCGCAACATTCCTCGGTGTTGGGCGCAACCTTTAGCCACAGCGTCCCCGGACGCGCCCTGTCTAACAATCTCATTGGCGATCAACAAAACCCGGATAATCGCGTGCAGATGAATCTGCTGTTCGTCGACCATGATTTTCTCGAAACCTTTGACATAGAATTGCTCGCCGGACGCGGCTTTTCCCGCGAGATCACCACCGACGTCAACAGCAAAGTCGCCCTTTTTAACGAAGCCGCGGTGAAAGCTTTCGGTTGGGCCAACCCCGATTCCGCGCTCGGGAAACAATTCACCGGGTTCACGGGGCCGCAAGGCGTCGGCGTGGTCAAGGATTTTCATTTTAAGTCTTTGCACGAAGAGGTCGCGCCGCTCATGATTCTGCTGCGTCCGCAGAATTTCCAATACCTTTCCCTGAAAATCAGCTCCGGCGATCCGTCCGAATTGTTGGGTTTTCTTGAACGGAAATGGCGGGAAGTATTGCCGGACACGCCGTTCGAGTATTTCTTTGTTGATGAGGATTACGACAAGCAATATCGCGCCGAACAGCGGTTAGGCGAGATTTTCAACGCCTTCGCCGTGCTGGCGATTTTCATTGGCTGCCTGGGTTTGTTTGGGCTGGCTTCCTACGCCGCCGAGCAGCGAACGAAGGAAATCGGCGTGCGCAAAGTACTCGGCGCGGGCGTGCCGGGTTTGATTCTGCTCTTGTCAAAAGAATTTGCCTGGCTCGTTGGCGTGGCATTGGCCGTCGCCGTGCCGATTTGCTATTTCGCCATCGATTCCTGGCTGCAAAACTTTGCTTTTCGCAACGAAATTTCGTGGTGGATTTTCGCCGTGGCGGGCGGTTTGGCGCTGGCGATTGCACTTCTAACGGTCAGCTCTCAGGCGATCAAGGCGGCACTGACGAATCCGGTAGAGAGTTTGAGGTGTGAATGAAAAAGGCGGGTGAAAGATAATTTGAAGCTCATCGCAGATTTTCAATTCATCATTGCGCTGCAATTTTGATCGAATATTTTTTGCCGAGCTTCACGAGCTTCTTATCTCGCGTCAAAAGTGTCGCGTTGTGGCGGCGTGCGACAACCAAATAAAGCGCATCATAAACCGGACGTCCCGCTTGGCACGCTAAGGCAAACGCTTCCTGAAACAAGAGACGAGAATTTACAAAGTCGTCAACCAGGGCAAGCGTTTGATCCAGCAATGCTTCGCAAAGGTCAATTGGCAGATCTTGAAAATTATTATATTTCCAAAAAACATTAGCGGCTTCCGGAATAAAAAGATCGGGCGCGATAACCCAGTTCGCTTTTTCTAGAATAGAAGAAAAGAAAGGCGCCGTTTTTCGTGAAAATGCTATCTCAATCGCCGCGCTTGTATCCAAAACATAGTTCATCGTTCTCTATCTTCCCGAATGAGCAGCAAAGGGTCAGGTAAATCAAATTCTTTCGTCTTTTCAGTCAGTTCTGCTATTCGAGCAAGTGCATTTTCGCGGCGCATTGAAGCTTTGATGGAAACGTCAAGGCCTTTGGCCAAAGTAATGACCGCTTGTTGAGCAAGGCTCCTGTGTCCCTTTTGCGCTTCCTGTTTCAGCTTAAAATAAATTGGATCCGGTAAATCACGAACCTGTAAAGACGGCATTTCACACTCCTGGATTGATGCAAATTTCATCAGAATGCATGTTGAGCAAAATATAATGCACATCAAACGAAATCAAAAGCACTTTTGTTTTGGCAGGATCACTATCGGCAATTTCACTACCTGCCTCTTTTCGTAGATTGTCATCTTGCGTTGGCAAAAAAGTCTGGTTCATTGGCCGTGGCCGTGCCGGTGTGCTGTTTCGCCATCGATTCCCGGCTGCAAAACTTCGCTTTTCGTAACGAAATTTCGTGGTGGATTTTCGCCGTGGCGGGCGGTCTTGCGCTGGCGATTGCACTTCTAACGGTCAGCTCTCAGGCGATCAAAGCGGCGCTGGCGAATCCGGTCGAAAGCTTGAAGTATGAATGACAAGCCGTCAAACCTCATCCCATTTCCAGCGACCCGCAGGAATCTGCAAACCAGAATTGACCACAGACTGTCTTTTAAGAACAAATTCCATTCAGCGTCCGGCTGAAAGGCGGCAATCTGGTTTTCAAGAATGGTGTGAGGTGTAATCATGTTTAGAAATTACGTCAAAATTGCGCTGCGTAATTTGTGGAAAGAAAGGCTCTACGCCTTTATCAACATTTTCGGGCTTTCGATTGGAGTGGCGTGCTGCATTCTCATTGCGGCGGGCGTGCTGCGTGAGTTGAGTTTCGACGCGTTCCACGAGAATTCAAACTCAATTTACCGCCTTGTGATGAAGGAAAGCCGCGCCGACAATCTCACCATTCGAAACACGCTCTTTCCGGCGACAACGCCTCCCGCGATTGTAAAAGAATTCGCCTCAATTAAACACGCTTCCGGATTCATTAGCGTAGGCTCGCGAATTATTTATCAAGACCAATCCTACACCGGCAGACAAGCCGAAGTCAATCCCGATTTTTTGCGCATGTTTACCTTCCCAATGATCTCCGGGGATGTAGAAACAGCGCTCAGCACGCCCAACAACATGGTCGTATCTAAAACCTTCGCACAAAAAGTTTTTGGGATTCAAGACGGCGCGTACTCAGAAGTCATCGGCAAAGTCGTTCGTCTCGCCGGAGAAGAAGACTACCAGATCACCGGCGTGATTAAGGACGCTCCGAAAACTTCCAGTCTGAATTTCGATTTCATCATTCCGCTTGGCGACGGCCCCAAGTTCGGCGGAAACAGCAATTGGGCTGGATATTCCACCGTGTTTTTGCAATTGCACGACGCCAGCGCCGCAAAGGACTTCGCCTCACAGCTTCAATCGTTTCTGCGGCGTCACGTCGGGGAGAGCTTCCGCGGCAATCAGTCGCTTTCTGAATTGGGCGAATTTGACGAAATCATCTCAGCGGAATTGCAGCCGCTGAACGACGTTTATTTGAACGACGACGTCAACAGCCACTACACCCGTCAAGGCAGCACAACAACGCTGTACAGCATGAGCATCGTCGCCATTTTGATTCTCGCCATCGCGTGCTTCAATTTTGTCACGCTTGCCGTAGGTCGCTCCTCCAGCCGTGCGACGGAAGTCGGAATGCGCAAGGTTCTGGGTGCGCAACGCTCGCAAGTCGCGATGCAATTTTGGGGAGAAACCATTCTTTTGAGCCTGATTGCCCTGGGTATTGGCGTGGTTTTGGCGGAATTGACCATGCCGTCGTTCCTGACCTTAATCGGTGCGGAGCAGTTCACAATCTCCTACACGCAGAATTGGAGCATGCCGCTGAGCCTGCTCTTTATCGTCATCGTCACAGGCGTTGTCGCGGGGGCTTATCCGTCACTCATTTTGTCACGCTTCAGACCGGTGAAAGTGCTCAAGGGCGAATTGGGCATCGCCAGCAAAGGCCGCCTGACGCGCTGGCTGGTCGTGCTGCAAAACGGCCTTTGCGTCGGCTTGCTCATTTTGACCGGCGTGATGACGCAGCAAATCACTTTTATGCAAAACAAAGACCTCGGTTTTGACAAAGAGCAAGTGGCAATTGTCAGAACTTACGGTGAAACGAACAGCGAGCGGTTCAAGCAAAAACTGGCGCAAATGCAGGGCGTCGTCAGCGCAGGCGCCAGCGACCGTTCTTTCACCAGCGGCTGGCAGACGAGAACGGCAAGAGACGAAAGCGGTGAATGGCAGACTCTGCGCCTGATTCGCGTCGACCCGGATTATCTCGAAACGCTGAAAATCGAGCTGACCGCCGGGCGTGATTTCGACCATGGACGGCCGGTCGACGTGAAAGAATCTCTTATCGTCAACGAGGCGCTCGTGCGCGCTTTCGGCTGGGATGATCCCCTCGGAAAGCAATTGCCGGACTTGCAAACGGACAGCACCTCAGCCGCGCCAACAATTGTCGGCGTGGTCAAGGATTTTCACATCGACCGCCTGCATCGTGAATTGCAACCGCTGGTTCTGCACATGAATCCTGATCGTCATGGCCTTTACTCCTTGTTTGTCCGACTCGCGCCGGGAGACGTGCCGGAAACGCTGCGCCATATGGAAGCGGGATGGAAAGAAGTCGTCCCGGATCGTGAATTTCGCTATTCGTTTTTGGATGAAAACCTGGATCGGCAGTACGCACAGGAGCAAGTCTGGCGAAAAATTCTCGCGCTTTCGTCATTACTGACGATTGTGATCGCAAGCATGGGTTTACTCGGACTGGCGCTGCTGGCGGCCAATCGCAGAACCAAAGAAATCGGCGTGCGAAAAGTGCTCGGCGCTTCCGTCGCCAGCGTTGTGGCGGCGCTCTCCAGGGATTTTGTCAAGCTCATGCTGCTCGCCAATGTGCTCGGCTGGCCTTTGGCGTATTTCACGGCGACGCAATGGTTGAAAAATTTTGCGTATCGCATCGACATGTCCGTCTGGGTCTTTTTAGCGGCGGGAGCGCTGAGTCTGGGAATTGCGCTTTTGACCATTTGTTTCCGCTCGCTCAAAGCCGCGTTGGCAAATCCGATTGAGAGTTTGCGGTACGAATAGTCATCCCACATTGAGTTGTCATCAAAAACAGCACGATTCGGAAATGGGGACGCTCAAGAAACAGCCTTAAGGCTGAACTACAAACGACAGAGCATTCTTCTATTCTGAGCGTAAGGAGAAGCTCGGTCGTTTGTAGACCACGCTTTAGCGTGTTTTAACGACCGATGTGTTTTCGCACGCCCGCGAATTGTTCGCAGGCGAACGCTCGGTGTTTTGTCAGCGTATAAGCGGTCATTTCGTTATTTCCCCCGCCCAGCCTAACTCACCCAAAAATCAAAATGGTACAATTGTTGGCTTTTCTCATTCTGCTGATTCGGTCATTTAACCGTGACCTTTCTACCGCTTCATGGTTACGCCAATCACTCTTTAACAAAAGAAACCATGCTGAAAAACTATTTGAAAACCGCCCTCCGCGCGCTCAATCGTAACAAATCCAACGCATTTATCAATGTCATCGGTCTCGCGGTCGGCGTGGCATGCACCGCGTTGATCTTGCTGTTTGTGCAGGATGAACTTTCCTATGATCGATTTCACGAAAAGGGCGAGCGCATTTTCCGCGTCGCCGGGGAATACGATCAGGGCGGGGACGTGCGAACGCGCGCCGCGATCACGACCTACGTGATGAAAAGCTGGTTTGACACGTCTTTTCCTGATATTCAAAACACTGTCCGGCTGGATGTTCGCGGCAGCGGCGTGGTCAGGCACGGCGAGCAAATCATTTCTGAGAAAAACCTGCTTTACGTCGATGAAAATTTCTTCGACGTCTTTTCATTCAACCTCATCCACGGTGATGCGGCCACCACTTTGGCAGAGCCAAACAGCATGGTGATGGCCAAAACATTGGCGGAAAAATATTTCAGCAACAGCGATCCCTTAGGCCAAACGCTGGAGGTCAACGGCGTACAAGTCAAAATTACCGGCGTGATCGAAGACATGCCCGCCAACAGCCATTTTCGCGGCGATTTGATCCTTTCCATCAAAACGGCGGAACCATCCTACGCGAACTGGATTTTGACCAATGCTTCGGGTTCCAGCCATTACACCTACATCGAATTGGCTGAAGGCGTGAGTCCGGAAAGCATCGAGCATCAACTCGGCGAATACCTGAAATCGAAAGACCAAGAGTTCGCCGAAAGCCGCACGTATTTTCTCCAACCTCTGCGTGATATTCATCTGCATTCAAATCTCGCTGCCGAAATTGGGGCTAACGGCGACATTTTGTACGTTTACCTGCTCTCCGCAGTGGCCGTCATCATCCTGTTCATGGCTTGCATAAATTACATGAATTTAGCGGTTGCGCGTTCTGCGGGGCGAGCCGCTGAAGTTGGCCTGCGAAAAGTGGTAGGGGCGAGCCGCGGACAGTTGATTTTCCAATTCCTCGGCGAATCCGTTTTGACCGCATTTGCCGCTCTATTGTTCGCGGCGATTCTGATCGAATTGAGCATGCCGTACTTCAATGAGCTTTCAGGCAAAACGCTGCAAGTTGACCTGCTGCAAAATCTTCCTTTCCTGGCGGGTTTGACGGCGTTCTCCCTTTTGATCGGATTGCTGGCGGGCAGTTATCCGGCGGCGTTTCTCTCCGCCTTTCAATCGATCAATTTGCTCAAGGGAGACTCTGGCGGACGCAAAAAGCTCGGTCTGCGCAAGAGTCTTGTTCTCGTGCAATTCATCGCTTCCGTGACGCTTTTAACCAGCACGTTGCTCGTCTATCGCCAAATCACCTTTCTGCAAAACAAAAAACTCGGATTCGAATCAGAGCTCGTCGTGACCATTCCGCTGCCGACAAATGAAATCGCCGGGCGCTTCGAACAATTTCGCACATTGCTCACCAGCAATCCGCAGATTCAGCTTGTTTCAGCGACCAACAACACTTTGCCCGCCCGAATCAGCCATTGGCGAGAGTACGAAATCGAAGGGCGTGAAGAGACGGTCATGAGTCCGACCATCGTGGTCTCGCACGATTTCTTTGAGACGCTGCAAGCGGAATTTCTCGAAGGGCGCGCTTTTGACCGCGAATTCTCGACGGATGCGAACGAAGCCTACATCATCAATGAATCAGCGGCCAAATTCCTGGGGCTGGAAACGCCGGTCGGAACAGGTCTCGCAGGACGCATTTTCGACGGCGCAAGCTGGGGACGCAAACAGGCGAGAATTATCGGCGTTGTACGCGATTTTCATTTGGCTTCATTGCATACCGAAATTCAACCAACGGTATTTTCGCTCTCAACCGAAGGAACCACGCCGCTGACGACGATGGCCGTCAAAATAAGCGGGGCTGAGTTGCCGGCTACGCTGGATTTTATCGAAAACGCCTGGCAAAAACTCGCCCCGGAACAGCCTTTTGTTTTCGATTTTATCGATGAAAACATCGCACAATTCTACAACGCGGAAAAACGTTTCCTCAATGTTTTTCTCGCCTTCACGGGTTTGGCGATTTTCGTCACCTGTCTCGGCGTGCTTGGGCTTTCCGCCTACATGGCCGCTCAACGCAGGCGTGAAATCGGCGTGCGAAAAGTGCTCGGGGCATCGGTTTCGAGCATCATTGCCGTTCTATCGGGAGGATTTGCCAAGCTCATGCTGCTGGCCAATATCCTCGCCTGGCCCGCGGCATGGTACGCAATGAATCAATGGCTGGACAACTTCGCCTACCGCGTCGAAGCGTCGTGGTGGATTTTCGCGCTGGCGGGCGGCTTGGCTTTGCTCATCGCGCTTTTGACCGTCAGCACGCAAGCAATCCGCGCCGCGACGGCGAATCCGGTCGAGAGTTTGCGATATGAATAGATTAAGTAATTGAAGTTACTCACGCGCCGACTGGCAGACGCGACCAAAGCCCGTGAGCAACTTTTGGTTCTCATTAGCTCCGTTCTTCAGAGCGGAGATTTTTGAAGACAGCCGTCCCGACGTTTCAGCAATTTTCCTGGCATTATTTATTAGACAATATCCGCAAATTCTCCGAAAACGAAGAAAATTTTAAGACAAAATAATGGCAGTCAAAATTATGGTTTTAAAGAAGTTCATTATTTTGCCTTCCATCATTCTGACTTCATTGAAAAACTTTATTTGTTACCAGGTTGTTTGTTTTATTTGGCGTCAATCCTTTGGATTTCCGGATTGTTCGGCAATTGCTTTCATGTTTAGTGAGTTTTTCAAGAACTCATTACCAAAATTGATTAACCCTTTCGTGAATTTCGAGTAAGAAAATCGTGGGTTCTGTCTAAAAAACTACGCATGAAAAATTGCTGACGTTTCGGGAGCGGAAGAGATGAAAATGAGCGCTTCGCGCGTCACCGGGATCAAGCCCGGCGCTAATGAAACCATGTTCACGTTTGAGCAACAGGCAATACGTTGGCATGCGTAACATCAGTTAAACAATTCAAAAGAAGCGTAATTAGACGTAAAGCTGGGAGCTATCAAGGGAAAATGTTCGCAAATTATTTAAAAATCGCCGTCAGAGTTTTTTCCAAAAACAAGGCTTATTCGCTCATCAATCTCGCGGGGATGGCGCTGGGGCTGACTTGCTGCTTGTTGATCACGCTGTATGTGCGCGATGAATTGTCTCATGAATCCTCACATGAAAAAGCCGATCAAATCTATCGCGTTATCGCGGAATCGGGACGCGAAGAGGATAAAATATTCGATTCCGCCAATACATCCTTTCCCGTTGGCTCGGCTTTAAAAGAAGCTTTTCCCGAAGTGCTCGACGCCATTCGTTTTCGCGAAGGGTTTCAGGGCGTGGTGAGCTACGGCGGACAAAGCTTTGCCGAAAAAAAGTTCTTTTTCACCGACCCGACGGTGTTTGAAGTTTTTACATTTCCTTTTCTCTCCGGCAATCCTGAAACTGCATTATCGCAGCCCAACAATGTCGTTTTGACGGCGCGCGCCGCGAAAAAATACTTTGGCGAAGACAATCCCGTCGGGAAAATTATTCACTACGAAGGCTGGGCGGGACCGGCTGATTTAATCGTCACCGGCGTACTCGAAGATTTGCCGCATAACACGCACTTCGACTTCGAATTCCTCGCTTCGCTGGAAATCGTTGCGAATGAAGAATTCCCCTGGACGTGGTTTACCTCGTTGTGGACTTACGTCTTGCTGCCTGAGAATTATCATCCCGAAGCGTTAAAGCAAAAATTTCCTGAATTTGTCACAAGCCGCGTCCAGCCTCATCTTGAGAGCGAGGAAAGTTGGTTCATGCTCGACCTGGAGCCGCTGCGCGATATTCATCTTTACTCAGGGCTGGACACGCAAATGAAGCCGGTCAGCAGCATTCAATACGTGTATTTGTTTTCAGCGATCGCCGTGATCATTTTGGCGCTTGCGTGTATCAATTTTACCAACCTCTCCACAGCCCGCGCGCTTAAGCGCGCCAAGGAAGTCGGGATGCGCAAAACGCTTGGCGGGCGGCGGCAAGCCTTGATTTTGCAATTTTTCAGCGAATCCTTGTTTTTTTGCCTGCTCGCCTTAGCGTTCGCGATCACGTTGACCGAACTGGTTCTGCCCTATTTCAATCAACTCGCCGGCAAAGCGGTCAGGATCAACTACTTTGAAGACGGCTTTATTTTTCTGGCTTTGGCTGGAATTCTGATCTTTACCGGAATCTTGGCGGGCAGCTATCCGGCATTGGTCATCTCGCGTTTTTCTCCGATTGCGGCATTCAAAGGCGGTTCTCCTTCCGGCGTTTTAACAAAGTCCCGTTTACGGAAAGGACTTGTCATTTTCCAGTTCGCGACTTCTATCTTTTTGCTAATCGCGGCAATCGTCATTTCCGGGCAGCTCGAGTACGTTCGCAGCAAAAACCTCGGCGCGAACATTGAGCAAGTCGTCGTTGCGCCGGTGAGTAAGAACGCCGATTTGCTCATTCATGAACTCAAGCAGAAACCCGGTGTCTTAAACGCCAGTGCATCCTCGCGCATCCCGGCGAACCTTGAAAGCTTCGACACGCGCCCGGTCTTCGTCGAAGGATTTCAGGAAGCCGTCGAAATGGAAAATTTCAATATCGACGAAGATTTTCTCGCGACTTTTGAAATTGAGTTGGTCGCGGGCAGGAATCTGTCGCGCGAAAGAGTCGGCGACTCGACCGCTTTTTTAATTAACGAATCCGCCGTACGTGAATTTGGCTGGGGAACGCCGGAGGATGCTTTGGGAAAACAGATCGGCTGGCAGTTTAATTACAAAAAAGGCCGCGTGATTGGGGTTGTGAAAGATTTTCACATGGCTTCATTCCGGGAATCCATTCAGCCATTGATTTTGCACAAAATGAAAGAATCCTTTTGGTACACTTTTCTCTCGGCTCGCCTGGACGCCGACAATCTTTCGACGACCTTGCAAACGATCGAAGAAACCTGGCGAGAATTCAATCCGAACGGCGGCTATGAATACTTTTTCGCCGACAACAGTTTTGCCAAAATCCATCGCGCCGATGCGCGCTTTGGCGAAATCGTGACGGTTTTCACATTTATGGCCGCTGTCATTTCGTGCCTGGGATTGTTGGGACTCATCTCCTACGCCGTCGAGCAGCGCACAAAAGAAATCGGCGTCCGAAAAATCCTCGGCGCGACGACAGTCAGCGTCGCGGCATTGCTTTCGAAGGACGTCGTCAGACTCGTGCTGTTGGCCAATCTTATTGCCTGGCCGTCGGCATGGCTGGCGATGAACGAGTGGTTGCAGGATTTTGCCTACCGAATTGACATTTCGTGGCAGGTATTTGCAGCGGCGGGCGGATTGGCGCTGGCGATTGCGCTTTTGACGGTGAGCGCACAGGCGATTCGTGCCGCGCTGGCAAATCCGGTGGAGAGTTTGCGGTATGATTAAATTGATTGCCAAGCTTAAAACCCGAAGATCGTTAATGCGAACTCTCTCCAATTACATGTTTTTTCTTTTCATTTTTCAATTGGCTGTAAATGCCGCCGTTCTGAGAGCGTCGAGTCTAAAACAACCATTCATCAACAAAGCTGAAGAGCGCGATTATTGGCCAACAACGGCATGGCGGACGGCTCTGCTTTCTGCACATGGTCTCGATGAAAGTCTGCTCAACCAATTGGTCGACAAAATTACCTCCGGAGATCCGTATCGCGCCATTCACTCGCTGCTGATCGTCAAAAACGGTTATCTGGTTTTTGAAAAATACTTCGCGGGCTACGATAAAGACGATTTGCACACGCTGCAATCGGTGACAAAAAGCATCGCTTCGACATTAGTCGGAGCGGCGATACAAAACGGATTTATCCAGTCTCTCGACCAAAAGGTTTTGTCGTTTTTCCCTGAATACGAAACCGTCGCCAATTTAGACGAAAACAAGCGAGTCATGAATCTCCGGCACGCGTTGACAATGCAAACAGGCATGGCGTGGTTCGGCGAAAAGCATCTTGGACCGTTGAATCGATTTTCCGGCGATAAAATGAAGTTTGTGCTTGATTACGAAATGGATCGTCCGCCCGGAGAAAAATGGTACTACAACAGCGGAATCGCCGTGTTGCTCGGCGGTCTTTTGCAAAATGCAACGGGCATGGGCACGATTGAATTTGCAGATAAATTTCTTTTCCAGCCTCTGGGTGTCTCTGAAAGGCGGTGGTACAGTCATCGTGGAATTCCGCACTCCGGCGGCGGCTTGCACTTGCGGCCGCGCGACATGACGAAAATCGGGTTCTTGTTTCTCAATGACGGCGCTTGGGACGGAAAGCGCATTTTGCCGGAAGGATGGGTTGAAGAAGCAACGCAAAGGCACGTTCCTTTTGCAGAAAAGAAATCAGAATACACCGCGGCCTACGGTTATATGTGGTGGGTGCTGCCCTACGAAAGACACAACCTGGACAAACGCGAAAAGCAAGACTTCTTCGCAGCTTACGGCTACATGGGCCAATTCATTTTCGTGATTCCAGAACATGACATGGTTGTGGTTGTCACCGGCGGCGCGCAACGCTGGCCGGATGAGATTCGGCCTTTTGATTTTCTATACCGATTTATCTTGAAAGCGGTCGAGCAATGAGCAATGAGCAATGAGCAATGAGCAATGAGCAATGAGCAATGAGCAA